>JABGXW010000152.1 GCA_018675575.1 Bacteriovoracaceae bacterium | reverse complement strand
GACGCTAAACCCGCCGTTGAAAGAATTTTTCCATGTTCATTTTTCTTTACATTATAAACTTCGTAAGATTTCTCACAATCAGCAAAACAACTTACTGATATTAGAAAGGTTAAAATACAAATAACTTTTTTCACTTTAGTATCCTAGCAATTTTTATTTAATATCTAACACTTACATATCTAACTTACAAACTTTCTAACAAAATTGAAAAAATTATAAATTTATTCACCAAATAAGGGATTAGGACAGGGTATAATTATTTTTTTTTATAAACACATGAAACTACAGTATTTATTTCACATATTTAATTGTTCTTAACCCCCATTTCAACTAGACACCTCCTAACCTAGGAGACCAAATGCAAACCACTGAAATTAAAAGAAGATCACACTTTACTCAAGCGGAAAGAATCAAAGTTCTAGACGAGCTGTCGATTAGTAATTTATCTGTTACTAAGTTCGCTGAATCGATAGGAATTCATCCTGTCACTATTCATCAATGGAAAAGAAAAATGTCATCTACAAACAACAACACTAATTCAAATGAAGATGTTAAAGAAATTCTATCTGAAAATGAAAAACTAAAAATTGAAAATGAGAGCCTAAAAAAGGCCCTTGCAGATATGGCCATTGATAATCAAATTCATAAAGCTCACAATCAAGTCCTTAAAAAAAAATACAAGGATCAACAGTCCAAGAAGCAAAAGAAGTAATATCACTTTTAAGTAATACTAAAATTTCAAAAAATAAAGTCTGTAAATTAATGAAGATTTGCAGACAATCTATTTACTGGAAACGGAAAAGGGCAACATTAATAATGAAAAAGACTAGATATAAAAGATCATCTGATGAAGATGTATTAGAGGAAATTCGTATTGAGAAAAAAGACAGACCAACTTACGGCTACAAAAGAATTACTGCAATGGTTAATAGATCGAGAGCATCTAAAGGACTTCCCAAGTACAATAGGAAGAGAATTGAGAGAGTCATGAGTATGAATGGCATGCTTCAAGTTAAAAACCATGTTGAGAAAACCCATGAAAAAACAGGAAAAATAATAACTCTTCATTCAAACACTCGTTGGTGCTCTGATGGTTTTGAAATTATTTGTTTCAATGGAGAAAAAGTTTATGTCGCATTCTCTCTTGATTGTCACGATCGGTATGCAATTGATTTTGTAGCAAGAAAAAGACCATTACTGGCGGAAGACATTCAGGATTTAATGATGAACAGTATCTTAAAAAGATTCTACTCAGTACAGGCCCCTAGAGTTATCCAGTTTCTAAGCGATCGAGGAACTATTTATAGAGCATTAGAAACAATAGAGTTAGGACGTCATATGAATCTAAAATCTTGCTTTACAAGGCCTCGAACACCTCAGTCTAATGGAATGGCAGAGGCATTTGTTGGAACTATAAAAAGAGATTACGTATACACATCAGACTGTATTGATGCTGATACAGTTATGAAGATGATTCCAGAATGGATAAAGGATTATAACTGTAAGGCCCCACACTCGGGGCTTGGAATGTTGAGCCCTTTAGAGTATATAGAAAAAATCAAATTAGGTGTCTAGTGAATTGGGGGCCAAAGCATACTTATAACCAATCAATATTGTTTTAATTATGACTATCTAACTCATTATAGATTTCATTACTTAACTTATCTGTATCCTCAGATGATGGTGTTAGCGAAGAAAAGAGGGTTTCTAAAGAGTTAGGGGCCTCAATTCTTATTTGAATATTGTATTTTTCCATTTCAGTGGCAAACTTAAATGCTTTTGATGCTTCATTAGCGCCACATTCAAATAAGATTTCATTTGTCGTTTCATCTTTAACTTTTATTGTTAAATTATCCATCTTTTACCTCTAGCTATAAACTAATAATTTATGAATTTGACCACATATATTTTCTATATCATTTAGGGTAAGCTCTTTAGTTTCAAAATTAAACTGATGTTCTCTCAGAAGCTTTATTCTTTGTATATTATTAACACATTTAGAGCGG
>JABGXW010000151.1 GCA_018675575.1 Bacteriovoracaceae bacterium | reverse complement strand
GCCATGGGATGGTCCTGCTTTAGTTGTTTATTGCGATGGAAAGACAATTGGGGCGCGAGTAGATAGAAATGGTCTACGTCCATGCCGATGGACAAAAACCAATAAATATTTTTACTTATGCTCAGAAACAGGAAGCTTTGATATAAATGACAGTGAAGTGGAAAAAAAAGGGGCCCTCTACTCAGGCACATCTGTAACTATTAACGCATTAGCTGGAGGAATTAGCTTTCTTGATTCCTCAGAACTTGAAGACAATAAAGACGCTTTTTTTGAAGCACATCTTGAAAAACTTAATTATCAGATACCTTCTAAGAATTATCAACATAATCAAATAAACTTAAGCTTATTTAGTTATTCAAAGGAAGATATAACCCAGTTCATCGATAAGATGATTATTGATAATAAAGAACCAATTGGATCAATGGGTGATACTGCGAGACTTGCCTTTTTATCAGATATGCCTCGTCCACTCTTTGACTTTTTTTATCAAGATTTTGCACAAGTTACAAACCCTCCCCTTGATTACATTAGAGAAAAAAGTGTAACTGACATGAGAGTTTATTTAGGAAGAAAACCAAACATTTTTGAACCTAAAGAATTTATTCCACCAAAAACAAGCTTAGTTTGTGATGGACCAGTTATTTCTCTGGGTCAGATGGAAATTATCAATAGCTATTCTAATTCGAAAACGGCAATAAAGTCCAAAGTATTTACTTCTCTTTTTCCAAAAGACTCTACCACAGTAGAATTCGTTAAAATATTAGAAAAATTAAAAGAAGATTGTATCCAAGCAGTTAAGGAAGGCCATACAGTTATTATTCTTTCAGATCGATCTGCAGATGAAAACAACCTTCCAATTCCAAGCCTCTTAGCACTTCAAATAGTTGGAAGGGGCCTTAATGGTTCAGGAAGAAGATTACGAACCTCTCTCATTTTAGACAGTGGAGATATAAAAAACTCACATCACATTTCTTGTCTTTTAGGATTTGGTGCCACTGCAGTTTGTCCTTATCTTATATTAGAAAGGGCCTATTTTGGAATAGAAGAGTCTGTTTTACATATTTTTCCAAAAGAAAGGGAGCAACGACTGATTAGTATTCTCACCTCCGGAGTTTTAAGAATCATGGCCAAGATGGGTATCTCTGTTCTTCGTTCTTATCAAGGGTCTAAACTCTTAACTATGATTGGACTTAATAAAGAAGTTTCAGATCTTTATTTTCCGGGAAAGTTTTCACCGATTGGTGGATTAAGTCTAAATACATTAGTAGAAAAGATTAGAACTGATGCTCTCGAATCGTATTCAAAAGGTGTTAAAAAATCTTTTATTTACAAAGAGCATGCCACAGGAAAGCTAGGTGAAAATCATTCTCTAACTAGCGCAAAAGCTAAAATAATTCATAAACTCACTCTTGAATCCTCTGCAAGCAAAAGAGCAGAACTTTACAAAGAATTTAAATATTCCATAAATGGTTCAGCAAGTTTTCTTCGACATTTAATGAGTTTTAACAAGGCAGAGAAACCTCTAGAATTAAATAAGATAACTGAGCAAAGTAAGATCCTTGAAACTTTTGGCTCAGGTGGAATGTCTTTTGGTGCTATTTCTGCAGAATCTCAAAGACATTTAATAGAAGCATTTCGTGAAATTCGAGGCAGATGTAATAGTGGAGAAGGCGGTGAAAACCCCTACTTTCATAGCGACGGAATATCAGCCAATGTGAAACAATTAGCTTCAGGAAGATTTGGAGTAACTTGTCAGTATTTAATTACTGGAGACGAAGTACAAATTAAAATTGCTCAAGGGGCCAAGCCTGGAGAAGGAGGTCAACTAATGGGTCTTAAAATCACTGCAGAAATTGCGAAAGCAAGATTTGCGAACAAAGGAGTTGATCTTATTTCTCCTCCACCTCAGCATGATATATATTCAATTGAAGATTTAAAACAACTTATATATGAGCTCAAGCAATTAAAACCATCTCTTAAGGTTTCAGTAAAGTTAGTATCTGGAAGAAATGTCGGTGCAATTGCAGTGGGTGTCGTAAAAGCTGGTGCAGATATCATTCAAATATCTGGTGGTGACGGGGGGACCGGAGCTGCGTCATTACTTTCCATGAAACACGCAGGCCTTCCTTTAGAAATTGGATTAATAGAAGTTCATCACTCTCTTGTAAATACTGACTTAAGATCAAGAGTCCTTTTAAGAGCTGATGGAGGACTCATGACAGGTAAAGATATTGTTATGAGTGCTATTTTAGGAGCAGATCAGTTTGATTTTGGAAAAATTGTATTAGTCGCAGAAGGCTGTGTAATGGCCAGAGTTTGTGAAAAAAATACATGCCCAACAGGAATTGCAACACATGATCCAAAATTTAAAACAAAATACCAAGGCAATAAGGATAAGGTTGTCGCTCTTTTAAAAGAATTGGCCAATGACGTAAGACATGAACTATCTATATTAGGGGAAGATTCTCTTGGAGCAGTGCGGGGGAAGACTAAATTATTAAAAGTAAGTAATCCCAATAAAGAATTAGCAATATCTAAAGGTTTTAGTTTAGATTATTTCCACAACCTAAACTCAGCTCATTTAGAAAATAAACAACTTAAGAGAAAACTTCCAAATAATCTGAATCAAGAAATCATTCAAGCAGTAAAAAATAATTCTAAATTTGAATTTAAGATAACAAATACTGACCGTGCAATCCCTGCGAGTCTGACAGGACTCTATGCTGCTTATAAAATTAAAGACAAAATTAACAGAGACCCTATTATCTGGAACAAACTAGATAACGATAAAGAAGCATCATTAAACTTTACAGGATCTGCAGGACAAGGCTTTGGCATTTTTCTAACAAACAAAATAAAAGTGAAACTCACAGGAGAGGCGAATG
>JABGXW010000150.1 GCA_018675575.1 Bacteriovoracaceae bacterium | reverse complement strand
GGTCGAGTTAGGAAGAACGGAGGTTATCATTAAGGATCTTCTTCAGTTAGGTCAGGGTTCTGTTTTAGAGCTAGACAAGCTGGCTGGTGAACCTCTTGAAATTCTTGTGAATGGAAAATTGGTTGCAAAAGGTGAAGTTGTTGTTGTGAACGAAAAATTCGGCATTAGATTAACTGATATTATTAGTCCAATAGAAAGAATTGAGACACTTAAGTAAATCTCTTATGAGGAAAAATTATGAAATCATTAATTTTGGCTTTTACACTTATACTTGGAGCGAATGCTTTTGGAGCTGATAAAGTCAAGTTAAAGTCAATTGACTTTAACAGAAATGCTAATCAGGGAACGATTGTATTGAAACTAGATCAATCTCTTCCTGAAACTCCTGAATTGACAGTGAAAGCGTCAATGATCCAAATTGCCATACCGGGATCGTACGTTTGGCCAAAGATTGAAAAGAAAGTTTCTACAGGTGGAACAGAGTTCGATACAACAATTCTTGCCTATCAGTACAATAAAAATCTTGTTCGATTTAGAATCATGGTTCCCTATAAACTAAAAGGGCAAGAAAATAAAATAAGTTTGACCCTTAATGATGACGAAGTCATACTTAATTTTCCAATTCAAACTGTAGGCGTAATTACATCTCCCGCAAAGAATATTGCTAAGAAAAAGCTACCAGTAGAACCAGCAGTAAAAGAAGTCACCGAATATGATGAAGGTTATCTGAAATCTTTATTAGAGAAGAAAAAAAGTGTTGAATTAAAGGATGATTTTTTCAAGTCCAAGTACAAAAAGAAAAGCTCTAACATAGTCAAAGACGAAGTCTCTTTAGCGGCTTCAGCGACGAAGAAAAAAGAAACCTTTCTAAAAACAAAGAAAAAGTCAGATTTTTCAGTTTCAAATTATGTTGGTAAATTTGTAGCTTTTTTAGGTCTAATTATCCTTTTCTTCTACGGTGTAATGCATGCCATGAAAAAAGGTGTTCTTAAGAAAGGAAAATTGGGATTTTTGAATGATACAAATATAGTAGAGGTCCTAAATACTACTTACTTAGGACCAAAGAAATCTTTGCTTTTAGTAAAAGTTCATAAACAGGTATTTTTGCTTTCATCTACAGACAAAGGCTTGGAGTTTTTATCTGAGCTGAATGATACCACAGGACTTTTAAAAGAAGGTGAAGAGTCAGTAACAGGAACTAACTTTGATACAACTCTTAATGTTGCCGATAGCAAAGATAAGACATTTAAGATTAAAGAACTCACTAAAGGTCTTACAAAAGTAAAAGAAATGAAGGCCAGTGTGAAAGAAGAGGCAGGATTGGAAGAGTTTTTATCCAAAGCTGAAGATCAAGTCACTGATAGAGTAAAATTATCTGATCAAATTAAAAGTAAAGTAAAAAACTTAAAACAATTTCAATAGAATAACCTTTAAAAGTTAGGAGAGCATGGAAGCTCGATATATTAAAAATATTTTTGTACCTTTCTTCTTATTATTCTTAGTGTTTTTTCCTGAGGTTGGATTCGCCCAGGCAAAGGGAACTTCTTTCAATGTACCTGGGATGTCTCTAAATTTTGGTCAAGGTGCAAACCTTGTTGATACTATTGAAATCTTAATTCTATTTACAGTAATGACGATGGCACCTGCCATTCTTATTCTTTGTACCTGTTTTACCCGTATTATAGTCGTATTGTCTTTTATGAGACAAGCAATTGGAACTCAGAACTTACCACCAAATCAATTACTAGTTGGATTTGCTTTATTCTTATCTGTGTTTGTCATGCAACCAACAGGTGAGGCTATTTATAATCAAGCGATACAGCCATTAATGAAAAAACAAATTTCTACTGTTCAAGCAATCGATACGATAGAAATAAATCTGAGAGGATTTATGAATTCTCAGGTTAGAAAAGCAGATATAGCACTTTTTTACGATGTAACGGGAGCCACTGCACCTAATACTATAGATGATGTGCCTATACATTTTCTCATCCCTGCTTTCATTATCTCAGAATTAAAAACGGCATTTCAAATAGGCTTTTTACTCTACATCCCATTTCTCATACTTGATATGGTTGTAGCTTCAGTATTGATGGCCATGGGGATGATGATGCTTCCTCCAATCGTTGTGTCTCTTCCGTTCAAGCTCTTGCTTTTTGTTCTTGTGGATGGCTGGCAATTAGTAACGGGGTCTTTACTTCGATCATTCAACTAAGGAATATAAAATGGGAATTGACTCTTTTTCTGAAATTACAAATCAAGCGGTTAAGATCACATTGATGATCTCAGCTCCAATGTTATTGGGAGCGTTAGTCATGGGTATTTTGGTTTCACTTTTCCAGGCTGTTACTCAGATCAATGAGCAGACATTAAGTTTTATTCCTAAAATTGTAGTCATTATTGGAGCATTGGTTATCTGTGCTCCTTGGATGTCTGATACATTAACAACTTTTACTAAAGAATTAATAATAAGTATTCCGGAAGTGGTAGCAACAAGATGATAAACCTTCAAATAACAGATTATTCAGTTATTTTAGCTTTTTGGCTTTCGTTTTCGAGATGGATAACGATTTTATTTCAATTACCCATTTTTGACACAACCGCCATTCCGGGAATTGTAAAAACTTTATCAACCCTAGTAATTACCTATGCTTTCTTTCCTTTTGTTCAACCAATGATCATGAAAGATATTGCTTATGTTGGAGCAGATAACTTTTGGTATTTAACAATTTTTTATGTCGTGATCGGATTAGTAATGGGATACATAGTAAAATCCATCATGGGATGCTTCATTGCAGCAGGTTCTGTTATTACTCAACAGATGGGATTTGGAGCAATCAGATATTTCGATCCAAATGCTGCTCAATCAATTGGTCCATTTGAAAAACTGATTCAGTGGACTTTGGTTGTCCTTATCTTGTCATCAGGAGCATTGATACCAATGTTTAGGGGTGTGATTGCTACCTTTCATTCATTTCATCTCTATGACTTGGGAAAATTTGCAAAATCCCCAGAGTTTTTCATGGAGCTTTTCAAGTCTCTATTTTTAGCAGCGTTAATGTTATCGACTCCACTAATTTTCACAAATATTTTAATTATGTGCATTCTAGGAATTATTGCGAGAACAGTTCCTCAGATGAATGTCTTAATGGTGAGTTTTGTTGTGAATATAGGTTTAGGATTAATTGTTTTTGTCGCGACATCTGATGAGTTTTTTCAAGTCGCTTTTAGAATATATACAGAAAAGTTGGGACAATGGTTCCAGCTTGTCATTTGATAATTGAATAGGAGAAAGTCTTAAATGGCTGAAGAAAGTAAAGATCAGAGCGAAAAAACAGAAGACCCAACCGCTCACAGGATTGAGCAATTTCGCAAACGCGGCGAAGTTGCTTCTTCAAAAGAACTAACAAGTGTTCTTGTGCTCGCTGCTGCTTTCTTAACACTTTCTTTATCATTAGTTTATATTTATGAAGTTCTTGGAGCTTATGTAGAATGGCTTTACGGATTAGATACTTCAAAAGTTTACACTGAACAGAACTTAAAATTGGTTATGAATAAAACAGTTACCGCAGCGTTGAAATCTGTGGGACCATTATTTCTCGTAGTCATGGCCGTCGGAGTTTTTTCAAATGTTGCTCAAGTAGGAATTTTGTTTTCAACAGAAGTGTTGCAATTTAAGCCAGAAAGAGTAAATCCTCTTAGTGGAATTAAAAGATTATTTTCAATGAAATCATTTGTAGAGGCGATTAAGGGTGTATTCAAATTCACTTTTGTACTTTGCATAGTTTATTATTATCTTCAAGACGACATCAATACACTTGGAGGTTTTCTACATCTCGGGTTCTTTGCTGCCTTTTTACATGGTAAATGGATTATTACAAAACTTGGATTTGGTATTCTTGCTGGATTATTATTAATTGCTATCTCAGATTTTGCTTATCAAAAATATTCTTACTGGCAAAAATTAAAAATGACAAAAGAAGAATTAAAGAAAGAGCATAAGGATCAAGATGGTAGTCCTGAAGTAAAACAAAGAATTAAAACGATTCAAAGAGAGATGGCCCAAAAAAGAATGATGACAGAGATTCCAAATGCAGATGTTATTGTAACAAATCCAACTCACATATCAATTGTTATTCAATATGATCAAGAGAATATGATTTCTCCCACAGTGATTGGTAAAGGCGTAGATCATTTAGCTATGAGAATAAGAGAAATAGCCAAAGCTCATAATGTTCCAATAGTAGAGAATGTTCCATTGGCTAGGGCCCTTTATAAGACTGTGAACTCAGGATCAGCAGTTCCTAGAACTTTGTATAAGGCCGTGGCAGAGGTATTAGCTTTTGTTTATAAATTAAAAAGAAAACGTAAGGCATTAGAGACTCACGTTTAGGTAAAATATGAACGATTTTTTTGGAAAACTTAAAGGATTAACACAAAACTCTGACGTTTTTGTAGGCGTTGGCTTAATGTTGATCCTGTCTGTAATGATTATTCCAGTAGCCCCATGGTTTTTGGATTTAATGATCGCATTAACACTTGCAGTTAGTATTCTTATTTTACTTGTATCAGTTTATACAAAAAAACCGTTAGAGTTTTCAACTTTCCCATCAGTACTTTTAGTAACGACACTCTTTAGACTTTCTATAAACGTAGCTTCAACAAGAAATATATTACTAAGAGGTGGCTCAGATGGAACTTCTGCTGCTGGTGAAATTATTAGGTCGTTTGGAGAATTTGTTGTTGAAGGAAACTTCTTAGTTGGTTTAATTGTTTTCAT
This sequence comes from Bacteriovoracaceae bacterium, assembly GCA_018675575.1. GTDB lineage: Bacteria > Bdellovibrionota > Bacteriovoracia > Bacteriovoracales > Bacteriovoracaceae > M0603. The sequence goes on along the minus strand of JABGXW010000150.1, from coordinate 40,596 downwards.
CATCTTAGTGATTATTAATTTTATGGTTATCACTAAAGGTGCGGGACGTGTTGCCGAAGTTGCAGCAAGATTCACATTAGATGCAATGCCTGGTAAGCAAATGGCGATTGATGCGGATTTAAACGCTGGACTAATCAACGATGCTGAAGCAAAGACTAGACGTAAAGAAGTTGCTGAAGAAGCTGACTTTTATGGTTCAATGGATGGTGCTTCAAAGTTTGTCCGTGGAGATGCTATCGCAGGTATTATGATTACTGCGATCAATATTATGGCTGGAATTATTGTCGGTGTTATCCAAAATAATATGAGTCTTTCTAGTGCTGCAGAGACCTTTACTCTCTTAACTGTGGGGGATGGTCTTGTTTCTCAAATTCCTGCTATTATTATTTCTACTGCTGCAGGTATCATCGCAACAAGAAATAATAATGACACAAATTTAGGCACTCAAATCGGGGCACAATTTAAACTTCATCCCAAAGCAATGTATATTGCAGCTGCCTTGTTAGGAGTCTTTGCATTAATTCCCGGCCTACCCAAAATACCTTTTTTAATAATGGCAATACTCTTCGCTTATATTGGACACAAAACAGAAAAATCAACGGCCAAAGATCTGTTAACAATAAAAACAGCTGAAATAGAAGATAATAAAGCAACACCAGAATCATTAGAGGACTTACTTCCTCTTGAGTTGATTGAATTGGAAGTAGGATATGGGTTAGTGAATTTAGTAGATTCTGAACAAAATGGAGATTTATTAGAAAGAATCACTCATATTAGAAAACAATTTGTCTTAGATTGGGGAGTCATTGTCCCCTCTGTTCGAATAAAAGATAATTTAGAATTAAAGCCAGGTGGATATTCATTAAGAATTAAAGGAATCGAAGTGGCTGCTGGAGAACTGATGCCAGATCACTTCATGGCCATGGACCCTGGAACAGTCATTGAAAAAATTGAAGGAATTGAAACTGTTGAGCCGGTCTTTGGATTACCAGCAGTATGGATTATTGAAGATCAGAAAGAAGATGCTCAATACAATGGCTATACTGTAGTAGATATATCAACTGTTGTTGCTACTCATATTACTGAAATTATTAAATCAAACTTATTCGAATTATTTGGTCGTCAAGAGCTGGTTCGAGTTTTGGATACTTTTAAAGAATCTCATCCAAAAATTGTTACTGATTTAGTTCCTGATATACTAAACTTAGGACAAATATTAAAAGTTCTCCAAAATCTTTTAAGAGAAGGTGTATCGGTACGAGATTTACGAACAATTCTCGAGTCATTAGCTGAGCATGGCACTACAATTAAAGATGGGGACTCTTTAACGGAATTTGCAAGACAGTCACTCTATAGAACAATAACAGAATCTATAAAGTCGGAGCAGGGAGATATTCCATTATTTACATTAGACAGAGGAATTGAAGAATCCATTGCACAAAACCTTGTTCAGACTGACCAAGGACAGCAATTGTCTCTTGATCCAAGAGTGACTCAAACAATTTTAGCAAGCTTAAATGAAAGAATAGAAGAAGCAACGAGTATGGGAGAGAAGATGGTGGTTTTATGTTCACCAGTAATTAGAAACCATTTTAAAAGATTGACTGAAAAATTTATTCCAAACTTGGTAGTTGTTAGTCATAACGAATTAAGTCCTAATGCGAATATACGATCATTAGGTACTGTGAGGTTGTAAGATATGTATGTAAGAAAATTTGAATCCGAAACTTTAGATGGTGCTCTTAGGGCCATAAAACAAGAACTGGGGCCTGACGCTATTATTTTGAAAACGGTCACAAATAAAGGTTTGAAAGGTGCTTTTAAAAAGAATAAGATTGAAATAACAGCGGCAATTTCCGAAAGAAATTACACAAAGAAGGCTAAAGTTGATCATGTTCTTACTCCTGATCAGCAAGACCGATTTTATCAAAATGATGCCAGCTATATTTCAAATATGATTGATAATCATGATGACAAAGATACACAAAGAAATGTTAATGTTAAATCTAGTTATGGAAAGGCTGGGCTTAATCGAACGGTTATTAAAAAAGCAGATACTGCTCCTACAAGAGAGTCAGTATCAAAATCTAGTTTAGATGACTTTTTAAATACAAGAGACAGCATTGAAACTACACAATCAGTACCTGTTATTTCTTCTCCCATGGAAAAGAATTTCTCAGAAGAATTTAATTTCGAAGAGCTAGATGAGCACCATACAACAGCGCCGACTCAGATTGGGGAGCCAAATTTGGAGATTATTTCAGATTTAGCTGTTGCCAGTGAAAGAATTGATGAATTAGAAAAAATACTTTATCAGGTAACTAAAGATATTGAACGGGTGGATAAGAAAGAGCCTATGGGATTATTGCAACTAAGAAATACATTATCCAGTTTTTCTATTTGTGACCAATTTATTAGAAGAATCATTAAAAAAGCAACATTTGAACATTCAATTAACCAATTAGAAGACGCAGATATTATATTTGAATTTGCTTTAAGAGAAATGATGGATGCTATCAAAACAGGGCTCCCTCTTTTCTCTTCAGTTCGCTCTGAAAAAACTCCAATTGTGACAGTATTTGTATCAGAAGCAAATTGCGGACAGACTTCAATGATCCAAAAAATTGCAGCCTTAAAGGAAAAGTCTGTTTTGCTTAAATTTGATGACGGCCCTCAAGAAATTGTAGAAATAGATACTTCTTTTTCATCTAAGTTTTTTAATATGGAAGTTGTTAACGCGAAGTCAATTGCCGAGATTGTATCGGAATGTAGAAAAGCTTCTGAAAATGGTAAATCTATTTTTATCGATTATAAAATTTCAACTAAAGAAGAAAATAAAACAAAAAAGTTTATAGATGGACTTAGAAGGTCATTTGAACAGGTGGAAGTTTTAATCTCTCTTTCTGCAATACATTCTGAGTTGTATAATAAAAGTGTATGTAATAAGTATGCAACAGTATCCGATGGTATTGTTGTGAGTAATATTGATTCGTGTTTAAATTTTGGTGCGTTATTTAACTTAGCTGACCAGTTCACAAACTTACCATATAAGTTTTTTGGAACAGGGGAAGTTGTACCAAATGATGTTGAGACAGCATCGGCCGAAAGGATTTTAGCCGGAATCTTTCAACTAAGTTAAATAAGATTTTGAATCTAAAAGATAAATTTTTACGGAGACAGGATGTCGAATAGTAAAACCCAAGCATGGTTACTTGCAAATAATAAATATACCAAAGAAAATGTTACCAGATTAACTTTCGGTAAAGCAAAAACAATATCAGTAGCCAGCGGTAAAGGAGGAGTAGGAAAAACTTCAATCTCTCTGAAGTTCTCAAAAACATTATCTAAACAAGGATATAAAGTTCTTCTGATAGATTGTGATTACAACCTTTCAAATACTGCTATAAAGCTTGGATTGCCCTTAAACAACGACTTCTATAAGTTAATAACTTCTCGAATTTCTCTTGATGAGTGTTTGCATAAGCAGGGGAAGTTTCATTTACTTTCAGCTTGCAGTGGAAATATAGAAATGTTTGAAGAAGCCGAATCCTATTCAAGACATATCATTAATTTAATTAATAAATGTGAAGATGATTATGACTATATTATTTTGGACTCACCTGCTGGTTTAAATAAGGATATTCTTACATTGAATGCCTATTGCGATGATCGATTTATAGTAGTGACACCGGACAGATCTTCAATTACGGATAGTTATTCTTTATTAAAAATTTTAAATAAGAACTACGGAATAAAAGAAAATCATCTTATTGTGAATAAAATTTCTACTCAAAATCAATTTAATCGTCTTGTTAAAAGCCTGAGTGAAACAGTTGATTCTTTCTTATCATGTCGTCTAAAAGTTTTAGGTGCTGTAGAGCTTGAAACAATGGCCGTAGACCTGTTTGACAAACTACTTACAGGGAAAAAGGAAAAGTTTGCCTTCGATAATAATTTTATAAAGATGGTGAAAATATTCACCGAAGAGTACTCTGAAGGTTTTGTGGTAAACCATGATTCCTTTGCTTCTAATAAAGTGAGACATGATGTCCAAACAACTATTAGCTAAGGAGTACATATAATGTCGTCTATTTCAAAGAAATTAAAAAACCTCAAGGATTACAGATGTACAGTTGATCCAAAAGTAAAAGACGAAATCGTTATAGAGTACGCACCACTTGTAAAATATATAGCACAAAAAATTGCAGCGAGATTACCTTCTAATATTGAGTTAGATGATTTGATTTCTTGCGGCGTTATCGGATTAATGGATGCTATTCAGAAATTTGATCCTACAAGAGATAATAAATTTAAAACATATGCTGAATTTAGAGTTCGTGGAGCAATCCTAGATGAATTAAGAGCACAAGACTGGGTTCCGCGTTCCATCCGAGAAAAAGCAAAATTAGTGGAAAGAGCTTATGCAAAGTTGGAATCAAACTTAGGGCGCCCAGCTACAGACGAAGAAATGTGTAAAGAGCTAAAGTTGACTCAGGATGATTTTTATGACCTGTTAAATAAAGCAAAATCTGTTTCCTTACTTAACATTGATGATTCAACCATTTTTAATAGAGGCGATAAGAAGTTAATGGCAGGCTTAATGGAAGACAGTCGTTTAAATAACCCTTTTATAGCTTTGAGTTACAAGGATGCTAGAGGAAAAATAAAAGAAGGAATTATGTCTTTGCCAGAAAAGCAAAGACTTGTTCTATCATTATATTATTACGAAGACTTAAATCTGAAGGAAATCGGTCAGGTATTGACGGTGACTGAATCACGTATTTCTCAGCTTCATACACAAGCTATTATGAAACTACGAGCAAAACTTAAAAATGTATTTGAATCTCCTGACGATTTAGCAAGTTAAAACTAGAATTATTCGCTATAATATTAAAAGTTAGGAACTTTTAATATTATAGCGAAATATGGAAAAACTTGAACACAGTTTTCAAAAAGGCCTTCAGGGACTTGAAGAAATCCAACTTCTTGGTGGAGAAGATCTCACTCCACTTCTTGGCAATATTAGTTTCCATTTATCCGAGTTAAAAAGAAAGACATTGGAAGAAGTAGATGAAAATAAATGTTTTGAGGACTTAAGTAACTCCTTGTCCTCACATATTGAATCCATTTTTACAGAATACATTAAATCAAATTCCGAAATTACTCAGGCCCAGATATTCTTTTCAGACTGTTCTTGGGGGAATAAAGAGTGGAATTCTGTGTTGAATATAATTTCTCCTATGCTTGAGCTTGTGAACCTCAGTGGATTTAAAAAAAACGTCCAGCTGGTTCAGGAGAAGGATGTTCTTAAGTTAAGGGGGTGGATAGGACAAGACACTTCAATCGAGTCTAAAAGAATTGAGATTTACTCAATCTTTAGAAACTTACTTAAAAATAAAGTCATCTTAACTTATTCAATAATTGAAACAGAAAAGTTTGATGAGTCGATTTTAGAAATTATCTTTGACCTTTCTCATAACGAAAATGTTTTATACGAAGTTACAGGTGACAAAGAATATGAATCGATAGGTTTTTCAAATGTGTTCTCCCGTTATGAAGTTCTAAGTAAGGAAGATATTCCAAAATTTAAGCATAATATAATGGAGATAAATAAAAAACTTGAGCTTAATCGAATTAGCTATATTCCTCGGCAACTAAAAGAGTCGACGGTGGTGATTCACTTTCCGTTCATGTTTCAGCCAATAAGCTTTGTGATTCCACATGCTGGAGAGTTGAATTATATAGAGTCAAATAAAATGAAGACAAACTACATCGATATATTCGATCTTATCGTTGCATCTAAATAATAGCTGCATGAAGTAGCGGAGAAAGTGAATGTTTAAACCAAATACAACAGTTCAGAAATTTTATCTTGTCATAATATTAATCTCGATACTCAATCTCTCTTATGGGATTTGGCACTATTGGAATAATGGTCCTGCTAATATTGAAAATATATCATTAGTATTTGATGCATCAGAGAAGCTACAACAAATAAAAAAAAGAGATTCATTGTTAAATATAAAAAAACTTATAGACTCAGATCAAGTTCGTATTGCAGTTAAGGATGTTGATGCATTAGAGAAAGGAATGAAAGGCTTAGCTTTTATTTCTTCTAATTCTAAAGAAAGCAATGCTTTGTCAGAAGGCATTGAATCAGTGAAAGACGTTTTTACGACATTAATATCATTTCCAAGACTATCGAAAATTATAAATGTCCTAAATATAAAGCTCAGAAGCTTTCAAAGTTTTGTAGATCAAAAGAATTGGCGTACATTAACCAGAATTTCTAAAAGACTTAATGCAAATACAGAAATCAAATCAATAGAAAGATATAACTACTATACTGTTGGTAAACTTCAGGGATTAGTAAAAATTATCAAAAAAGAAATAGAGTTAATGAGTTCTGTTACCCGAAAGTCGTACCTTTCTGTAAATGACAAAACCTCAATTAATACGAAACTTTCTGCGCTCTCAGTTGAAGTCGAAATGTTTGGTAGATATGTTAAGGCACTCAAAAAACTTTCTATCCCCATGAAATTTTTAAAAAAGTCCTATCAGCAGTGGATAGAGTCTATTGAACCAGCAATTACATATAAAATGATTGAATTCGAGAGAGATTCTAAAAAAATACTATTCGCTCTTCTTGGTTTACTTTTATTTTTAGGTCTGTCACTAATCGCTGGAGTGTTTATATCGTCAAGAGTAAAAGAGTTTGAAACTAAACATGTAGAAGAAATTATTATCGATACCGTTAAAGAAGGGATCATTTCAGCACGCTCTCAATTTGAAAATAGTTTCTCTGTCGAATTTGAAAGGGAATTATCTAAATATAAAGATTATGTACATAAGCGGATGAGTTTTGGATCAGTGTTTCAAGATGCTATTCCTTTCTGTACTTTAATGCTTGATTCAAATCTTCATACTGTGTGGGGAAATAAGCAATTTTATGACTTATTTGGATTTGCTAATTACAGAGAGTCTGACAGTCCTTTAACATGGGACTTTATAAACAAATTCACGAATTTGGGAAATGACGATCCTGTCATGTTGGCATTAAGAAAAAGCATTGCAGGAATATATCAAGTGCAATTACGGCCAAGTAATACTAAAGAGGAAAGTAACTCTTCACCATATGAAATGTATGTTACTCCAGTAGATTATGCAGGTGAAACGAGGATTGTCATTTTCTTATATCCATTGGATTCATTAGAAGAAACACTTCAACTGCAAATGAAGTCTGTTGTAGGCCCCGTGTCTAGAACATTAGAAGCTCTTAATGAAAATGTATTCACTAATCATTTTCAAGAAACCATTCAAAATGATTTTAAAATTGCGGGAATTGATAATATCTTTAACGAGTTTATTAGATTTAACTCTCAAAGAGAAATTCAAATCTCATCTTTAGAGGGACAAATTGATACCTTAGAAGTTGACGCTGCTGACCAAGTGAAGATGGTTAACGACTTAAATATTATGCTCGAAAATCAAGATAGGACCGTTTCGTTAATAAAAAAGCATTTCACGACTACTAAAAATAATATTATCTCAATTGTAGAGAACAAAGCTGAAGTAGAATCAATTATAGATCATGAACAAAATCAGTCTAAGAAAATTATTGCTCATGATAAAAAAGTCTTGAAAGAGTACAAGGCTTTAAATGAGAATATTAGACAATTTAAAATATCAATAGATCAAATGTTAGCAATAAAGAATGAGTTTGCTTCAACAAAGGAAGACGTAGCAAATTTTAAGATGAATATTCTGCAAGTTATCGATCAAGCACTTATTTTGCAAAAAGTTGAAAAAGTGGACCCACGAATTTCTCAAATTTTAACAAGAATAAAACTGGAGGTTAGATCAATTGATTCATTGTTTGATGGATTAGGAAACTCGGCATCCCAATTTGATCTTATCTTTTCAAAACTTGAATTAATCTCGAAAGAGTTTAATGTTCTAGATATTTCTCATACTGAACAGGAAATTCAAGATCATATTTTGGCCTATGACGATTCAGTACAAGAAATTAATCAATTGTTCAATAAGGGAAGAGTGTTAGATGAAAATGCTGTAGACACTATCAAGCAATTGTATCATGGCTTTCGAAAAAGTGATGAAGAGCTGATAAGAATGCAAGAACTGGTAGGAATACAACAACATGATAATTTACTTTGTAAAAGTGAATTAGAAAGCTAATTAATTTTACGTGAAATTTACATCTCACTGGCATGCTCGATCTGAGTATTTAGTAGACTATATCTAGATTTTTGTAATTGAACTAATCACAGGAGATATAATTGAAAAAGACAGGAACAAGAAAGATTTGAATTAAGAAAATAGAAGCTTTAAGCAGGAGAAATTATATTAATGCTGATCATTTTAATAAATTCAAGCATCATTCACTTCTGCTCGAAAAAGACTTCCAGCTCATTTAAAACTTTTTTCTCAACATCAGAAATACTTCCAATGCCAAGAATGCCTCCACTTGCTCTTGCGACTGCTATCGCACGGCCTATGATTTCATTTTTGATTTCGTTGAGCTCCACTTGCGTAAGAGTTTCTTCCAATGAATGTACGTATTCCTTCCAAATAATAAATAAGTTTGAGTTTATTTCTTTTGATAACCAAGATTGTAATAACTTATATGGGGCGGAGTCAACTTCTATTCCATTTTCTGCTGCAAACTCTAAAATGACGTGGCTTTCTTTCTGATCACAATTATGATCAGACCATGCGACTTTTAGGAGAGGGATGAGGCAAAGAGCACTAAACGTAGTGGCATTCATGCCAAGTTTAACAGCGTTATCTAAGACTGATTTATTACTAATACCACTAAGTGACCTAAGTGCGAAGATCTGATCTCTTTCGTCTTTTTGTTTAGATATTAACTCGGTAAGTTCTTGATCCTGTTCATTAAAAAAAATATTTTCTAAGGCTTGTGCTCGGGCTGATAATATTTTCATTATAATCCTACTTTGTTAATGAATCATCGATAAATAATTCAACTTCTTTTGTAAGTTCTTCTAAAGTATCTATGTTTGGAATTAGATAGTCACACATATCTTTTTTCTTATCTATGTCTATTTGATTAGAGAGGGCGAGTGAAGCTTCTGCTTCAGTGACTCCATCTCTAATTATAAGTCGTTCTATTTGTTTTCTCACAGATGAATAGACAACAACATTAAAATCTATAAGTTTAGTAAGATTCTTTTCAAAGAGCAGAGGAACGTCATATACAACAAGCTCTGGGTTCTTAAAAGTATTAAATTCCTTTAGAAATTGATCTTTAAGATGCGAGTAAATGAGCTCTTCAATTTTGGTCCTATTTTTAATATTTGAAAAAGCAATAGTTCGAAGAAGCTTGAAGTTTATTTCATTATTTTCAAAAACATCTGGCCAGTTTTCTTTGATGAAATTTATAATTTGTTTCTTTTGATAAACCTTTTTGACTAGATTATCAGCACTAATCAGACTGAATCCTTTGTCTACAAAAATCTTCGCAACCGTAGATTTGCCAGTTGCGATCCCTCCTGTAAGACCTAGAATAGGACAATTTAAATCGTGCATTCGATTTTCTGGATCTAATAATTGAATAGATGATTTTAACTTATATGTCACTCTTCTCTCTTTTTTTAGCCTTTCCCCAAAAAATATCCATTTCTTGTTGATTCATTTGAAGTATATCTTGCTTATCTTCTTTAATAATATCTTCCATAGTATGAAACCTTCTTAAAAATTTAATATTAGCATTTCTAAGAGCCTCTTCTGCATTAATACCAAGGTGTCTTGCAAGTTGTGCAGTTGAAAATAAAAAATCACCGAGTTCTTCTTCAATGTCTTCTTGATTCTTCTGTTTTTGTGGGGCAAGCTCTTCTTTAAGTTCTTGCCATTCCTCTTCAACTTTATACATTACTTGCGAGGCATCATCCCAATCAAACTTAATTTTGTTTGTAGCTTTTCCGATCTTGTCAGCCGAATGAAGTGCAGGATAAAAAAGGACTTTGTCTGTTATGAGAGTATCGCTTTCTTTACCAAGTCTTCTTTTTTCTTCTTCTTTAATTTTTTCCCAATTTTTTACAACCTCAGAAGCATCAATTGAAGTGTTTTTATTTTCAAACACATGAGGATGTCGTCTAATCATTTTTTCTTTTAAAGTCTTTGAAACAGATTCCAAGGAGAATAAGTTTTTCTCTTCACCTATAGTAGTATGTAGAAGAATTTGCAGAAGGACATCTCCCAACTCTTCCTCCATTGCTGCGAAATCATCTTTCTCTGTTGCATTGATAAATTCAAAGGATTCTTCAATGAGATATTTGGTTAATGTTTTATGAGTTTGCTTGAGGTCCCATGGGCAACCATGATCAGGGTCACGCAGCTCTTTGACGACCTGTATTAATTTTTCTAGCTCCGGATGATTCACCTTAAACTCCTGATCCTATGCTGATGTTATTTGCTATGATAATATTCCAACAAATGGATTCTATCATTCTTTAATTGGGATACAAATGTATAACTCAGTCATTAGGAAAGGAAAAATTTCCTTATTTTTATCAGATTTAGCAAGAATACCTTGTGTAAAAACAGATAAAAAACTTAAAAAAAATCTGACTGCGGCCTTGGAAATAGTGAAATCTTTATTAGATGGAAATATTACTAAGGAAATAAAGGTTAATAAATCAATACAGCTATCCTTGACCATGTGCGGCAACGCTCGGATAAAGTCATTAAATAGGGATTTTAGGCAAAAAAATAAAGTAACTGATGTTCTTTCATTTCCTATGCATGAATCAATGCGAAAAAATAAAGTCGAAAGCTATGTAAATATGTTAGAAACATTGAATTTAGGAGATATAGTGATATCCAAAGATATTGCTAAAAAACAAGCGACAGAATTTAATATAACTTATGAACAAGAAGTAATTCACCTCTTTGTTCATGGGATTTTACATCTGTTAGGTTTTGATCACGAGGTTTCATCCGAAGAAGAAAAGATAATGGAAGAGCTTGAAAAGAAAATGGTCAAAAAAATATATAAAAGCTTGGATTAAAAGGAATAGTAGAGCGACATGGAAGAAACGGTTAGAATTCAATTGGCAGACGATAAGTCCAAAATGAAAAACTTTGGAGAAAAGCTAAAAAATCTTCGGAGGTCACTTTGACGTTCTAAAAAAAGAAGAACGTTTAAATGAGATATCAAAAATTCAATCGATGGATGGCTTTTGGGATGATACCGATTCTGCCTCAAAAATTCAAAAAGAAAAATATTTATTAGAATCTGTGGTTAATACTTTTAATTTAATAAAAGAGCATTTTGAAGAATTTGAAATCCTATTAGAGTATGCAGAAGACGGTGGCGATGAAGAGTCTGCCACCGAGGCACATGACGTAGTAGAGAAGTTATTAAAACAATTCGCAGAAGCGGAGAAAAAAGTCCTATTATCTGAAGATGCTGATCCTAATAATGCAATTGTTACTGTAAATGCTGGAGCTGGTGGAACTGAATCTTGTGATTGGGCCAATATGCTTTTGAGAATGATACTCCGTTGGGGAGAACAAAAGAAATTTAAAACACAAGTTATTGCTGTTCAGGCTGGCGACACTGTAGGGATAAAATCTGCTACAGTCACTATTGATGGTGCTTATTCTTATGGGTTTTTAAAATCGGAAACAGGAGTACATAGACTTGTTAGGATTTCTCCATTTGACTCAAACGCAAGACGACATACTTCATTTGCTTCACTTTATGTTTCTCCTGAGGTTGATGATGAAATTGAAATAGAAATTTTAGATAAAGAGATTAAAATTGATGTATACCGCTCTGGAGGAGCGGGCGGACAATCTGTTAATACGACGGACTCCGCTGTTCGGATTACCCATTTTCCTTCTGGTCTCGTTGTTACCTGCCAGAATGAAAGATCTCAGTTGCAAAATAAATTACAAGCTACGAAAGTGTTAAAATCGAGACTTTATGAACTGGAAATGGAAAAAAAACGAGCTGAATTGGCCGAGCAAGAATCCAATAAAAAAGAAATTGGATGGGGGGCTCAAATTAGATCTTATATTTTACATCCCTACAAAATGGTAAAAGATCACAGAACAAATTTTGAGATGGCCAATGCCGACAAGGTTTTGGACGGAGATCTAGATGGATTTATGGATTCTTTTTTAAGATGGTCTGTAAGCCAAGGGAATGAAAAATAGTGAACACTGTTTTTAGAACATTAGTAAAGGTGTTACTTTCAGAGAAGTCTTCTTATAAGTTTGCTCTTATCGTTGTGATTGGTCTTTCTTTTTCAATTTCAGTTATTCTAGGAACCATAGGAATAATGGATGGCTTCGAACATTCACTTAAAAAGCAATTGAAATCATCTGTGGGGGACCTCGTATTTTACTCCAAGAATGGATTCTTTGAACTAAACGATGAAATAAAAACAGAACTTGAAATATTAAATATTCAAAACTATTCAAAATTAATTCAAACAGAAGGATTTCTTCTAAAAGATGAGGTTTCAAAGGGAGTACTTATTAAAGGTGTCGTTCCTGAAACATTCAATAAAGTAACTGGGATGAGCTTTAAGTTTGACCAACCTGGAATCTATATTGGAGATGAGCTTTTAAACTTTTTAGATGCTAAAATAAATGATGAAATTGTTCTCGCCCTGGCTGGAGGCAATAAAGACGTTGGTGGGATGCCTACGCTTCATAGGTTTAAAATATTAAATACAATCTCTCATGGAATTTATCAAAAAGATATGAGGATCATTTATCTGAATTTACCCGATTTGCAACAATTAATGGGCGTGAATGATATGGTGAATGTCGTTTCTGCCAACATTCCAAAACAAAAAATTAGCTTCGAACAAAACAATAGTCATTACAGTGACGAAGTAGAAGATTATCAACAACGATTATATGATCGTCTTGGTACTCAATTCTCCATTCGTCCCTTTTGGTATGAGTTCTCTAGCCTTATCAAAGCAGTTAAAGTCGAAAAAACGATGATTAGTTTAATTTTACAATTGGTAGTAATGATTTCTATTTTTAATGTATTAGCATTTATTATTTATCTGAATGAAAAAAGATCGCGTGAGTTATTTTTATTTAAGGCCCTCGGTATGAGCCAAGCCAATATGAATAAGGCATGGCTTGGGATGATTACTATCATTTGGTTTCTTGCATGCTTATTATCAATTGTATTGGTACACATATTTAACTATATACTCGGAAATATCTTGTCAGTTCCTGGAGATGTATATTATTTAAAAAGCTTATCGATTGCATTGGATATAGGTGATTATTCTTTAGTTTTTATCATGACATATATTTGGATTTTTACAATGGCGGCAATGGGATTGTTCAAAATTAGAAGACAATCAATTTTAAAAGGCTTAAGAAAGGAGTTTGCTTGATGTCTTTGGTAAAAGTAGAAAATGTTTATAAATCTTTCAACAATGCTCACGCATTGAGTGGAATATCATTAAATCTAGAAGCAAATGAGAAATATGTCATTCAAGGAACTTCAGGTTCAGGAAAATCAACTCTTCTTTACCTAATTGGTGGACTCGATCGGCCAACAAAAGGATCTATTTCCATCGAGGACAAATCTTTAGCTGATTTTGATGATGAAAGTTTAGCCCTTTATAGAAATATCTATGTAGGCTTTGTCTTCCAATTTCATTTTTTACTGCCATCTATGAACTGCTTAGATAATATATTTTTGCCTTCTAAGATAAATGGTGAGAAGCATCCCGACTTAGCAAAAAGGGTTAGTGACTTAGCGGAACGATTAAGAATAACTCATTGCCTTAAGAAATATCCTTTCGAACTCTCTGGCGGAGAGCAGCAGAGGGTCAATATTTTACGAGCATTATCCATGAAACCTAAATTATTATTATGCGATGAGCCTACCGGTAACTTAGATATTGAAAATACCAATATAGTGATTAAGCTGCTTACAGAGTTGTCTAATGAGTTTAAATCAACACTTGTTGTTGTGACACATAATGATAAAGTGGCATCATCATTTGGAAAGAGTTTTCAAATCGCCGATGGAAAATTAGTTTAGACCATTTTTTTTAGTATTATCTTTGTAAGATCATTAAATTATTGATATTTTGTCATACTAGACTGAATTACTCAGCCCTAACCTAGGGCTTGAATTAATTATTAATTTTAATGATGGATATTAAATTTTGAAAAATAAGCAGAAAAGTTTCATGACCATAAAACTATTTCTTTTAATCTCTATAGCATTATCATTTTTTATTTCCGAAAGTGCTTATTCAAATTTAGATATTGGACCAAGAAAAAAACTTTTTAGTATTAATAAAATTGAGATTCGAGGAACAAAAAAAGTTGAAAAAGAGGCCATAGTAGAAAAAATCTCTGCACAAGTCGGAATGGTTGCAGATAATTATCTCATCAAACGAGATATTGAAAAAATATATTCAATGAAGTTTTTCGAATATGTTGAAGCTCGTACCAAAGTACGTAATGGAAAGAATGTTCTTCAATTTATTGTTAAAGAAAAACCGATTATTTCAAAAATTATTTTTGAAGGTAATGGCGAGGTTGACGACGATGATCTCCTCGCAGTCGTTAAGACTAAAGAATTTGGAATCCTCGACATCAATACAATCAAATCAGATGTTCAAGCATTAACTAAACTATATGAAGAAAAAGGATTCTACCTTGCAAATGTTCATTACAAATTAAAAAAGACAGGTGCAGAAAGTAGAGACCTAGTATTTAAAGTTAAAGAATTTGACAAGGTTCTTGTCAAAAAAATTACATTCCTCGGAAACAAAGCATTCTCAGATATTCAATTGAAAGACATTATGGAAACTCGAGAAGAAGGCCTCTTCTCAGGAATGTCTGGATCAGGAAACTTCAAAGAATTCAACTTTCAAACAGACATTGAAAGATTAAAGTTTTTCTATAAATCAAAAGGACATCTTCAGATCTCTGTTGGAATTCCCGAAATCACCGTTTCAGAAGATAAAAAGTGGGTGTTCATTAATATTAAGGTTGAAGAAGGACCACAGTTCACAATTAATGATATCAATTTTCAAGGAGAAATCCTTTTCCCTGATGAAGAGCTGCTTTCAAAAATTTCCTTAAAATCTAAAGATACTTATTCAGAAGAATTATTAAGAAAAGATATCCAACAGCTTACTGAACTGTATCAAGATAAGGGCTATGCCTTTGCGAACGTTCTACGAACTCTACAAATTGTGCCTGGAGAGAATAAGGTAGATATCGAATTTTCATTTGAAAAAGGTAAGATTGCTTATTTTGGAAAGATTATAGTTATTGGAAATAATAAAACGAGAGATAAAGTTGTAAGAAGGGAACTGAAGATTAGAGAAGGAGCTAGATACTCTGGAACTGATTTAAGAAGATCAAAAGAAAACGTTAATAGACTGGGGTTTTTCGAACCAGGATCTGTTGTTTTCAATACTATCTCACCTCAGGGCAAAGACGACGTTCTCGATGTTGAAATTACTATTAAAGAAAGAAATACAGGACAAATTTCCCTAGGCGCAGGTTATTCCACAGCAACAGGTGGATTTTTCCAGGGATCAATCGCACAAAATAACTTTAGAGGTTTAGGTCAGACATTAAACTTCACTCTTTCTCTTTCTGGAACAAGTCAGACATATAATATAGGATTTACTGAGCCATATGCTTGGGACACAAAATGGACTGCAGGAGGGGATATTTTTTCTACTAATAACTCTACTTCAGACTCGTTTAGTTATAAGCGATCAGGTTTTGATTTAAGGGTAGGTTATCCAATTGTTGATTACACTAGACTATTTGTAACTTACAAATGGGAAGACACCCAGATTAAGGCATTGGAAGATCCTTCTATTGATGAAGCTACAGAAAATGGAGTTGCCTCTTCAATTAGAACAACAGTTCTTAGGGATACTCGAAATAATAAATTTGAGCCGAGTAAAGGTTATTATTTATCTTTATCTGCAGAATATGCAGGTCTTGGATTTGATAAAAAATGGCTTAAAAATGAAGCAGATGTTCGATATTTTTATCCAGTATATGGAGATCTTATCTTTAGGTCTCATTTCTTTATGGGGAAAATGGAGAAAGTTGATGGACAAGCTATTCCGCGATCCGAGAAATATACATTGGGTGGCGCAAGGAATCTTAGGGGTTATAATGTTGAAGATATTGGCCCGAAAATAACGGCGCCAGATAGTTCAAATATTCTCCGAACATTTAACTCCGGTTCTCTTTTCTCAGCGTATACCCAGCTAGAGCTTGAGCATCCTCTTGCACGTGAAGCGGGACTTAAGTGGGTATTATTTGTTGATGCCGGTGATGCTCAAAATATTGATGATTGGAGTGTCAAGGGAGATTATGGATTTGGTTTTAGATGGTTTTCTCCAATCGGAGTCTTGAGGTTTGAATTTGGGTATCCTATTAACCCTAAAGGTAATCAATCAAGTAGCCAATTCCATTTTGATATAGGACAATTATTTTAACGTTTATAATAATGTGAGGAGTCACAAAATGAAAAAAATTCTTATTGCTCTTTTTATTGCAACGCTTTCATTTAGCGCCGTGTCTAAAACTTTAATTGGTAAAGTTAATATCCAAAGAGTCCTTCTTGAAGTTAAAGAAGCTAAAAAAATTAAAAGCAAATTGGAAAAAATGGCCAAGAAAAAACAAAAAGTTTTAAA
The DNA here is from genome assembly GCA_018675575.1 of Bacteriovoracaceae bacterium. Classification (GTDB taxonomy): domain Bacteria; phylum Bdellovibrionota; class Bacteriovoracia; order Bacteriovoracales; family Bacteriovoracaceae; genus M0603. The sequence continues at coordinate 23,893 of JABGXW010000150.1, read as the reverse complement.
AAGGGAAGAAAAGAAAATAAAAAAAATGCAATCAGATTTTAAAAAGCAATCTCTTGTTATGAACTCGAAAGCTAAAGAGAAAAAAGAAAGACAAATCCAAAAAGCAATTATGCAGATTCAGCAATTGGCTACAAAATTTCAAAATGAAATGCGGGCCGAGGAAGAGAAGCATAAGAAACCAATTCTTGAAAAAATCAGAAAGGTTATTGAACAAGTTTCTAAAAAAGCTGGTGTCGATATGACTTTTGAAGTTAGTATTGCTCCAGTTATTTATGCAAAGAATTCTAAAGACATCACTAAGGCAGTGATTGCTCTTTATGATAAGAAACATAAGTAACTAAGATTTAAAAATATATAATATTAAAAGGGGAGCTCTAGTTCCCCTTTCGTGTATTTAAACCTTGTGGAGAGAAGGATATGAATGCTAAAGATTTGCTACAATACAGTAATTCATTAAACGTGATTCAAGGTGAAAACATGAATATTGAGGCACTTACTGATCTTAAAGCGTTAAAAGCAAATCACCTTATATTCATAAAAAATAAAAAATTTTTGATAAAATTTGATTCGAATAGCAAAAAAGATTGTGGTATCTCTGTTATTTTTGATGAAAAGCTATGGGACAAGATTGAGAACAAATCCGATTACGAAAATTGTTGTAAGGCAATTCTAACAACATCTGAAGTTGATATTATTATCTCAAAATTATCGAAACTATTCCATGATCTACTTTTTTTAGAATCAATAGAATTAACCGATTCTAGATCATCTGATTCTAATACAATTCATACATCGGTGCAGATTGGAGAGAATTGTTTTATCGGAAATAATGTTTCAATTGGAGAGGGAACTATAATCGCTCCCGGAGTTACTTTGATGGGAAATATAAAAATTGGTGAAAACTGCCTTATTTATCCCCAAGCTACAATCTATAAAAATGTTGAGATAGGAAATAATGCTAGAATCCACTCTGGCTCTGTTATTGGAGCTGATGGTTTTGGATACAATTTCAAAAATGGAATACATCATAAAGTATGGCATATGGGGGGAGTTATCATTGGTGATGATTTCGAGATGGGCGCAAATTCTTGCGTTGACCAAGGAACTTTTTCTCCCACTAAGATTGGAAACGGAGTCAAGTTAGATAACCATTGCCAGATAGGACATAATGGAGATATTGGAAACGGAGTTATTCTATGTGGCCATGCTGGAACCGCGGGGACAGTTACTCTTGGAGACTTTACTGTTCTTGGTGGTTATGTAGCAATTGGTCCTGGGTTAGAGTTGGGATTTGGTTGTGGAGTTGGAGGTGGTGGAAAAGTTTTATGTGACTGGCCAGCAAATTCTCAAATTTCAGGACATCCGGCAAGACCACTAAAAGAATGGCTAAGAGGAATTGCTTGGGTTCGAAAAGAAAGTCAGCGAAAGTAAAATTGGAGAATAAAATGTTATATAATATTGAACAAGTTAAAATGTATTTGCCACATAGAAATCCTTTTCTATTTGTAGACTCTGTGGAGTCGGTGACAATTGATAAAGAAATTCCAGAAAATGGAACGATGAAAGATCTGATGGGTTGTAAGGTCGTTTGCCATTATAAAACAAAAAAAGATCATCCTATCTTTGAAGGACATTTTCCAGGGAACCCTATTTTGCCCGGTGTTGTGCAAGTTGAGATGATGGCGCAAGCTTCTGCATTTGGGGTCCACTTATTAAAAGGCGACCTTACAAAGATTAAATTAGATGTAAAGTTGTTAGGAGTACAGTCAGCAAAATTTCGTAAACCTATTTATCCTGAGATGGACCTCATCATAAGAATGGAATGTTTGAAAGTAAGAGGACCAATGATGACAAATAGAGGACAGATCTTTCATGGTGATGTTCTTATGTCTGAATGTGAAACTTTAGCGGCATTAACAGTTTAAAAGGAAATACTATGACAGGCATACATCCAACTGCAATAATTAGCGATGGAGCTCAAGTGGCTGAGTCCGTTGTTATTGGGCCTTATTCTTATATTGGTTCAAATGTAAAAATTGATGAAGATTGTGTTCTTCAAAACCATGTGGTGATTGAAGGACATACCACAATTGGTAAAAATAATACATTTTATCACCACGCTACAATAGGTGGCCCCCCCCAAGATTTAAGTTACCAAGGGGAAGATACAGAAGTCATCATTGGTAATGATAATTTGATTAGAGAATTTGTTACTATTCATCGTGGAACTACCAAAGGTAATCAAAAAACAATTATGGGTAGTAATTGTATGCTAATGGCCTTTGTTCATTTAGGTCACGATGTCATTATGGGAGATTATTGCATTATTGCAAACTCAACTAACTTTGCAGGTCATGTACAATGTGCTGACAGAGTGATTATTGGTGGAGGATCACAGGTTTCACAATTTTGTACTCTTGGGAGAGGGGCTTATATTGGTGGAGCAACTGCAATAGATAGAGATATTCCTCTTTTTTGTACAGCGTATGGCAATAGAGCAAAATTAAAAGGAATAAATATTATAGGTCTAAGGAGACAAGGATACTCAAAAACAGAAGTTTCAGAAATTGTGGACTTTTATAGAACTATGGAAGCCTCCGCATTTTCTCCCAGAGCGTTTGTAAAACATGAAGAATTAATGACAGACTTTCAAGGAAATGAAGTTATTGATGAGATGGTGAGCGCCATCATTGCAAGCGAAATTGGTCTTGCTCCATTTGTCTCATAATAAGGTAGTATAATTGGAAAATATTAGAGTTGCAATCATAGGATATGGATTTTTAGGTAAGTGGCATGCTGAAAAAGCTTCTAATTTAAAAAATGTTGAATTAGTGGCCATTGTTGATAGCTTCGAGCAGTCTCAAATAAAAGCTACAAAAAAATTTCCACATGTAAAAATTGCGAGTGTCATTAAAGATGTCATAAATGATATTGATGCCGCAATTGTTGTTACTCCAACTTCGACACATTTTGAATTAGTTAAATACTTATTAGAAAATAATAAACATGTATTTTGTGAAAAACCGTTGACGTCAACATTAAAAGACTCAGAAACAATCCAGAAACTACTAGAAAATAAAGACATTGTACTTCAGGTCGGTCATAGTGAGCGCTTTCATGAAGTTTGGGAAAATGAAGAACTTTATGCTTCTTTTCTTACTGCGCCCTGTTCTGTGAAAACCTCAAGATATGCACCGTTTAAAGGAAGAGCAACTGATGTAGATGTGGTTCAAGACTTAATGATTCATGATCTCGATTTAATAATGATGCTCTTAAAAGAGAAGCCCACTAAAATAACCTCTATTGGTTTTAAATCATTAACAAAAAATTGGGATCATGTAGAATCTTTACTTCAGTTTCACAATGGTAATCAGGCAAATATTATCGTAGGAAGAAACTCTGTTGAAGAAGTTCGAGTCATTGAAATTACAAATAATAATGGAACTATTTGTATTGATTTGCTTAATAATGAGACCAGTCGAACAATAAATGAGGATGACAAAATCAGTATCAATACAGGACAATATAATAAAAGAGATCATCTTTATCTTGAACAAGAAGAATTTTATAATGCCATTAAAAATTCAACTCAACCGAGAGTTAATTGTGAAGCCGGTGTTGTAGCTGTTAAATTGGTAAATGATGTTCTTGAAAGTTTAGAGACAGGAAACTAACTAATGTCTGATTCTCCTAACTATATGAATGTTCTTCTTATTGCTGGCGAAAAATCAGGGGAAGAACATGCTATGACTTTTGTTCCCGAGCTTAAAAAAATGATTCCTGAATTAAGTTTTTGGGGTGTCGGTGGAGATGAACTTAAATTAATAGGTATGGAGTTAAATTACCATCTAAAAGATTTTTCTTCATGGGGCATTAGCGAAGTCATTTCAAAAATACCTTTTTACCTTAAGGCCCTGTCGAATATTGAACAGCAAGCTAGAGATAAGAATTGTAAAGTTGCAATATTAATCGACTTTCAAGATTTTAATATGAGACTGGCAAAAAAATTAAAACAATCTGGCGTTAAAGTTCTGTATTATGTAGCGCCCCAGGCTTGGGCATGGAAAGAATGGCGAGCTTATGTATTGGGAGATTGTGTTCATACCTTATTCACTATTATAAAATTTGAAAAAGATTGGTTTATGAGAAGAGGGGTGCCAAATGTTGTAAGTATTTCACATCCCTTATGGAACCATTATCATAAGGCTATCTGTGAAAAGAAAAATATGTTAGGATTAAACCATAAACCGCATGAAAAGTTTCAAAGAGAAATTAACTTGTTAATCCTACCTGGAAGTCGAAACTCAGAAGTTACAGTATTGTTAGATACCTTTATAAAAGCGGCGATTAATTTAAGCAAGAAACATCCTGTTTCAATTGGAATTGTAAAATCTCCAGGAGTAAATCGTAATTATTATTCTCCATACAAAAAAATAATTACTGAGTCTTGGAATAGTGACGATCTTGAAAAAGGTCTTTCATGGGCCGATCTCGCTATCGCGACTAGCGGCACGGTCACATTAACTTGTGCTCTTTTTGAAGTACCTACAGTGGTGAATTTTAATTCTAGTTTATTTAATACTTGGTTCTTTTATTCTTTTGTTAACTATAAGGGCTTTGCATCATTGGCAAATATTGTTCATCAGGAACAGGTGTTTCCTGAATTACTGGGTGATGAATGCAGTGAATATTCCATTGAACAAAAATTATTAACTTGGATTAAGGATAAAGAGAACTATGAGAAAATTAAAACAAAGATTGCTGGCACATTAGCACTAATAGACGAGTCAGAAACAAATGTCTCTGAAACAATGAAAGATCTAATTAGAGAATCATATGTTTAATCGTTTTCTTTCCAAAATGATTTTCCTGCTTATTCCCTTTTCTTTGATTTGGGATGCTATTCATAGAATTAGAAGACATTTTTATTTTTATGGGGTTTTTAGGCAAAATCATTTTGAAGTTCCTATTATTTCAATAGGGAATCTCTCTTTTGGTGGAACTGGTAAAACTCCTTTTACTCTATGGATGAGTAAATATCTAGATGAAATCGGAATGAAAGTCATGATACTTACTAGAGGATATAAAGGAAACTTGGAACACTCATCAGGAATAATACGATCGGGCAGAAAACTAGGATTTAATTCCAAGGAATATGGTGATGAGGCAACCTTATTAGCAAGAAGACAAAAATCTGTAACAGTTGTTGTTGGTAAAAATAGATCATCTAATCTCGAATATTATTTTGAGGAAGTAAACCCCGATATTGTCTTGCTAGATGACGGTCATCAGCATTTGCACTTAAGTCGAAATTTAAACATTGTTCTTTTTGATGTAACGATGCCATTAGACAAATATAAAGTAGCACCCTTAGGATATTTAAGAGAAAACTTTTCTGCACTAAGGGACACTGATGTTGTTATTTTTGGAAAAGTTAATCAGGTAGATGAAACAGTAATAAAAGATTTGGAAGATATGATTAAACCATATGTTTCTAAGGACACTCTTTTTAGTAAAATGTACTATAGACCAACAGGATTTTTTGACGTCAGCTATCAAAAAAAGTTTAATTTAGAAGAACTAGAAAATAAGAATATTATTGCAGTAGCCGGTATTGCCTCTCCACATTCTTTTTTTGAATTACTGACCAATTTGAATTTAAATGTAATGGATACCTTTACTTATCCGGATCACCATTATTTCACTCTTGAAGAAATGAGTGAAATACTCGATACAGCAAAGAGACATGATGCTTATGTCATAACTACTGAAAAAGACATGGTGAAGATGCGGCAAATAGTGGATGACGACAGTATGCTATACCTCGAAATACTTATAGATTTTATTTCAGGTGAAGAAGATATAAAGAATATTATTTCAGGGGTTTTTAGCTCCGAAAAGAAGATATAATAAAACAATACAAATATAGGTGGTCATGAAAAATAGATTAGCACTTTTACTTACAATATTAATAATAGCAAATGGATGTGCCAGTAAAAATGACCATAAATTTGTTGATCAAGTTTCTCAAGACTTAGTTAAATCTTTTGATTTAAGCAATAAAAAATTTAATAAATTTAAGATTTCTCAGATTGATACACTCACCAAATCTGATAATTCTGATAAAGATGATCAATTGAAAGGCATAGAAAAAGACAAGAAATTGGCCAATGCGACCACGAAAGTAATTAAAAGGAAAATTAAAAAAGTAAAGACATATGTTATTCCCAAGGTAGAAAAGAAAAAGATCGTTAAAGAAAAAATAAAAAAAAAGAAATCTTCTTTTCCTGGAGACTATCCCGCTGATTATAAAAAATGGGATAAAGTCTCAAGCAATCTCTGGAATAAATTTAAACCTAATGTTTATCCTGGTGAAGAGATAATTATTGAGGTCTCCTATCTAGGGATAACTGTGGGAGCAGTAAGATTAAAAACACATGAACTTGTTGAGATAGGAGAAAGACAAGCGATTCATCTTTCAGCAGTACTTAAGTCTGCTAGCTATTATTCAATGATATATAAATTGGATGACATGTTAACCACGTATGTAGAAACCGAAAAATTTCTTCCTATAAAATATACTTTAACACAGAGAGAGTCGGGGCAAACGGTTGATGACTTACAACTTTTTGACCATGAAAAACATAAAACATTTTTCTGGTACAAAAGAATTAAAAAAGGTGTTGAAACAAAACAAGAAAAGCAAGGTTATATGCCAACATTTATGCAAAACATTTTCTCTTCACTTTATTTTGTAAGGGGATTACCTTTAAAGACCGGATCAAGGTATAGATTTCCAATAGTCACCAGAACAAAAATCTGGATGATGAATATGTTTGTAGAAAAAAGAGAAGAAGTAAAAGTAATGGGCAAATGGGTTAAAGCGATTAAGATAAATGCCTATACAAAGGTTCCTGGAGAGAAGAAAAAGAATGGAACCATTTCTTTTTGGTATTCAGATGATTCTATCAGGCGATTATTAGACTTTAAAGCAAATGTGAAGATTGGACATGTTGAGGGTAAACTTATTGAATACCACGCCGGAAAACAATTTTAAAAAAAATAGAGAGATCTCTCTGTTTATATGCTTGACCGAGTCCTGGAGCACACGCGAGCGTTCGCTTATAAAGGATGCAAAATTAGCAAAACAAAAAGACTATGCTCCAATTATATTTTGCTTGAAAGATTCTTTCTTGGATCAATATTCCCAACGAGAAGGCTTAGAAGTTAAATATCATTTTGGAAAAGTACAAAGACACTTTTATAAATGGTATCGGTATCGCTTCCTCTCAAAACTTTTAAAGTCAGAGAAAGTTATCTTTATTCACTGTTATGATTTAAATCTTATTTGGCCAATATGTTTCTTTTTAAGAAACAGCCCTATGATTCCATTATTTTTAACAATTGATAGAGCGCCAAGACGCTCCTATTTGGAAATTTGGCATAAAGCCTTATTAACAAGAGTAGACCAAGTCTTTGTATCATCGGAATCAATGATAGATGAGGCTAAATTGCGATTAGGACTCCTGCCTCGTAAAATTACGGTATTGGGATATGGAGTAAGCATTGGGGAGATTCAAAAATCAGATCTGAATAAAATTAAAAGTGAATTGGCTATCAACACTGAGTCTCATACAATAGGCTCACTCATCTCCCCTCATCATAAAAATATGGATTTCATTCTACCCCTTATATATGCCGTGAATGGATATAATCAGAAACACCACGGAGATAAGGACTTGCGACTTATTCTCATTTCAGAAAAGAAATGGAATCAAAATCAAATTTATAAAGAACTGATACGCTTTATAAAGGACGCAGGGAGTGAAGAAGATATCCTTTTTTATTCTGGTTGCTCCATTGAGATGTTTCAACGAGCGGTAGATCTTTGGATTTCGTCAGCGGAAGGAAATAATTTATCAGATTATGCTGTTAAATCCTTGCTCCTAGGTGTACCCATTCTTGTGCCTCGAAATGCTGAAGTAATGGAGCTATTTAATTCTTTTCCTGGAACAGGTGAGGCCTATAGGAAGAATGACTCCTTGGGTGTACGTGAGAAATTAGAAAAAGTTCTTGCAAAAAAGAAGACTTACCTAAAACAAGTAGCAAAAGGTTCCAAAAAAATTAAAATAATGCACTCGGTCGAGGCTTATTCTGAAACCCTTATTTCAAGATATAAAAAAACTATCTCTGCCAGAAAGCGAGCTGCTACTAAAACACGTAATATTTTATCCCGAGATTAACTGCACTTTAAATAGCTAAGTTGTGGACTTGACGGGGAAACTTCGCTATTCTTCGACGACTTTAAAAAATCTTTTAATGCCTCCTTTAGGAGGGTTAGAAGACCTTTACTTCGGTGAAGGAAATAAAAATAGAGATCAGTGGGAGCTGATTTCGAAAGAGGTAATTATGGTTCAAAACACAGAACTAAAACAAAAATGGATGGAAGGATTTGAAGTTGTTTATGGAGACGAAGAAGAGGATATAGCAACAACTGATTTTAGTAAAGCGCTTGAGTCTGAGACTACAAAAAACTTTCAAGAAGGTGAAACATTTATGGGACTGATAGTTAATATCGGCCAAGACTATGTCATGGTAGATATCGGCTACAAGCAAGAAGGTCTTGTTCCTGTAAGAGAATTTTTAAATTACGACGGAACTCTTAAAATCAAAGAGGGAGATGAAATCGAAGTTTATTTAGAGAAGCTAGAGTCTTCCATGGGGAACTTAGTTCTTTCTAAAGACAAAGCTGAAATCCTTAAAGCTTGGGATAAAATTTCGGAAGCTTGTGAGTCTGGAACTCCGCTAGAGGGAACTGTAATCGCTAAAGTTAAAGGTGGATTATCTGTTGATATAGGTGTGAAAGCATTCTTACCAGGGTCTCAAATTGATTTAAGGCCAACTCGTTACCTAGATAAGTACATCGGTAAAAAGATGGAATTCAAAGTAATCAAGTTTAACAAGAAACGTGGAAATATTGTTCTTTCTAGACGAGCTATCTTACAAGAAGAAAGAGGTAAGATGAGAGGCGAAATCCTTAAGCAAATTCAAGAAGGTATGATTGTTAAAGGTATTGTTAAAAATATAACGGACTACGGTGCCTTCATTGATCTTGGTGGTATTGATGGTCTTCTTCATATTACTGATATGAGCTGGGGACGTGTTAAACATCCTTCGAGCATCCTCGGTATTGGTGATGAAATTGAAGTTAAAATTCTTAAATTTGATACAGAAAAAGAAAGAGTTTCTCTTGGTCTTAAACAAGTCCAACCTAATCCTTGGGAAGAAGCTAAAGATAAGTACCTTGCTGGAACTAAAGTTTCTGGTGAAGTCGTGTCTGTTAAAGATTACGGAATCTTTATTGAACTTAATGACGGTATTGAAGGTCTTATTCACGTAAGCGAAATGAGCTGGACCGGTGCTATCAAGAATCCTACTAAGCATTTTACAGCTGGTGAGAACCTTGAAGCTCAAGTTCTTGACGTTGATGTTGAAAACAAAAGAATTTCTCTCGGAATTAAGCAATTACAACCTAACCCATGGAACGACCTTGCTGCTAAATATGCTGTTGGATCAAAAGCTACTGGTAAGGTAAAATCTGTAGTTGAATTTGGAATCTTTGTTGATCTTGGAGAGCAAGTTGATGCTCTTATTCATATCTCTGATGTTTCTTGGACTAAGAAGAATGTTGATTTAGCTGGAGAATTTGCTGAAGGTTCAGAAGTAAAAGCTCAGGTTCTTTCTGTAGATACAGAAAATCAAAAATTTTGTTTAGGTCTTAAGCAACTAGAAGAAGATCCATGGAAGAAAATTGAAGAAAGACTTCCGGTTGGCTCAATCGTTGAGTCTGAAGTAGTAAGAGTTACTGACTTTGGTGCCTTCGTAGAATTAGAAACAGGTATTGAAGGTCTTATTCACATTTCAGAACTTTCTGAAGAAAGAGTTGAAAAACCTACTGATGTTATCAATAAGGGAGACAAGCCAAAAACTATGGTTATCTCTGTTGATAAAGAAGCTAAAAAAATTGCCTTATCAATTAAAGCTGCAGCTAATGCAGGTGATGGAAGTACTTACACACCTGAAGCAGTTGAATCATCGACTCTTGCTGATAAGCTAAAAGGCTTTAAAGTAGAGGAATAAGCAGTATAAAGGACAATTTAAGTATATTCAGAGGCCTTCTTAACTAGAGGCCTCTGTCATTTTGAGATCAATAAATTCTAATTTCTTACAATATTTTACAAATTTCGCACATGAGATCCCCACTATTTAGGCCCTATTTCTAACACATTCTTACATAGTGTGTAAGACTTACACACTAGGGTGAATTCAAACTGACACTGAATAACTATCGTTTTAACTTGTCTTTACACCAAATGAAGAGAGAAATATTTTATTATATTTAGAAGAATGGGGGAGAAGAAGATGAAAGTCGTTATCAGCTTAGTAATATTGACAGCAACATTAGGAACAGTTCAAGCGAATGGTTTGAAGGTTATTTATGGGGATGACAATAGAGTAAATCCAGCAGATTCAACAAATCAATTACACGTACAATTATCAAGATCAACTGCAGTTCAGATCAACTTAAAGAGTCGATACGGAACAAGAACTGGAAATCTGACTTTAAATGGTACTGAGTACAAACTTAAAGATAAGACATTACAAACAGGAATGAATGTTTGTGCAAGTGAGCCATTCAGTCAACAAAATGCTCTTGGAAATTGTTCCGGGTTTTTAGTTGCTCCTGATCTTTTAGTAACCGCTGGTCATTGTGTTCCAAGTCAATCTCAATGTGATAACGCTCTTTGGGTATTTGATTATAGAAATGAAAAAATTGGAAACTTATCTATAGATAAAAGCAATGTTTATAAATGTGTAAAGATTGTTAATCAAGAATTAAATTCAACAACAAAAGCTGATTACGCTCTTATTCAATTAGATAGAAAAGTAACAGATAGAAAACCACTTAAGTTTAGAACTTCTGGAAAAGTAAGTACAGGAACAGACTTAGTTGTTATCGGTCATCCTAGTGGACTTCCAACAAAAATTTCTGCCGGTGCCTCTGTTAGGAAAAATACTCAAGATCAATACTTTGTATCTGACCTAGATACTTACGGTGGTAACTCTGGATCAGCAGTATTTGATGCCAAGACCGGACAGATTGAAGGTATTTTAGTAAGAGGGGCCAAGGACTATGTAAGATCACCGAAAGGTTGTTATGTATCTAATGTTTGTAAAAACATGGGAACTCCCGGATGTGGTGGAGAGTCAGTTTCAAGAATTATGAAAGTTAATATACCTAGATATTCTTTAGGTAAAAATTAGTAAAACTTCAGAAGTAAAATTTAATAGATATTTTGAAAAGGTCAGCGTTAGCTGACCTTTTTTATGAGCGGCAAACACATCTGCAACTTGTGCTGTCGGGCCGATCTTTTGTATTTCTATTATGGCAACGTAATCAACTTGTCATGTGCGGGTTCAGCTAGGTATTTCTGGACTTCATTTAAGCTAGTGCTCTTGATACGTTCTTGATGATACGATGATATTCAATTAGAAAGGCTCAGGAAGAGCATCTATTAATGTATCTGATGAACGAAGAGCTCCGAACTCTTCAACACAGGTTTTATCAAAAGAGTTAATTGGACCTACAAGACTCATGGACTTGTTGACTGCCGTCTTTACACTATTCCTCTTTAATAATCTGATAGCTGCATAGACTCTTTCTGGATTAACAATTCCCCCACTCACACTTTGTTCAAGTAATTCTTTCTTCTTGTCTACAGTCCTTAACAGGATTGTTTTAAGGCTTTTAATAGATAAGTTAATTCTTTTTTGTTTTGCAATTTCCAATGCTTTGGCAGCAACATTTGAAATATAGGGGCTTGCTTGAGAAGTTCCATTTACTCTGATGTAGCTATTTGAAGGAATGGTACTGTTAATTGCCAAACCAGGAGCGAATAGATCTACAGTTTTTTTGCCGAAGTTTGAGAAGTAGGCACGTGCTATATGCTGCTTGCTAGCACCAACTGAAATTATATTGCTGGCCCTCGCATTCGATGGATAATGTAAGTATTGATCATTATCAGTTTTTGAATTTCCTGCAGAAAAAACAAAGAGAAATTTAGGATATTTATTTGCAATTTGTTCTGTGAGAATAACTAGCTTTTGTAACAAATCATTAGCAAGTTCGACCTTTATTTCTTCGGTAGGTATATTTCCAAATTCACTTTTATATTTATTTTCAGATACTTTTAATACAGACTTAAACGATTTACCAAAAGAACCATTAATAATTTCCACGTCTTTATGGGTGAGTTCTATTGCTCGTAACCATTTCTTTTTTTGCCAACTTGAATAACGAGTAAAGTATTTCTTGATATGATTTAGTCTTGTTTTATGAGTACCCTTTTTTAGGGCCGTAAACTCAGGCTCAATCCATCTACCTGTTTCAGTAGAACCTAGATATCGAATAGGATAATATTTTAGGTCAAGGTGGGATAAATGGCCTTCAGTTTTAACTGCAATTCCTGTGATATGTGTACCGTGAATAAACGATTTAAATATCTTTAAGGTTTTTAGAAATAATTCATCTTTTCGAATTTCTTCATACCAACGTCGCTCACTAATAGAAATTGTTCCTAAAGCTTTCTTTGTTTTAACCTGATAGTATTTATAAATTTTAGGTGGAAATGTTTCTCTGAGTTCATCTTTGAAAACTTTGTCATTTTCGTCGATTAAGTTCCAACCAAAAATATCATCGATGGCATTATTATGGTCATCGTCTCTGTTGTTTGCTTTTTCTAAAGAGTTTCTTTTAAGCTTATGTTCTAGATCTAAATGGATAGGATCTACTCCTGAGTCGTAAATACCAATAACCGTTTCAGCTTCGGCATATATCTGAAAAAAGCAAATAGATAAAAATATGAAGAAATTTGATAGTTTTTTTAAATTCATGAAAAAGATATGTATGATTTGTTTGATGCATTGTCAAATTTCAATCAAGCTAACAATTTCTATTTACGATTTTTCGGCCATAAAGGAGCATTGATTTGTAACAAATCATAAAAATAAAATTCAGCGTTGACCAGTTGTCAGCTTCAATGCAGTTTTTGGATATAAAAGATTACTCAAACCTTATCCTCAAAGTATCGTTCATGAGCTTTATAGAGTCTAAGAAAGATGATTCACATTTTAATATTATTTTTTCTACTTCTAACATGTGGAAAAGTTAATAAAGATGTTGACGTTTCCACAACCGAACTGGGATCGATCTTCATTCAACTCGGAGCGACAACTAATGCTGGAGAAGATTATTGCAACGGTGTAGCAGCTGATGGGTCAGGGAATATTTATTCTGCTGGCTTTACGACTGGCGGCATGAGCGAAGGAAATGGCGGTGGTAATGACATTATTATTATGCGCTTAAAAAGTGATGATGGCCTCGATCCTTGAAAAAGATCCTTGGGGTAAAATTTTTTATTACAAGTTTACTGATTGTTATTTGTCTTTAAAAGAATCCGGCATAATATCAATTCCAAATTTTTGACCAAGCTTTACTAGAATTGGAATCGTTATGGGGGAGCCTGGAAGAATGGCAAAAACTCCAAGACCGATAGTTTTTAAAAAATCTCCAAACTGCTTATTTGCTTTATTCATTTCTTTCTCAGTTGCTTTGCCTTGAGTGTAGCGAGCATAGATTTCAAACATTTTAATTGATTGTTCTCCTTCATTAGAGAGGGCATCTTTTATTTTTAGAATTTTTTGAATGACTTCATCGCGATGGGTTCTGACATAGCTATCGAGTAAATTAAGATCTACAAATGTTTTTAATTTTTTTAATAATTTAAAGGGTTTCTTTTTTAAGGCCATGATTAATCATATCACCTTATTAAGGATTTTTTTTACTGAAAAAGACTTAAATTTGAAAAGAACTCACCACACAACCAGAGATTATCAATAAAGCTGTTATTGTCATTATTAAGAATAACTTCTTCTTCTACATGGTTATGAGTTAGCGCGGGGTGCCAATTGGCGAAATATTAGCTGTCAGGACATTCATTATGGGCTTCAATTTCTGCAATAATTTCTTTACGAAGACTATTCATTTCTTGTTCATTGGCCCCTAAACTAGAGACCAAAGTCTCTGCAACAGAGGGGGTTTTAATTTCAATATCCAATCCCATCTGTTCCATTTTAAGAGCAAAGGCATGTGCCATTTCAATTTCTTCAAGAGGAAATTCTTTAAGAATTGTCTCTGAGTTTGGTTCAAAAATTTGAATAGTATTGGCCATGCTTTTCCTACAATGTTATTTGTCACTTTAGCACTTTAGGAGCCTTTGATGAAATCATTTTACCTTGAAAATGAAGAAATGTTGCAGAAGACCATGTCCAAGCTTTTTGAGAAAAGTGATCATGAAATTTATACTAAATATGCCTTTGAAGAGTGGTTTTACATCATTTCAGACCTTAAACCCGATCTTCTTATTATTGATCATGATTCTCTTGATCGAACCTTCTTAGAGTCTTGGACGGAAATCCTTGATACGCAGATTCCTGTCGTTATCACCCGATCTAAAAAGAGCGAGATTCCAGACAAAGTTCTAAAACATAAATGTGTTAAGCATGTATTTCTTAAGCCATTTTCACCATTTGATTTTTTAGATATTGTGCAAAAAATACTTGTATTACATTAATTCTGATATTCTTTTAAAGGAGTTTTGAATAATGGAAAAAAAAGAAGTTCTCATAATGGTTTTAGGTATAACAGTTTCATTAATTGTTTTTGCACTCACTATTTATTTACGTTCAGGAGTATTCTAGTTTATGACTGGTTATAATACAGAGAGTTTAGAAAAAATCACTCATGTGAAAATGCCCTTTGGTAAATATAGGGGAATTAAACTTATTAATCTTCCTGAGAGTTATGTCATCTGGCTCTACATGAACAGACTCCCTGATGGTGAGTTGGGAGTGTTATTATCTGAACTTTATGAAATTAAAGTAAATGGATTAGAATCGTTAGTTAAATCGATGAGTTTATAAGTAGAGAGGCCCTAATAAATAATTATGATTACTTCAATTTGTCTAGCCTAGGATCATCAGGAGCTAATACAAATTCTTTGATTCCAAGAGTGCTAAATATAAAATCAGGAACTCTAATCTTATAATATATTCCAGCCTCATGGTTATTTGTGGTCATTACATTTGTCTTTGAAATGATAGAAGAGTGAATATGTCCATGCTCGTAGGGGACATAGAGGTCGTAAATATCCTGTTTTTCAAGAAAATAATTTATGATATGTTTTCTTAAGAAGTCAATGTCATGTGGATTAAAAGAAGAGACAAGAAAACTATTGGGATGAGTTCTTTTTATTATCTTGGCCCTGAGGGGATCATCCAAGAGGTCAAGTTTGTTAAATACGATGAGAATTTCTTTTTCTTCTATTTTTAACTCTCTCAATACATCATATGTGACTTTCAAATGATTTTCAAAATTGAGATCCGAGATATCACAGACAAGAATGAGTAAATCTGCTTCCATCGCAGATTCTAATGTTGTTTTAAAACCATCAATAAGAGTACTTGGCAGGTTTGAGATAAATCCCACTGTGTCTATCAAGATCATAGGAGGATGGGTATCAGGATTAAGTGTTCGAAAAGTTGAATCTAATGTGGCAAATAACTTATTTTCTTCCAGAATATCTACTCTACAAAGTCGGTTCATCAAAGAGCTTTTACCAGCGTTTGTGTATCCAACTAATGCCGCTGTTACTGCTTTATTTTGACGTTTTTTTCTTTGTTCAACGCGAGATTTTTCAACCGTTTTTAGCTCTTTTCTTAAAAACTCTATTCTCGATCTAATAATACGACGATCTAGCTCGATTTGTTGCTCACCTTCTCCACCTTTAACTCCAATCCCACCTCTCTGGCGGCCAAGATGTGTCCAAAAACCAGCAAGTCTTGGTAGGACATATTGTAGTCTTGCAATCTCAATTTGGACTTTTGATTCATTTGTTTGAGCGTGATGGGCGAATATTTCAAGAATAATATGAACTCGATCAACAACAGAGAGGCCAGTAATCTTTTTTATATTTCTAATCTGACTCGCTGTTAGCTCTATATCAAATACAAGAAGTGAAACGCCCTCTTTTTTAGCGGAAGCTGCAATTTCCTCAAGCTTACCTTTTCCTAAAATTGATCCCGCATCTACATTTTTTCGATTTTGAATATATTTTGATCCTCTTTCAATTCCCAATGTTCTTAGCAACTCATCTAATTCGTGGAGGGAACGCTCTGTTTTGAAAGTTGTTTCATGTTCTGCTAGATTGGGGCAGACCATTGATATAAGACCGGCTTTTGCTTCAGGTGAAATATGGAATTCGGAATCAAACATAATTATTTTTTACCACTGTATTATCAATGAGTCTTGCGGCCGTGGATTGATATGCGCCTGCAATTAGAAAAGATATTGTCTTTTCAGTGACTGGTTCTAAGGACTCTGCATCATAGACTTCAAGATATTCCCATTTTCCTTTACTCATCACATCCGCTTTTAGGGAATTAAATTTTTCTAAAGCAACCTTTAATGAATTCTTTGAAAAGAGATAATTAGATGCATTTATAGTTTTAGGAAGAATTAATGCTTTTTCCCTTTCGGGGGGAGTTAAATATTGGTTTCTACTTGATAGCGCTAGGCCATCTTCGGCACGGATTATAGGACATGATTCTATCTCTACCGGAAGAGAGAGATCTCTCACCATCTTTTTAATTACTATAAACTGTTGATAATCTTTTTTTCCAAAATAAGCAATCTTGGGGTTGACCAAAGAGAATAATTTATAAACAACAATGGTAACACCTTCGAAGTGATTAGGTCTTTTAACTCCACAAAGCTTATCAGTAACCCCTGACACTATTATTTTTGTAGAAAACCCTTCTGGATAAACATCATTCATAGAATCTGGTGAGAAGACAATGATTTCTTTTTCAGGGTCTTTTCTTTGGAGCTTCATTTCTAGTCCGTGAATTTCTTCACAATCTTTATATAATGTTCGTGGATAGATTGCGAAATCTTCATTCGGACCAAACTGGGTAGGGTTCACAAAGATAGAAACTACAGTGATGGAGTTATTTAAAAAGGAATGTTCAATAAGTGAGATATGTCCTTTATGAAGATTACCCATAGTAGGCACAAAGCCTATATCTTCTTTATTAATAGAAACTCGGAAGTCATTAAACTCTCTTAAGGTTTTAAAAATCTTCATTACATTCTATCCACAATATATTGCGCTAATTGGTTTTTACTTAAATTAGCTTTAGTGAAATGTTGATATGAGTCAAGAATTAAATAATCGGCATTGTTGTTCGAAAAACCTTGAAGCTGTGAGTCTTTTAACAATCCATTATTTACTTTGGTACCAACCAAGAGATCAACAGGCTTGCTGTTAAACTTTTTAATAAGTACTTTTTCAGTCAATTCAGACTCTGCTGCAAACCCAACAACTTTGCTTGGGAGCTTGCTTTCTATAACGGACTTTAAAATATCGCCTTCATAGTTAATTTCTAATTCATTGGGCATAAATTCTTTCTTGATCTTTTGATTTGATGATTTAAAAGAAAAGTCTCCTATTGCAGCACTACTAACATAATGAGGATATTCTTTTAACGAATCAAAAACCTCCTCTTTCATTTCTTTAGTTGTTACGACACGAACTAATTTAAAATTTGGATGAGCATTAAGATGCTCTAGTTTTGTGGTGGCATACTTACCTGCAATCACTTTTACTTTTTTACCTTGTGATAATGCATATTTTGCAATTTGAAAGCCGGTAAGCCCACTCGATGCATTCGTTAAAAACCTGACAGGGTCTAAAGGAGCGATAGTTGCTCCCGTCGAAATCAAAAGATTGTCACCAATAATGTCTTTATCTATCGGAAATGCCTCTATGAAGTCTAGAATTAATTCAACTTTAGGAAGCTTTCCTTCACCGACCTCATTACAAACTAATTCTCCTGAGTCTGTAGGATGAATAAAAACTTGAGACAGAGAGTTTAATTTATACAGCTTGGAAATATTTTCTTGAACAAATGGATGGTCAAGCATTTGAGTGTTCATTGCAGGGAAAGCAAGTGTCGGCACATTTGGTTTTAAGGCAAGAAAAACACTCGTTAATAAATCGCTAGCTTCTCCGTGGACAATTCTACTGAGGCTATTTGCAGAGAGAGGAGCTATTACAAAAATGTCACTCCAATTACCTAATTCGACATGTAATACGTTTGGATATTTAAAATCTGATTGATAGCTATACACTGCCTCAGCACCAAGGTATTTATAAACTTGAGGAACAACAAACTTCTCTGCCCCTTTAGTAAGTATGACTTTAATCTGGTGGCCTGCTTTTTTTAATTCCCTGGTGAGGTCAAGAGTTTTGTATGCAGATATAGAGCCTGTTACAGCGAGGAGAATTTTCATTGCAGATTTTCCTTATATGATTGTTTGTAAAAATACTCTAATGCTTTATGGATTAACTTAGGAATACTCTTATACTTTACGAGCTTTTCTTTTGAGTTAACAAATATTTGGGACAGGAAAAAAATGATATTTACATTATTTCCGCCAGTGACAATTATCGATTGCGGATCATATTTTGAGATAACTTCCTGAAGTGCTCCTCTCATGAAAATGGAATAAGATTGCTTTATCGCTGACTCAGTATCACGAGGTATGGTCGTTTCTTTTTCAATTCGGGTATTCAAAAAGCAGGGAAGATTTTCGCCTCTGCTGAAGGATTTTAGATATGTTGTTTCTCCGGGAAAGATTAACCCTCCCTCAAATCCATTGAGACTAATTAAATCCATGGTAGTAAAAGTTCCAGCATCAATATGCAGAATATTTTCTACAGGACATAATTCATTTTTATAGATCCAGTAAGCAGTAATCAATCGATCTGATCCTAGAGTCTGTGAGTAATTAACTTTCATATCTAGAAATGATTTTTCTTCATGATAATCTTTTATATTCTTAATAGAGTGAGGAAACTTAATATCTTGTGTTCCAACTGAAGTGAGGATACCGGGATAAGATTTAAATTTCTGTGAATTTAAATACTCATCTAATTCTATAGATTTAGAGTGACCTTTTTCATGGAGCTGAAGAGATGTATTAGTGTTGCCATGATCAATTGTAAAAAATGTATCAGTGAACATGGTTATTTTCCAAATTCTCTTTTGATTTGGGTTGAGTCTCATAGAGATATTTATCTATAAGGGTCTTCTTTAAAGAGAACAAATTTGCAAGTGGCGTTACAAATCCAGGAGTTTTATCTGGACTCATTCCGAGAAGGTCATTCAGCACAAGTACTTGACCATCAGTTTGTTTGCCAGATCCTATTCCTATAGTGGGTATTGATAACGCATCAGTTATTTCTGTTGAAAGTTTGCTATCAACACATTCTAGAACTAGTGCAAAGACTCCCGCTACTTCTAATGCTTTTGCACCATCAATCAACTTCTTTTTAGAGTTGAAATCTTTTCCATGCATATAATAGCCTCCCATTTCATGTATAGATTGAGGAGTGAGTCCAATATGGCCCATAACAGGAATTCCATTCTCACTTAAACGTTTGACTATTTCTAAATGGTGAGGATGAGCACCCTCTAACTTTAGAGCTTGAGCATTAGTTTTTCTAAATAACTTTATTGCTGATTCAAGTGCTTGTTCAAAATAGGTGTAGGTTCCAAATGGAAGATCAACAACAATAAACTTATCGGGAGCACCTCTTTTTACAGCTGCACCAAAGACAATCATATCTTCCAAGGTTACATCAATTGTAGTTTCATACCCAAGGATAACGTTACCAAGACTATCTCCAACAAGAATAAGATCCAATTCTGTTTCATTTAGAACACGTGCGGTCTGATAATCATAGCAAGTAAGCATATGGAGAGAACGTCCAGTATTTTTTAATTTATAATTTCGAAAATATTTAGTTGTTTGTGCTTTCATGGTTGGCATGGCCTTTAAAATTTTGATACGAAGCTTGAAGTGAGTGTCGGCTCCATTTATTGATAACTTCCTCCTTCAATTTACTTACGTTCATAGCATCAATTTCTCGAAAAAATGAACCATTTTCTATATCTTCCCATAAGGAATCGAGCTTTTTATTATAATCCTCATCAAAAATTTTCTTTTGGGCCTTTTCTCCCCCTATCAAGGCGTTTGAACTAATGAGATTTAAGTAACCTACAGGACCTTTATCTAGCATCGCGTCGGCAATGAGTTTGACTTCCATCCAACACTCAACAAAAGCAAGCTCAGGATCAATTCCTTTATGAACAAGATACTCATAGGATTTAAGTGCACCATAAGGGAGTAAGGAACATAATAATGTTTGTTCCGAGAAAAGATCAGCTCGGGTCTCATCTTTAAAAGTGCTGGTGATAAGTTTTGTGAGTCCCATTTTTGCAGCAATTATTTCTATGAACTGTTTCTGACTATTGCAATGACTTGTATCTATAACTCCAACGAGTTTTTCTTTTTGAAGGTAGCGTTCCCGTAGCTCTGAGGCGATGGCCTTAGGTGCCAATAAGGCAAAACTATGTTGTGGAAATTTTTCTTTGAGATTTTCCTTAATGAATGAATAACCATGGGCAAATAAGAAGCAAAAATTAAGACCTGGATTCAGTTCTGTGATTAGAGACAGAATCTTTTCGTGGGTTTCATCGGGAGTAAGCATTATCAGATGTTTAATTTCAGATGGAATCTTTTGTTTTTCGAAATTAATAACTTGAAACTTTTGTTCTCGAGCTATTGCAAGAGAGGGACTATTACTTCTTAAAATAATAGTGATATTAAAACCTGAATCTAGTAGGTTAGCGGAAAATGCTTTCGCTTGTGATCCAAAACCAATTATACCTATCTGTGTCATCTAAATTCCCTTACTTAAAAATTGTTGAGCTATGGGACTTACCTTTTAGTTAATGCATAGCTATCATGAAGAACATTATGAATCAATTAACTATATACGACGAATATTTAACTGATATTTCAAAATCTAATAGCTTTAGCAATAGGGCTTTTCTCTATGGAGAAAGCCTTTTTACAACTATCCGCATTTCTCATTCAAAGCCACTTTTTTTAGAAGAACATCTTGAAAGAATTACGGCCTCATTAGAATTTCTTTATAGAACTAAGATACCTAAAAATATAAGAAAAAATATTTTAAAAATTTGTGAGAAATTCATACATGGAAAATTAAGAATCACATTTTATCAAGAATCAAACTATGAAGACCTTGTTGATAAAGATGGAATAATTCAGTTAGTTTATTTCGTTAAAGAATTAGAGCATGATTTCTTAGAAAATATATCTAATGTAAAACTATGTTTCGCCGATGCACGTAAAACAGAATCTCTTATCCCTTCATTTCTAAAGAATGGAAATTATATTCTACAAAGTTTAGAAAAAGAAAATGCACAAAAAAATAATTACGATGATGTTTTATTTCTAACTCATGATGGATTTATCACCGAGTCATCGACAAGTAATATCTTATTACGAAAAGGTGATTGCTTTTATACTCCCGCAAGTTCTTCAATGGTTCTTGATGGAATTACTAAAAAGATATTATGCCGTGGAATGATCAAAGAGAATTTTAAAGTTAAGTTTGAAAGTTTAAAAGTGGAAAAATTGTCTAAAATTGACGAATGCTGGTTATTAAGTTCAATAGTCGGAATTCAAAATATTGCTCAAATAGAGAATACATCTTATAACGTTGATAATAATTGGACTAACAAGTTGATTGCTATCTTAAAGGAAGAGATTGAAAATGAATAAAATTTTAAAAATTAAATGCCCCACTTGTGATGAAAAATTTGACTATTCGCGATCAGAGTTTAGACCCTTTTGTTGTGAACGATGCAAGTTGATAGACCTTGGCCAATGGTTAGATGGTGCTTATACCCTTGAATCAAAAGAAAATTTATCTGAAGAAGATTTAGAAATTGTTATAGAAGAAAAGCTCGAACAAGAAGAGAATGAGTAAAGAAAAGGTCATCATGAAACTAGGATTAGGCAAGAAAGAATTAAAAAATATTGTAGCGATGAGTGAAGAAATTGCTTTAAAAGCAGCTAAGATTCTTATAAAATCACAAAAAAAGATTAGTAAACTCAAAGTTTGTAGCAAGGATACGCAAGGGGTTGCATCAGAGGCAGATTTTGTATCTGAAGCTTTGATTATAAAAGAACTTTCTAAGGCGTTTCCTGAAGCTTCATTGCTTGCAGAAGAAGGTGCATTCTCAAAATATGGATCTAAGTCTGAAGCTTATTTAGAATTTAAAAAGAAAGATTTTTGTTTTGTTATTGACCCTCTAGATGGAACACATAATTATCTGGCATCAATGGATTATTATGCCATTTGCATTGGCTTAGTTCATCAAGGTAAGCCTGTCGCAGGAGTGATTTACAGACCTGTAACTGATGAATGTTATTCTGCATTTCTAGGAGGAGGAGCATGCAAAAAAAAATTATTAACTAAGTCAAAACCCAAAAAAATATTTCAACAAAACTCTGTTAACAAATTAAAAAACTCAATGTTAGTTACAGGATTTGCAACTGAAAAAGGAGTGATGTTTGATAAAGAGTTCACTATGTTTAAAAATATCATGGGCTCTTGTCGGGGGGTTCGAAGGATGGGATCAGCTGCTTTAGATCTCTGCTTGGTAGCTGAAGGGATTTTTGATGGATTCTGGGAAAGAGGTTTAGCTCCCTGGGATGTTGCTGCTGCTGGTATCATTTGCCAAGAAGCTGGAGTAAAAGTATCAGACTATAAGGGGGCGTCATTTCAACCATTTGCAGAAACCGTTCTTGCGGCGCGCAATCCATTACATAAAAACTTACAAAAAATGATGGATATTAGTTAGAAATAGTTGCAAATCATTGACAAAAATCTGGCCTAATTTATAATTTTATTAAGTGGTTATGTGAACTTATAACTCATTTCCAAGGATGGAAAAGTGCCAGAAACAATTGACCTTATTTTAACAAAATTTACTGAACAAGTTATTACTATTTCAAGTGCTTTTATGCTTTTGGTCTTAGCAATATTTGTAGCTTATTGGTTTTACAATAAAAAGCAGTTAAAAAAACTAACTCATCAAATCCCTGCGAGTGTTGTTAAGAATTATTTAGATTCTATTATTCAAAATTCAAACTCACTTAAATCTTCTTTGTTCAGGGGAGGTGGTTTGGAGTTAGGAGAAGGGATTCCTTCCGTAGTGCCTACTGGAGAATTGCCGATTGGGAATGTCAATATTAATGACAACTCCGCAGAACTTAATCAAAAAAATGCAGAAATCTCAACACTACGTGGGCAGATTGGTGATAAATCAAGCACTATCAAAGATTTACAAAAACAAATTTCTGAGCTCGAAGCAAAAGCAGTATCTGGTGGTGGCGAAGATAACTCTGCACAGATTACAGAAATGCAAGAAACCATTGATGGATTACAAAAGCAGTTAGCGGAAGCTGAGGAGGCCCTCGCAAATGCACTAGCTGAGGCAGGATCACCGTCTGATGATATGAATGCAATTACTAAAGAAAGAGACGAACTTAAAGAAAGATTAATGGAATATGAAATTATTGAAGAAGATTTGGCCAACCTCAAGCGTCTCCAACAAGAAAATGAACAATTAAAAAATTCACTCGCAGCAATTCAAGGAGGAGCTCCAGCTGAAGCTGCTCCAGAGCCTGCTGCTGCTGAGCCTGGACCTAGTGCAGAAGAGATTGCTACAGAAATGTTATCCGAAAACTCTGCCTCAGATGGATCGGATGCTTTTGATAGCATGATGGATGGAGAAGCAGCGCCAGAACCAGAAGCAGCACCAGAACCAGAAG
>JABGXW010000149.1 GCA_018675575.1 Bacteriovoracaceae bacterium | reverse complement strand
GATCCTGTCTCTTAAAAAATTATTCTGCCCTTTATAGATATTTGTATTTTCTTCAAAAATGGTCTTAAGATATGGTCTGTGCTCTAGTTCAAAGCTATTCATTGGAAAAGGATGAATCAAAGTAAACCCGTCCTCATTATGCCTAACAAGTCTCTGCTGAACCAAGAAGCGAAGTTGAACACTCAATTCTTTCCTGAGTCCATTAGTAGGTATTTCGAATATACACCTTCTAACAAAGACCCTTAAAGAGATATATCCAAAAGAATATCGTATTACTGAAGAAAACATTACGTTCATTTTAAAAGAGAAAAATATAATCTAAATTACTACGGAAATGATTTTAGATTACGATAATTCAACAATTATTAAGTAACAAATATAAGCTTAGACCGAACAGGGATGAGTCACAAGTTAATTCAAGTCCTTTAAATACAAGTATATATACCTATATCTCTGTATTTATTAAGATCAGGTCTGGAAGCTTAAGGACTTTGTTGGACAACGTTAGACCCTTCAAGATGCGTGAACTCCTACAAGTTTACGTCAGTAATCTTATTATGGTAGCTAAATCCTTATTTCCACTTGACTCTAATAATATGTCTGATGATAAATTATTAAAAACGACGTCTCCAGATGTACTATTTTCAATTGCTTCTGCAGAATCTACAGAACTTGGATCAACTAACTCACTCCGCCTTTGATTTTCCAGAGACCTCTCCATAACTTCACTTGTGATCCAACATCCTTTATAAATTACCTGAGGTGCTGGTTCATCGGCTAGAAAAATTGAATCTACAAAAGACTGATACATTCCATCCAAAGAAGCATGATCTTTTTCTTTGAGATTCTCATAACTAACTTCATTTAAAAGTTCAAACGACCTAGTGAAAAGTAATATCCGCTCTAATACTCTTGCTTTACTTGTGATAGAGAATTCGTTCCATACGGATTTCACATCCCCATGAACAGCTTCCTTAAGTTCGATTACTAGATCATCTACTTTTTTACCGAAAAACATACGTTAACTCCTGCAAAATGATTTATAATTAAAAAAAAGGTGCAAAAATAATGCGCAAATAGACGATATAAAGAATCGTTCACATCTGCAACCATTATTCTTTTGTCTGTATTATATGAACAGTCATTCAAGCACCAAAAGATGAAGAAAAGCGTAGTCAGTATATTTAAATAACCAATAACTGCAAAAGTGATACTCAATGGTTTTATGTTTTCGAAATATAATGCCACTCCAAGGAAAGAGCCTACCACAAATGAGCCAAGGACCAGAAGCATCGGCAAAGAGAATTTTAAAGAGTATTCAAAAGATTGTTCACCTCGGTAGCAACTTTTGAGTAATTGTAAAATCCTGCTCAGTGAGTTAATTAGTCCTGAATCATAGTTTTTAAGTTTTTGGTCGAGTTCAATTCGATTAGAAGTAGCCAAGCGTTTATTTTCAATTTCTTCGGGAGAATAATTGGAATAGAGGATGCATTGTTTGGATTTGCATCTGATAACACAAAGAAAATCACCTCTGTTTGCAATAAGCTTAAATATCCTCCAATGAAAATTTTGGATATGTATTTTTGGCAACTTGGTTATAATTATGAAGAGAAAAAAAGAAAGAAATAATTAGATTTTGGAGCTTTAGTCACCTCAATAAAGTGGTGTAATCCAATGTTACAATCCGTATCCATGCGGACTTCGAGTATTTCTAGATTCCTTGATATATAAAGAAACGTAGTACAGTAGTTAGTGATCCTAAATTTTGAATAAATGGTGATTATGTGTTATTAATATAGAGGTAGGATTTTTGATTTATTTAGAAAATTAAGGAAGGGCTGCTTCAAGAGCTTCAGATGAAGTAAAAGCAAGTAAAATTCTTCACCACCGCATAAAAGAATTTTCTACCGATCGTTTAATTAATCTTTAATTTAAAACTAGATGAGAAATTATGTTTAAAAGTAAGTTGATTGATAGGACCATCATACCCTTGGAGCTTTTTTACTTGATGATTGTTTTATCTTTTGTTTGTACTCAAGTCGTTGCGCAAGAGTATCTAAGTGATTCATTAAAATGTGACTCTCAAATGAATAAAATGGTTCAAGAACAGTTATTGGGAAAATCCAGACCTCTAAAGCTTGAGCTTTCTAAAAGGTACCTTGAGGCCTCAACAAAAGATTTCTGTAGAGTGTTTTATATAAAACAACAGTTTGCTAAAGGGAAACCCGCTTTTTGTCTAAAAAAAGAATCCCCTGAAAAATGTATCATGAGAGTTCAAAAAGAGATCATGATGAAGAAACCATTAACCGCTACAGGAATAACTCTCTATATTGCCGCCACTGCGCTTGAGATCTTTAAATCTAGAAAAAGGATTATTAGAAAAGAGCATGAGAGAAATGAGAAAATGGTTCTTGGGGTTTACTTTGGTATGGCCGTGATTAAGGCCAGTGTTGATTCTATTAAATACATGGATAAAAGAAATAAAATCAAAGATATTTATAGTGGTGAATTGATTATGCCTCTAGAAGAAATTTCTATAGAAGCTATGAATTATGGTTTGAATTTAAACTCAGGAAAACCAGTTTCCGTGAAGGGTAAGTATCCTTATCTCAAAACAAAAAAATTCGAATTGGCGGTTTTACAGGTGACCGATGAAATTATGGTGAGTAAGTTTATACAAGTCTCTTGTGAAAAAAGTCTGGAACTAACAAAAATGTTTTTGGAAAAATATGAAATGATTAAATCAAAATTAAAAGATCCCAAAAGACTAAAGCTCGTCATTTCTTTAAATAAAAAGATCAAAAGATATCAACAAGAATTGATAGAATTTCAAAATGAGAATAAAAAGAGAATTGAAAAATACCAAAAATATATCTTATAAAATTAGCAAATATTTATATATATAATCACGATAAATTTTCTCAGCGTTTTCTTTTACTAAATCTAGAAGTAAAAGATCTTGAAAATAGTCAAGATCGAGCGACTCTTGGAAAAAATCAAAGTTGATCTGCTGCAAGAGCAATGAGTGAAGTAAATGGTGGTGGACTGTCCGATCTCTTCATCATGCGCCTAGAATCAGACGGTAACTTTAACCCTTAATCAGATTAATAATATATTTCTACAACAACAAATAATACTTTCATTCTGAACTTTTTTTCTAATCATCAAAATACCTTTGATAGGCCGGATTATCAGGATCAGTAATAACTTGTTTGCCCGAACTACCCGATGGGTAATTCTAAAAAAAATCTTTTGAATATTTTTAGACACTTAGATTGAAAATCACACCTTCGCAAACTTTATCTATTTCGACCATCCGGTCGGGTTTTCTTGGTACGATTTAGAAAATCCCCCTTATGGTCGACTTCAGGAATCACGAACTCTACTTTCAAGACTCATTCAAGAACTTATCGATCACGGGCTAGAATCAACAGATATTTTTGTTATGGGATTTAGTCAAGGTGGTCTGATGGCGATAGATCAATTTGTACATAAAGATTTAAGCTTTGCTGGTATTGTAGCTCTCTCTCCGAGGATTAAACTACCGCCAGTATTGGAAGAGTATGTTTCAGAAAGTAAAAGTATGACCCCGTTATTTATTGCCCATGGTACTGAGGATGGCCAAATTTCTTTCCAAGAAACTGAGAATCAGGTAAAAGTTCTTAAATCACATCTTTCTTCTGTAGAATTTAAATATTATAAAATGGGACATACAATTGATATCGACGAAATCAGAGATCTAAGATCATGGTTAAATGATCGCTTATAAATTATTTGAATGAATTTTTTAATCTCGTTGATTCGATTTTTAATTTATTAGACATGACTCTAGATTGAATGAGATCATAGATTCTTTTCCGAGTCGGTCTATGACAATATAAATTATTAAAGCGCTTTAGCATATCACCCATACATGGAGATATTTCCTTACTTAAACAGTAAGCAAATTCATCAGCAACAGAATTACATGTATTCTTCCAATTATACTTCCTTTTTTTTAATTTTTTGGACCATTGACTTATTTTTAGTCCTTTTAATAGTGAAGGGCAGTTAAGATCTTTTTCATAACGTTTTATATTAGATTGAATACATTCTTTAAATTTCTTTTTAAGACAATGTTGATATTCGACTTTAGTGCCAATACAAAGATGTGTATTAATTCTTAACGTTTCTAAGGCCTGGCTTTTGGAGTCGGCCAATACTGTTTGTAGAAACATGATCAAAAATAAAGGAAGAAATATTTTCACAATATAATATTAGCTTAATAGTATCCCCGGTGGCAAGGTAGTCGTAACTATTCAAATGTTAAAGAGCTAAATGCTTAAGCTGGCTGACTTAAGCAAAATACCATTTTAATTCAATTAATTTTAGAGGTGTCTGCTGACGCTAGAGTTGAAATCAAATTTC
>JABGXW010000015.1 GCA_018675575.1 Bacteriovoracaceae bacterium | reverse complement strand
TTACAAATATAATCCTTGGACATTACGATATTGATAAACATAAGTTTTCAAAAATGACTGAAATAATTAAAGTGTAACCCATGTGGGTTGACTAAAATGTTACCTGTGTTGTTGACTGGTCAGACGAGATGAGAACGTCACTATAAAATCTTTGCTTAAACTAATTTAAATCCGCAGGCTGAATTTGAAGAGCCGACAAGTGGTACTGCGAAGTTTTGTTTTTATTAAATTTGTTACAAGTAAACGTGCCTCAAAAATCATATAGCTTTAAAAGAAAAACAAGTCGCTTAAAAAAACACCGACGACAAGTTTCTAGCTTTTCAAATGCCAAGGAAACGCAGCAAGAGACAACTGAAACAAAAACTATTAAATATGACGTTAATACGTCCTCAAATTATGAGTTGGGCTCTAAAGAAGATTAAAAAGTTCCATGAACCTTGTGGATATTATTCCTCTTGCAAGGAAGAATGGACTTTTTATTATTAATAACGAAATTGATCTTATTGAAGGATTGAATGACACTTTTACATTCCAACCTAAAGTTCTGGCAAAGCATAAGCTGTATTTACTTCTTTCAAAAAAGAATAAAAAGAATAAGGACATCATTAAGCTTTTTAACAAAGGGCTTAAACTTGTTAAAAAACTTAATTAAAACTAAGCCCTCTATTTATAAAAATTACCTAAAATGAATCTCTACTAATTGCATTACGACCTGATCCTGTATTAATTTTCTTAATATAATCTCTTTGTGGAAAACTTTCTAAATATTCTTTAACAGTTGCAAGTTCTTTGTCTGTAAGCTGAGCTCCTCCCATATCAAGAGGCATAGCACCCTTTATATCTGCATGTCTTCTAAGTCTTCTCCAAATGATCTCTTGCATATTACCAATTTCACCTGCTTGTTTGGCAAGCATATTATCAAATGCATTGGCATCATTAAAAGGAATGACTGGGGCCCCAGCAAAGTTTCTTGATCGCCTATGGCACATAGAACAAACCATTAAGGCCTTTTTTACTTTTGGTAAAAGCCTTTTTCTATTATCATTTAAAAGCTTAGCTTCCGTCTTTTTAACCCAACCCGGAACTAAAGCTCCTGAACGGTAGGGTTTGCAGGAAACACCTTTAGCATCTAAAACGGAATTATCAGAGTTCAAGCTATCTCGGTAGGCCGCTAAAGACTTTTCAGCTAACACCTTACAATCTCTAGTTTCTTCTTTGATTTCTTTTAATAATCCATACCTATTTATATTTCTAAAATTGTCTCCAAAAGTATAAGAGCCTGGATCGACAGAAGTTGAAAACATACTTGTATCAATTCCCATTGGTTCTAACATAAAACGTAGGGGAGCTACATTATCAAGACTTTGTTCTTTGTCAGTGACTTGTCCAAGTCCAGACGTTGGAACTAGAGTCTGGAATTCTTTTTTGGCCTCAATATAAGCTTCTTCTTCAAGCTTAATAAGAATTTTTTGAGTGGCAACATTAGTATCGGCGTCGGCAGCTTCTAGTTTTGCCTTAATAACAGGGTCTGATTTTTTCTTCTCAAGTATACCTTTTTCGATTATCCATAATTTTCGCCCGATACGATCATCGAAATAATCTTTTTGTCTGGTGTCAGTATCTTTTTTAACGTCCTTGTAGGAACCAGAACCGAGTCCTGCTCCATTATGGTGTTCTTGATTCTTTTTTATGACTTCAGGAGGAAAAAAATCTTCCATTTTCATTGAACTAAAACAACCCTGTGTGGCCCCACTAATAGCATATTTCATGGTATCAATATGGGGATTATATTTTTTATTAGTCATCGTATTTTCGTTTTTACAGTGATTACTTAAGTACATTTGATCAAAAATCTGAACAGCCGCTCCATCTTCTTTGGCAAAGGAGTACTTAGTTTGTGAAAGGCTTAGTTTTACTGAATTACCGTCTGTAAGTTCTTTTTCCATTTGGGCAATGTCATCTAAAGGTGGCGTGTCTAGCATATGCCTTAATATGGAGTATCTTGTTTTTGGTCCTCCGCTTTTAAAATCATCGGATTCCCTTTTAATTCTTTTTACAAAATCTAGATAATCGGTGGCCTCTTTTGTATTAGGTTGTAACTCATCTCTAAAAAAAGGTTTAGTTTGTGACCAAAAATTATAAGGATCCATATTAGGCCGTGTTGATGCGCCTCGACCATGGCAAGATAAACAGCGATCAGGATTTCTGGTGACTTGTGGTTTACCATTTCTAAACTTTAATTCGACTAATTCCCAAACGGCTTTTGCTCCATTCCAAACGAGCATTTCAACAGCATTGCCGCCTCTAAGGTCTTTAACACTTTCATTTGCTCTTAGGGGATCTTTGTCTGGATGAGAGTTAAAGGACATCACAATTTCAGAGTTAGCAGACTTTAATAAATAGCGATCACCTTCTTGTAAACTTCTTGATTCACCAAAGTAGGCCACATCTGACTTCATATCTTTTGGTAGAAACTCAATAAAGTCTTCAACAGACTTTAAGTCTTTAACTTTAATTTTTTTACCTGAACCATTATCAACTTCTTTATCAGCATTTCCGGTTGGATCAGAAAGAACAGAAAGAAGTCCATTTTTAAAATCTTTTCGGTTATCTTCATTTTTAGGGTCATCAGATTCAGGACCTAAGTCATTTCCCATCAACCATTCAACTTTTTCTTTTTCACAAGATCCACAAACATCACCTTTAGTCTGGCAATCTTTTTTATGAATTCCTTGTGATTGTGAAAATGCACTTGATGCAAAGAAATAGCTAAATAGTACAATAAACAGAATTTTCATAATTAATACTCCGTAAATGCTTATCGGTAGTATAAAAGTAAACTCTAAGCATAAAGGACAATTTTTGTATTTTATATGATGAACTTCGTAATAATGAAAAAAGTTAATGTTTTTATCAATAATTCCGTATAGATAGATGAGATAAATGAAATCTAAGAAATAAGGAATAAAAATGATATTACAGCGACTACTGACAACTATTGTCATCACTTTATCCCTAGCATTTACGACCGTAGTTTTTGGTAAAAATCTTTCATTAAGAGATCAGAAATTTAAAGACAAACATTTAAAAAAACTTGGTCAAAGAAAAGGTCATCTTGGTCATAAGGCCTGGGAAAATTTTATAAAAATTGCACCGAAGTATGAGGACGCTGAGATCCTGAAAAAAATGCTTTCAATTCCTCATGATAAAGGTACTCAGTATGCGACTTATCTTTCAGATTTATTTGAAACTTATAAATTAAATCAAAATTTCTTTATAAAAACTGCTTTTAGTTTTTATAATAAAAAACTTTTTTGCGTAGTCGAAATTTTTAAAACAACACCTGAGCTTGTTCCGCAAGAAGAAATAAGAAAGAGTTTCGATATGAAGAGTGCCAGTAGTTTAACTAAAAAATTCTATGAGGCCTTTAATGAAGAGGCCCCTGTCATAAATCAGGATTATTTCAAAAAGCAGCTGGAATGTGCCAAATTGAAAAAGGCCGCTAATCTCTCATTGAGCAAATAACTTCTGACTTTACTTTGCCAGCCTCATCTAATGTTTCATAAGTGAAAACATGAAACTTTGAATCGATTAAAGTGACAAGTAATTTTGAATTATCATTTCTAAAACTTAAAAATTTGGGATGTTTTTCTAATTGTGCCTGCATTTCTTCTCTTGAACTAGTGAATTTAATTTTTTTATCGTGAAGTCTACTAACCTTAATGGTAAATGACTGCTCATCTTCGCTTTCTTCACCTATCAAAGTACAATAACCCGGATTCTTTTCAGCTAAGGTATCTCCACCATGCATTCCGATAATGTGATTAGGAGTAAATTCACGAGCTAATACTAGTGGTGAACCTAATAATAATGAAAATACTATTGGTCTTAATTTTTTTAAAAGTATCAAAAATTGCTCCTCTGTCTAAAGTTTAGACAGTTTTTGGGTTATAAGCTTAGTATTAATCGTTATACAAGGTATTTACTGCAAATATCATTCCAAATCTATTGGTTTAAATTGAGTGAGGACTTACTCGTAAGTTTTAAAAAATAGCCGATAAGTCTTTTATGAAAATAATCACTAAAACTACAATACTCATGACCTTGTTTACAATTATTCAAAATACAATCCTACTAAAGACCTTCATAAATAATTTCCACTAAATCTTATTTTCATATTCAGGGATTCTTTGCACACGTTTTGCTCACGTTTGTAGCTGAAAAACCATGAATTACGATGAAGTTTAATGAAGAAGAGAAACGAGGTAAGTTGCTAATTTTAATCTGAAATACTTGATATCGTTGATGTTAATTGTTTCCCAAAAAGTTTTCCCTCTGAGAGTACCATATTTAGGTTTAAAGAAGGCGCACAAGTGGCCTTTATTAATTCTAAAATTGTGTAAAATACGTGCCCTGGTACCTTTTCGTCCTTTTCTATAATTGATTTAAAATAGTTTTAAAAGTTTACAGTAAAAGTAGTTCCAGATTGGAGATCACCAAACATTGAACCATCAAAATCAAGTCCATCATTGTTTCGAACTCCTACAATGATCGAGGCACGTTTACTTGTAACAAATTTAATAAAAACAAAACTTCGCAGTACCACTTGTCGGCTCTTCAAATTCAGCCTGCGGATTTAAATTAGTTTAAGCAAAGATTTTATAGTGACGTTCTCAT
>JABGXW010000148.1 GCA_018675575.1 Bacteriovoracaceae bacterium | reverse complement strand
CGTGATTTCTAATCAGTCGCATTTTTTCAGCTAGGATATCATCATCAGTGACAATAACTCCACCTTCCCCTGTATGAATGTGCTTGTGATAATTAAGGCTATAGCCTCCAATATTGGCCATGGTCCCGCTCTTTTTCCCCTTATAATAACTTCCCGGAGCTTGAGCTGTATCACAAATGACTTTTAATTTATGTTTCTCAGCAATTTTATTAATTTCATCCATATCTGCCGAATGACCACAGATATCAACAGCAAGGATAGCTTTTGTATAAGGGGAAATATTTTTCTCAATGGATTTGGGATCAATACAAAAGGACACAGGATCTATATCTGCAAATACAGGAATAGCATTCCAATGAAGAATTGCGGTTGCGGTTGCACACATGGTCCATGGCGTGGTTATAACTTCATCCCCTGGCTCTGAACCTAAAGCACCAAGAGAGGTAATGAGTCCGGATGTCCACGAGTTGACTGTTATAGCGTGCTTAACTTCAAAGTATTCCTCACATTGTCTTTCAAATTCCTTCACTTTTTCCCCGCCATAAAAATCTTCATGCCAAGCACCTAAAAACTGAGAAAGGACTCCCGTTTTCATGACATTTACAACAGAGTTAATTTCTTCATCACCGATTGGATTATGGGGAAGAAAAGTTTTTTCTATCATTTTATGACCACCAAACAAAGCAAGGTTTTCATTGTTCATATTATTTCCTTTAAAATTTTTGTCATGGACATAAGGGTGCTTAATGCTTCCTCACCTGTACATATTTTCGCTGGCTGGGAATTTAAATCCTTAAGAACTTCTTCGTAGACATTTTTTTGGTAGATATTCATTTCAGAGGGGATTTCAGATGGCCGTGTCTCTAAAACTTTATAATTTGCTAAATCAGGATGATTAGATACCTGGTTGTGATAAATATTCTTACCTCCATTTTCATACCGAATTCTCCCTTTACTACCTATTATTTCCATATCGTAATGCGAGAAACTTTCTTCGTTAAGGGCTTGAAAAACAAAAGATCCATCTTCAAACTTGACCCAAACATCAGGTTCCGGCCCAAAGTCAGGAATAGTTCTCCCTTTGGAGAGCATTTTAAATTCTAACATTTCACCGAATAAATACTCTAATAAATTAAAATAGTGAGAGCCGTTATGAAGAAATCCTTTGGCGTACCATACGAAGCCCTTTATATCTTTCCCAAGATTTCCAGACTTTATGAGTTCTTTTAATTTTATGACTCCAGGATTGCTTCTTCGCATATAATTGACATAAAGATTAACACCTTTCTCTCTACACCTTTCTACTATTTCTGAAGCCTGGTCAACAGTATAGGCAATTGGTTTTTCACAAATGATTGCCTTAACCTTAGAGTATTTTAAAACGATAGAACAATGGTCATAATGAAATTCAGTAGGAGAAGATATGACCACCACATCAGGAGACAGTTTCTCAAGGGCATCTTCAAGGGTTTCAAAAACCGGGACATTATATTTTTTAAAAAAGTCATCTCTAGTTGCTTGCGAAGTATCTACTCCCCCTTGCAAATTATACCCCTCCAAAGAACATGCTGCCCTGGCATGACTTAAAATAAAGTTTTCTTTAGAAAGATTTTCATCGTATCGAAAACCGATGTTTCCTAAACCGACGATGAGAAGACTTAACATTATTTGTTATATCCTTTCCTTTTAACTTCTTGATTGATATTCAAGAGAGATGGATTCATTTTTATGTAATTTACCATTTCTAAACAACTAAAGTTTTCTTTACCATCAACTCTAAATTTCTGGATGATATTTTTAATAAACTCAAAGTCTGAGGGTTCATCTAAAGTAACTTCAAGATCAGGGAAGTTGATCTCTTCAGGTGCTACCAGATAAACATGCTTAAAGATTTCGGGGTGATTACGTATATGTCTTGTAACATGTTCACGATCAAGGGGATGATCTGTCATTTTAGCTGACTTTTCGAGGGCCGATAACTTAAAAACTTGGGTATCCATCCCCATAGGATAAGTCTTTTCGAAATTATTACAGGCATAATCAACATCATTGGCAAGAAACATAGAAATCGTTTGCCCAATAATCTGGGGATCAATGAGAGGACAATCACCACAAATTTCCACTATTACATCAGCATCTATAGATTGCCCTGCCCTAAGAACTCTTCCCATGACGTCGTCTTCACTTCCACGAAAAAAACTGATTCCCACATTTTTTGCAAAATCGACTAAGACATCATCTGTTTCATTGGTTGTTGTCGCCAAAACAATTTCATCAATGCGTGGAATTTGTTTTAACCGCTTAACCAAATAATAAAGCATTGGTTTCCCATCAACCTCCATCAAAACCTTTCCTGGTAACCGCGATGAAGTCATTCTGGCTTCGATGGTAGATACGATTTTCACTCTAGGAACTCCGTGTCAAAACTGTTATTTCATTTACACTGCATATTATTTTTAATAGGTCAAAAAGACAAGTGATATAACGTTTAATAGGATTTGAGAGTGGCGCGCGGCGCTTTGCATCACTGTTCTAGAAGCTTAATATAAAAGGTATGAAAGAATCGATTACTGCTTTATGAAAATCTTTATTTTTATCCAATCAAGGTTTTCCTCAACAAGATTACCCGGCAAGGCTTTGTTGCACCTCAAAGGTCTTCCTATTGTAGAGTGGGCCTATAAAAGGGTGGCAAAAGGATTCCCTAACACTTATATATTAACATCCAAAGATAGTAGCGATGACATTCTAGAGGAATACTTTAAAATAAAAGAAATTAATTTCTTTCGAGGAGACTTGAAAAACGTTTTGAAGCGCTTTTACGATGCGTCTACGAAAATCGGAGGAATTCAAGATGAGGATCTTATCGTAAGGCTAACTGCTGATAATATCTTTCCAGATGAAAGCTTTCTCAAACTCATGATTGATTACTTCCAAGAAAATCAATGTGACTACTTAACCAGTTCAAAACCCGAGTCCAAACTTCCTTACGGATTATCCGCTGAAATTTTCAAATACAAATACTTAAAGCAAGCTTATAAAAATGCAACAACTGCCTATGAAAAGGAACATGTCACCCCGTGGATAATCAAAGCTGTCCCTTTAACTTTT
The DNA here is from genome assembly GCA_018675575.1 of Bacteriovoracaceae bacterium. Classification (GTDB taxonomy): domain Bacteria; phylum Bdellovibrionota; class Bacteriovoracia; order Bacteriovoracales; family Bacteriovoracaceae; genus M0603. Next base: position 1,935 of record JABGXW010000148.1, on the reverse strand, counting down.
TTAAAGCTACCTAATTATCCGAACTATTCTCAGTTCCGGGTCACTATTGATACTCTTGAAGATTTTTTAACTATGACAAAGTTCACAAAGAATATCGATAATCTTCTTGAAGCAGAGGCGCTTGACCTCTGCAAAGGACTAGAGAAATATGACTGACTTATTCAACTTAAAAGGAAAAATAATTTTTTTAACGGGTGCCTCCGGTTATCTAGGCTCTTCAATTGTAAAAGTTTTGAGTCAACATGGAGCAGAAGTCATTCTAGTTTCAAGAAAAAAAGAAAACTTAGAGAATTTAAGCAAAAAGCTCCCAAATAAATCCCATGTCATGGCCGGAGAAGTAGAAGATAGGGCCTTTATTAAGGCCCTTCCCGAAAGACTTAATGAACTCGGTATCAAGCACATCGATTGTATTATTAATGGGGCTTATTCTGGAAGACAAGGTGAATATAACCTTTTAACAGGGGAAGATTTTGATAAAGCTCACCAACTCAATATAACTGGCCCATTTTTAATTATTAAAACCCTTCTCCCCTTTCTCGAAAATTCTCCCAACGATCATAAAAGTATTATAAACATTGCTTCTATGTACGGTAAGGTAAGTCCCAATCCTAAGAATTATCCTACTATAGAACAGTGTAATCCAGTTCACTATGGTGCCTCAAAAGGAGGCATGATTCAAATGACCAAATACTTGGCAGTCTCACTTGCCCCAAAAGGAATAACAGTCAATACAATTAGCCCTGGAGCTTTCCCTAATCCTGAAAAAAATAGTGCTGACTTTATAAATCAACTAGAGAGTAGTATTCCTCTCCAAAGAATAGGAAGACCTGAGGAACTCGCAGGCTCTTTCATTTTATTGGCCAGCAAGGCTGGGACCTATATTACAGGAACTGATATGGCCATAGATGGTGGCTGGACAAGCTGGTAAGAGAATTAAGAAAGTAGATCTTTTTTCAAAATTCGAGTAAATGCTTTAGCAATTCTCAAATTACCTTTCAAAGCATTTCCAAACCTTGAAGCATCTTCCCTATCTAATACAGTTAAAGGAATTTGCTCAAAAGCAATATTTTTCTTTAGAGCATAAAGACTCAGTTCTGATCCTATAGAATTAATATGATCAAAGCCTTTATTTCCATTGTATAGGTCAATATGGTATGCCTTCACTCCACAAAGAATGTCTTCAACACCAAAACGAGCTTTGAAGTACCACCCCATAATTTCTTCAGTTAATCGGGCCTTTTTAGGACGAACGCCAAGGACAAGATGAAAGCCTTCTTCTAATTTCGTAATCATTTTATCGATACTTTCAGAAATGTGCTGACCATCGGCATCGAAAGTGATGATATAGTTAAAACCGTGTTCTGCGGCCTTATCAAATCCTGAAGAGAGAGCAGCATCATAGCCTTTATTCTCAGAATGGTTGACAACAATGGCACCAGCTCTTTCAGCTAATTCAGATGTTTGATCCGATGAACAATCGTTAACAACAATAATTTTCGCCTTGGATTTGACTCCATTTATAACTTTTTCAATTGTTTTCTCTTCATTCCACGCAGGAATAACAATCACCACATCGAGACGCACTCAGTCACCACCTTAGACATTTCCCCTTAATTTAACATAAAGAATACCTCATAACTAATGATTCAATGGTTTTCAACAACGCCTAATTTTAGGTATATTCCTTCTACATCAACAAGGAATTTGCAAAATGATTGAAATTGATCAAATCGACCATTTACTTAAAGAGCTCTTCCCCATTTGCCGAAGTCTTACAGGTGAAGGGAATCGTAAAACACTTTCCTTATTAAATAACATCACTCCTCTTGAAATTCATGAGGTCCCCTCAGGAACAGACGTTTTCGATTGGAAAGTTCCTGATGAGTGGTCTATCCGAGAAGCTTGGATCAAAGATGAAGATGGAAACGAAATTAT
>JABGXW010000147.1 GCA_018675575.1 Bacteriovoracaceae bacterium | reverse complement strand
CAACCAAAACGCAAAGAAGTGCTGTTGACAAATATTTACAAGAGACGGCAAAAAAATCAGAAAGAGATAGAATGCAAGAAAAGAAGATTTCGGGTGTCTTTACTGGCGGCCATGTTATTCACCCTCTGACAGGAAAAGATATTCCTATTTGGGTTGGCGAATATGTTCTAGCTTCTTATGGAACCGGGGCAATTATGGCCGTTCCTGCCCACGATGAAAGAGATTATGCATTTGCAAAATATTTCAATATCGAGATTATAGAAGTTGTTACGGGTGGAGATATATCCAAAGAAAGTTATGATGCTAAAACAGGAAAATTAGTTAATTCTGACTTTCTTAATGGCCTTAAAGTAAAAGATGCCATAAAAAAAGCAATACATGAAGTCGATCAAAGAAAAGTGGGGCATCAGAGCACCAATTACAAATTAAGAGATGCCATTTTTTCTAGACAGCGATATTGGGGGGAACCATTTCCTATTTACTATAAAAATGGAATTGCTTATCCACTTAAAGAATCTGATCTACCATTAGAACTTCCCGAGGTAGATGCATTCTTACCAACAGAGTCTGGTGGGCCACCGCTTGGCCGTGCGAAAAACTGGATCAACACAGAAGGAGATCCTTTAGAATTATCGACAATGCCTGGTTTTGCCGGCTCTTCTGCTTACTATCTGAGATATATGGATCCAAATAATAATAATGAATTGGTTTCAAAAGAAGCAAATTCTTACTGGCAAGACGTTGATCTCTATATTGGAGGAACTGAACATGCTACCGGTCATCTTATTTATTCAAGATTTTGGAATAAGTTCCTTTTTGATTTAGATTATATCTGTAAAGACGAACCTTTTAAAAAGCTAGTTAACCAAGGAATGATTCAGGGACGTTCAAATTTTGTTTACAGAGTAAAGGGAACAAATCAATTTGTTTCAGACGGACTTAAGTCTAAGTATGATACCACTCAAATTCATGTTGATGTAAATATTGTTCATTCAGATATTTTAGACGTTGAAGCCTTTAAAAAATGGCGAGCTGAATTTAACCATGCTGAGTTTATTTTAGAAGATGGAAAGTATAATTGTGGATACGCTGTAGAGAAGATGTCTAAGTCACTATTCAACGTTGTAAACCCTGATGATATTATTGAAAGGTATGGTGCCGACACATTTAGACTTTATGAAATGTTCTTAGGACCAATTGAACAATCTAAACCTTGGAACACAAGTGGGATTGAAGGAGTTAATCGATTCTTACAAAAGGTCTGGCGACTTTTTCATCATGAAGATTTTTTCTCCGTATCAGATGAAAGGCCATCCAAAGAAGAATTAAAGTCACTTCACAAAACAATTAAAAAAGTAGATGAAGATATTCAGAAGTTTTCTTTTAATACTGCTATCTCTGCCATGATGATTTGTGTAAATGAATTAGGAGAGACGAAATGTAATAATAGAGAAATTTTAGAAAGTTTTACAATCTTATTATGCCCATTTGCTCCTCATATTTCTGAAGAGTTATGGAGTTTACTTGGCCATACAGAAACCGCGACACTTGCAGACTTTCCTAAGTTTAATGCCGATTACCTCATCGAAACCCATTGGTCTTGTCCTGTCTCATTAAATGGAAAGATGAAGTTTCTATTAGAAATTCCACTAGACTTTTGCAAGGACCAAATTCAAAAAGCTGTTTTAGATGACAAAAGAACTCAAAGACTTTTAGAAGGAAGGGAGCTTAAAAAACTCATCGTTGTTCCAAAGAAGATTGTTAACTTAGTTATCAAATAACTTTAAAAGATTCGAGGCTTTAGATCTTTCGACTGCCCAGAAATTCTCGTCATTAAGAAATCATATATAAATGATGGCATAAACCTATTCAGTAAAGTCCCCCAGTACATAATTTTAGGAAAGGCATAGATTCTTTTTCTCTTAGACACTGCTTTTAATATCTTTTCTGCTGAAGAATTAGCTGTTTGTATCAAAGGCATGTCAAATGCATCGTGATCCGTCATTGGGGTCTTTATAAAGCCTGGTAAGACAGTTGTGATAAAAATATTATGTGCCCGAAGATCCATTCTGATACTTTCAAGATAATTATTTACTGCTGCTTTTGAAGCAGAATATGAGCTAGCTCCCGGCAGTCCCCTCATTGAAGCAAGACTTGATACTCCACAAATCTGACCCGATTTTCTTTTAACAAATCCATCTATAAAGGGGGATATCGTTTTAACTAGACCATGATAATTTATTCCCATTATTTTGGAATCTATCTCATTGTCAAAGCTAAAGCCTGGATTAACTCCTCCAACCCCCGCATTTGCAAAAATAATATCTGGCAAGTTAATATTATCCCTAATCTCTAATAACGGCGCTTCATCTAATAAGTTGACAACAAAAGTCTGAACTTCTGTAGCATTTTTTTCACATGTCAATTTAACATGCTCCAACTGCTCTTGATTAATATCTATTAAAACAAGCTTAGCAGAATAGGATGCTAATAGAAGAGCTAGTTCTTTCCCTAACCCGGATGCAGCTCCAGTAATGAGTATCTTTTTATTTGAAAAATATTTCATTAGACCATTATAATGAGTTTTTTTATTTTAGGAAGTTTGCAGAAAAAAGCCACCCTTGGCGGAAAGGGTGGCTTTTTTCAATGCATACTTAGCGACAAACAGCTCCAGAGGAGTTGAGAGAGACTAGCGAGAGCAAACTTTCGTTTTCCACTTCTTCGGCAAGAAATGATTCTGCTAGAGTCATACGGATATTATCATTATCTAATTTTAATTCTTTCTTATATTTTACATCAAACTTTGTCGAGACAAATTGGTCACATTTGATACCACAACTTAAATACTCTGTATGATAAAATGCACTCTCAATATCATCCTCCAGGCCATCAAGAAAGCTGTATGTAACCTTATCAAAAGAGACTTTGGTTACTGATATTCTCTCTGCCCTAGAGTAAGCAAATGGACATCTATTTTTTATCAAGTTTGTAATAAATTTTTTAATGGATTTAGTAAGCAACTGACTTCCATTAATAGTAGTTGGAAAGTAAACAACCTGTGTGTCTGCATAGACATTACCTATTAAGCTTATGCTCATGAAGGATGCTAATAATAATGCTTTCAAAATATTCATGATTGTCTCGTATCCCACTTTATTTTATTGTGTATATTTATTTTTTTATGAACGATTTAACAAGCCATTTCCGACCATTCTGCTATGTTTTCCTTCACAAAAACTGTGAAGAGCCCTTCACGTAAAACGTGAACCACCGTTCACATTTTTTGTGAACATGGTATAATATTATAATGATTAGTGAGCAACCAAATATTATTGAATACAAGGATTACAGATCATTCTTTAGCGATTTTATATCCTATAAGAAATCTTCAAACCCTTTCTGGTCTTATGGTGTATGGGCCAAGGATTTAGGACTCACAGGTGCCTCTACTCTCTCAATGATAATGAGTGGAAAAAGAAATCCATCCACAAAGTTATGCCAGAACTTCTCCAATTATTTCGACTTTAATGATGAGCAGACCGATTATTTTGTTAATCTAGTTAAAATTCAAAAGCTAACCAAGAATAACCCTGAATTAACGGCCATGCTGCTTCAGCAAAATAAAAAGAAAATACCTGCAAAGAAAGGAAAACCCTTATTTTTTGATTGGCGAGCATTTGTAATTCGAGAATTAACTAAACTAGAAGACTTCCAAGAGGATATCAACTGGGTACGAGAACGACTTAATAATAGAATCTCCAATGAGGAAATTAAAGAAGTCATTGATAAGCTCATTATTCACGGGGCCTTAAAAAGAAGTCCCAAAGGGCTCCTGCAAGCCTCAAGTCAAACGATTTTACCTGGAGATAGTATTAGTCGCGAAGATGCACGCATTTTTCATAATGAAATATCAGAACTCAGTAGGAAGTCTTTTGATATTGATATTAGCCAAAGGGCACTTAACTCTTCCACATTAAGTGTAAAAGAAGAAAACCTATCTCACGCAAAAAAGCTAATTAGAGACTTTCAAATTGAGTTTTCAAAGATTCTTGAAGAAGACAATGGTGACGAGATTTTTCAATTGAATATTCAATTCTTCCCACTTACTGAAAAGAAAAGCTATGATCTCTGACAAAGTTTTACTATTTTAAATAACAATATCTCTCTGCTCTTCTAGAAGACCTTGCATTTTGTGTAACCCAACCCACATGTTGAGCACTTTTATTGCCGTCATTATACTTAAGGGCATGACTGTGACGACCGTTTCTTTTCCTTATAATTTCTGTTACTTTCAGGTTTGGATTAGCTTCTACATCTACAAAATTAAACCATGGAGAATTTGTAGTATTGCAAGTTGGCAATTGATTTGAATTCAATGTCCCTATTAAAACAGAACCATGCCTCTTCATTTCTTCATATCTTCGAGGATCATTATGACTACCGTCTACCCACCTAACCCACATTTTAAGTTCGCCATTTTCTATAAAAAGCGGAAAAGATTGATTGAATTGACATCCACTTATTCTATTTCTTCTCTTTTCCTGATCTCCTAGAACATAGAAGTTTTCTATTATAGATTTAGCATTGATTTCACCATCATTAAATTCACTTGGGCAGCTGACCATAATTTTAATTGTTTGGATTTTCCCTAAACTAATATCAACATTCTTTGTATATGCTGAGGTGGAAAAGAGAGAACTGATGAGTAATAAATATTTAAACATTTTAATTCCTTTTGAAGCTGCAAATATTGCATTAAAGCTTAATGAACCCATAAACATAACTAACATCGAGATTGCTCTACATACATAAAACTGCAATTTCTCTTTTGCTTTTATTTAGTCATGATACAGGGCCATGTGCGGCGCGTCACTCGAATAGAAAAGAGATGTAAATTTTACATGGTTCCAGCATAAGTGACCGTAATTACGATACAAAAAAAAAAAAGAAGCTTAGTAAAATTAGTGGTTTAACTGAGATGATAAGTTGTTTAAGATTAAGATCACAATAAAGAACATTTAATATAGATTACTATTCTATATAGGAGAATGAACATGCTTAAAATTATCGCATTGGCCGCATTAATGATTGGTCTTTCAGTAAGCCAAGCTGGAAATATCAATTGGGAAAAATTTAATAAAGAAGACGGTATCACTGTTTGGAGAGCAGAAATGCCAGGAACTCCAATCATTGCTTTCAAAGGAAAAGTTCTAATCGACGCTTCTATTAGAAAAGTACTTTGGGTTCTAGCAGATAAAGCACATAGAAGAGATTGGGTTGACCGGCTTGATATTAACGAGGAATTGGAGATTATATCACCTACTAAAAGAGTTATTTACCAATCTTTCAAGATGCCTTTTCTAATCAGTAACAGAGATATGGTTTATCAAATAGAGCTAACTAAGAATAGAAAGAATGGTAATTACTTTTTAAAGTTACAGTCAATTAACCATAAAAAATCTCCAAAAACTATTGGTGTGCGAGCACAACTTATCAATTCACAATATAAATTAGTTCCAAAAGGAAAGCATCAAACAGAAGTAACAGTTGAAATTCTTTCGGATCCTAAAGGAATGCTACCTGCTTGGTTAGTAAATCTCGTTCAAAAGTCTTGGCCGGTTAAGACACTTAGAGGCCTTAGAAACCAAGTAAAGAAAGATTTTGTAAAAGAATATAAAGCATTATAATTTTATAATTAATTTTAAATAAAAAAGGGGTTCTATTGAATCCCTTTTTTATTAACGACCTTTTTTACCGATCTTGTTTGAATAAGATTCTAAGCTCATACCTGTTAATGCAAACTTAAGAAATGATTTCATCCCTGATGAAAATGCATGCAAGGTCATCTTGCTAAAAAGTTCAAACTTTTTAGCAGTGTAGGGATACCAATTAACCTCAATAGTAGCGGAGTCGGAATCAATTAGGATTGATTTAATGTTACAGAATGAATCAAATCCAAGAATTCCTTTGAAGCGACCAATTCCTGAATTCTTTGTTCCACCAAAAGGCAGATAGGGATTGCCTTCTGTCAACATCACATTATTAATAGAAACATTTCCGACATCAAGTCGATGAGCCACTCTTTCTGCACGAATTTTATTAGCAGACCAAACAGAAGCGGAGAGACCAAAATCTGAATCATTCGTCAAACTGATGACCTCAGATTCATCTGAAAATTTATAGAGCGGAACAATTGGCCCAAAAGTTTCTTCTGTGCATATTTTCATATCCGAAGTTATATTTTCAATAAGAAGTGGTGGAATCATAGAAGTTTCGCGGTCCCATTTATCTCCTGATAATAAAACTGCACCTTTTTCTAATGCATCTTCTAAATGCTCTTTAACAATAGTTATTTGCGCTTGGGTTGTCATTCCACCAATATCGGAATCGCCATCTTCATCAACATATTGTTTTATATTCTTACAAAGCTTTATTGCTTCCTTTTTAAATTGATCATAAATTGTTTCTTGTATGTAAACTCTCTCAACAGAAGTACAAGATTGGCCACAATTTGTTAAAGCTCCCCACACAACGCCAGCCGCCGTTCTTTTGATATTTACATCATCAAAAACAATAGCAGCGTCTTTTCCACCTAACTCTAATTCAACTGGAATTAGTTTTTTAGACGCCTGCTCCATTACTTTCTTTCCAGTATTCACAGATCCGGTGAAAAATATTTTATCTGGTCTTTTATCAATTAGCTGAGAACCTACTAATCCATTGCCATAAATGATTTGAATCCACCTTGTATCAAATCCTGATTCAAGCAAAAGTTTTTCTATAACACCCTTTAGAGGTGTAAATTCACTTGGTTTATAGATCGTAGCATTTCCCGTAACAAATGAAATCATCATCGGAACGATAGCTTGATAAAAAGGATAATTCCATGGAGATATGATCAGCACCGTACCAAGAGGATCTCTATATATTTTTGATTTCTTTCCCATTAAAGCAATAGGTGTTTTAACTGCACTATCTTTCAAGGCTTTTATAGATTCATTCTCAAGAAAAACGAGAAAATCTAAGACCCCAAAAATTTCAGAAATCAGCGCATCTGATTTCGACTTCTTGGTATCTTTTTGAATTGCTAAAATAATTTGATCTTTATTTTTTAAAATGTTGTGCCTTAGCTTTTTTATATATTTTGTTCGTTGCTTAACAGTTAGTTTTCGAATTTGTACTTGAGCTTCCTTTCCGTATTTGTAGATATACTCAATTTCAGCTTCAGAGGGATTTTCTAACTCTAATATTGTTTTTATAGAGTTCTCATCTTCTGGTTTCATTCTAATATTAGTATTCCAATTAAGCTGTTGATGAATTTTTCCATCTTCGTCTAAATCGGAATAATAAAGGGTAAAGACTACTCCTTTCACTCCCATCTGAATAAGTCTTAAAGGTGCTCCCATAAAATTTGGACACTTCTGACTCTTTTCTGCCAAATCGAGAATAAACCGAACCAAAAAGACAGGAAGATAAGCAAAAATCCCCATTAAAAATGCGAGTCCTTTGCGATCATCTTCGGTCATATAATCCAACATTCGATCAATCTGATCTATAACATTTGCATTTTCAAATGAAGGATATTCAGTATCTCCAGGAATAATAATATTTCCAGCTTTAAGAACACCATTAAGCTGAGAATCGGATAAATGTTTTGAGCTCATTTGATCCCCTTTATGATTTTTTCTGAGGCCATCTTTGAGAGGGCCATAATTGTTAAACTAGGGTTGATTCCCGGAGCATCAGGAAAAATACTTGAATCAGCACAAAAAATATTTTTAGTTCCATGCATTTTAAATTCAGGGTTAATAACCGATTTCCGACCTGAAGCTCCTATAGAACAGCCCCCCATTAAATGTAATCCAATCGTAAAGTTTCCATCAATTATCTCTCGTGCTCCAGTTGCTTGAAATATATTATGAATAGCATCTAGCCCTTTCTGTTTCGAAGCTCTGTCTCTAGCATCAAGGGATTTTCTTATAATCACCTT
>JABGXW010000146.1 GCA_018675575.1 Bacteriovoracaceae bacterium | reverse complement strand
TGGAGTGCATAAAACCCCGTCGTTTCATTTCCATGTAATAAAATGGAAACTAAGAGGGGAGGAAGATTTTGATTTTCCCCCCTTATTTTAAATACAGATGGGCCTTCTAACCAAGTCTCTACGTTTTGAGGAGAGATACTAAAAAAATTGGCAGGTAGCCCATCAAACTTAAACCATTTCATGGTTTTATTCCTTCACTATTTTTTCTTACCTTCAATAAGCAGCTCGACGATTTCAGGATTAAGTAAAGTCGATGTATCACCAAGATTGTTTGTATCATCGGCAGCAATTTTTCTTAGAATTCTTCTCATAATTTTTCCTGATCTTGTTTTTGGAAGACCCGGAGTGATTTGAAGATCATCTAACTTCGCTATTGGACCAATCATATTGACTATCAGGTCATTTAATTCCTTATGAAGATTTTCTTTCTGTAATTCCTTGTCAGAACATATAACATAGGCATAAATGCCTTGTCCTTTTATATTATGTGGGCAACCAACAACAGCTGATTCTACAACTCCGGGATGTTCATTAATTGCTTCTTCTACTTCGGCCGTTCCCATTCTATGGCCTGAAACATTGATCACATCGTCCACTCTGCCTGTGATTCTAAAGAAACCTTCTTCATCTCTTTTAGCACCGTCCCCGGTAAAATAATATCCAGGGTAAGTGGTAAAGTAAGTTTGTTTGTATCTTTCGTGATCTCCCCAAATACTTCTAGCAATTGACGGCCAAGGTGTTTTCATACATAAATTGCCTTCGGCAGGATTTCCTTCTACTTCTTTACCTTCAGGGTCAACTAAAACAGGTAAAACTCCTGGTAATGGTAAGGTTGCGTGGGCCGGCTTAAGTTTGGTGATTCCTGCTAGAGGAGAAATAAGAATTCCTCCTGTTTCTGTCTGCCACCAAGTATCAACTATAGGACATTTTTCTTTTCCAATATTTCTATTATACCAATCCCACGCTTCTTCATTAATAGGTTCTCCAACAGAACCTAAAACTTTCAAGGTAGAGAGGGAATGTTTAGTCACATGACTAAGATCACAGGCCTCCAAGGCCCTTATTGCTGTTGGTGCAGTGTAGAAATGGGTCACTTTTAATTTGTCGCAAATTTCCCAAAAACGACCTGCATCTGGCCAAGTTGGAACACCTTCGAACATAACTGTTGTGGCCCCACTTAGAAGTGGTCCGTAGGTAATATAGGTATGTCCCGTAATCCAACCAATATCAGCGGTGCACCAATAAATATCATTTTCTTCTACTTGGAAAACATTTTCAAAAGAATGTTTAGCATAAACCATATAGCCCGCTGTTGTATGGAGTAGACCTTTTGGTTGGCCTGTAGACCCGGAGGTATAAAGAATAAATAAAGGGTCTTCAGAATCCATTTGTTCACATTCACAAATTGGCGATGCTGCATCCATTAAAGTCCGTAAATCAAAATCTCTTTCTTGATTCCATTTGGTTTCGCTTAAAGTTCTTTTCATCACTAGCATAGATTCAATGCTTGGGCAGGTTTCTAAGGCCTCATCAGCAATGTTCTTAAGAGGAATAATTTTGTCTCCTCTGTATCCACCATCATTTGTAATAAGGATTTTACAATCAGAATCTTGTATTCTTCCGGCCAATGCTTTGGCGGAAAATCCTCCAAAAACCACTGAGTGAATGGCCCCTATTCGAGTACAAGCAAGAACTCCAACTAATAGTTCTGGAACCATGGACATATAAAAACAAACCCTATCACCTTTTTTAATTCCCTTTTCTTTAAGCACATTAGAAAAACGACAAACTTCAGCATGTAATTCTTTATAAGTATAATTCTTAGCAGGGATCTTTGGATCATTATCTTCATAGATTAAAGCGACTTTATCGCCTTTGCTTTCTAAATGACGATCAAGACAATTGTATGACATATTTGTTTTACCACCGTCGAACCACTTAATGTTGAGATCATTAAAATTTCCGGATTGAACTGAGTCCCATTTTTGATACCAGTGAAATTCTTCAGCTATTTTAGACCAATAGGCGTTATGGTCTGTTTTAGCTAAGCTACAATGTTCTTCATATTCGTTAAAATTATTTATTCGAGACATGTTGTCCTCCGTGGTTCCTTATTATCCATTTTATAAGATGCTAATATTAGTCAAATCTCTAGCAAGTGACAATTATTCCGGGCAGAAAAAGTGATAATTTATCGACATTCTCCATAACATCATAATAGGTAAAGTCTCATAAGTCTGAGCACTTAGCTTAGTATTTTACTTTTTATTAATTTCTATTTGATTTTTTATTTTGTGCGTCAACTGTATGAAATTATAATGATACTAACTTACTGTTCTTAAGTGCTGACGTTATTAAACCGATAAGGTTATGAGGAATTTAACTATGAAAATAATGATTATAACACTTTTAATGACTTGTTTTATTGGAACAAGGGCCTATGGCTTTAGTGGATCTAGCTTTATTCCAAGCCTATCTGTTAGCTGGTGGAATCCTCTTAGTTTTGTGAGTGACACCTATGATTGGACCGCAGATCTTGTTGATTCATATCTTGCAGATGATGGAGAAATAGAGACAGAAGAAGAGACAGGAGGTGACTCGTTTTTAACATCTCTTTATGATGACACTGCTAATTCATGGTATAACCTCACGGCCTTTCCAATTCAACCAGAAATGTATGGTTCGTGTATGGCCACAAACTCTAATGGACCAGCATGTGTCATCTGCAGAAATACGGGGCTGCTTGCCTTCAATGATCTAGAACATAATTTAATGTGCACACTCGACGAAGATCAAAGGAAGAATTTAGATGGAGATGATAAAAGTAAAAAAAAATATTGTGAAGGGGGATGCCTAGCTGAAAATAAAACAGACGAAATAGAAATAAATGACGTTTTAAAACGAGCGACTCAACTTCGAAAAGATCTTATCATCAAACAAACATTTAAGGGCTGGAAAGACGTGGCCGAGGAAACTTTAGACATTGCTGGAAATCCATTTTTACAAGAGGGAATCGGTGATAACTTTCTCTGTTCTGCTGGTAAGTTCGAACAGCTAACAGAAATGCTGCAGAAAAATAAAGGTTCTAAATGTAAAGATACTACAATAGAAGAAATTAAAAAATCTATTGTAAGCTATGCTAAACAATGCATACAAACAGGGGGGAAAGACTGTCCCGCTTCGCTCCAACCTGGGCAGGAATTGCCAGAATTTGGGTATGATATCGCAGTAGGACCACCTACTAGTGATGGAATTTATCCGACTACTCAAATGAGTCTGGAAGATGATTCTCCTTTATCAGTAATTGATAGACTTATTGCACCTGATAAAAGACTTGATAGAATAACAACAACATTGAATCAGCTTAAAAGAAGATCGTTAAAATTTCTAATCAATGGACAAAGTGAAATGGCGAAGTCTTTTACTAACATTAAAGTAGATGCATTAGATCAACCTAGACCTCATCAAGATGGTTATAAAGCTGTAGGTAACTTAACAAGTCAATCTCTTTACCAGGGTTCAGTTTTGGTTGCTGAAAATACGGAGCTTTTCTCTGTTGACAATTATCTGGCCAACCTTAAAAAAGTATTTGATCCTTCTTTTGATTGTAAAGGAGAGCAGTGTCAAAGTTTATATACCTTCTTAGAATTCGATCCATCAGTTGGGAGAGTATTGAATCAAGCAATTGGAGATGATAAAAATTATAAACAAGCAATCCTTAAATTCAAAGATATGTATCGAGATAATGCCAAAAGAGATTTGGCTAAATCAGAATATATAAAAAGAAAAAACTTAAATGACATTGATGGCCTTAATAAAAAAATACAGGAATTAGAGTCTAAAAATAAAGAAGAGCAAACAGATGAGTTAAAGGAAAAGATTAATGATTATAAAAATCAAATAATTGCCTTAGATACTGAAAATAATGCTCGTGATAAAATTATTATAAAACAGGAAAGTTTCTTCGACCAATTAGAAGCAAATAAACCTATCGATTCAGAAGTTTTCAGAGATACAGCATTGCGAATGCAACAATCAAGAATTGAAGAGCTATCTGATAAATGTCTAAATATTACTAGAAGCTTCGCAAAACTTTGTCAAATGGATAATAACCCTAAAAATTACAGCGTGACAGGTTTTATAGGATCAGACCTTTCATCTAATTATTCAATTGCAAAAAAAATGCTTGATGGAAACTATAAAGATCAGGAAGAGAAGGATGCAAAAATTAATAAAATTGCAAATATATTAGATCAGGTGTCTTGTAAAGAAGTCAGTGATACAACAAGCCTTCGCACTATGGATAATGATATAGTCGATATAGTCACTGAAGAGCAGACTGATAAGAGTTGCCCTAACCCTAATGTAAATATAGATGAAACTAGTCAAAATGTATCCGGTGATGTTAATTCATCTAGCACTTCGAGTCCCTCATTTTCACGTAACGAACCTGTAAATTATTCTACAAATACTGAAAATTCATTAGGTTGGAATCCTAACGATGCTACAGATCAAAATTATTGCATGTACACCAATATCGACAATACTGATATTGGGGTGAAACCAAACTCTGCTCTCGTTTCTAATCCTGAATCATCTGCCAACTCCGCTTTGAATAAACTTAGAAGTAATGAAAAATATAGTGATAAAATATCTACAAGTTCTATTAATGATCTATTAGCGGCAGCTGGAGGTAGCGGTATTGGATCTCTAGCGACTCAATCAGCAAATAAGAATAATGCCTCTGAAATTGCTGAAGAGATATTAATACCGTCAGAAGAAGTCTCTAATGAAATACAAAATGTCGTCAATAATCAAATTAATAATCAAGTTGTTAGTGGAATTACAAATCAACAATTAGCAAATATTGGAAATGATATCGCTAATGATGCCAACATCAAAAAACAAACTGAAGATATAATTCGAAACGATAAAGCAGTAAATAAAATTGAACAAACAATGGAAGAGTTAAAAACAATCCAAGCTAATACAGATTCTCCGGAGTTAAAGTCAGAACTAGACAAGAAACTTAAAGAATTGCAAAAGCAAATTGAAGGATTAAAAAATCAAAATGCATCGCTTAAAGCAAATAGGGATTTGGATATTGCAAAAATGAGAAATGAAAAAATACGACAACAGATTTTAGCAAATAATGCATCTACTCGAGAAGTTGATGTCGAAGTAGCTAGCAATAATAATGTTGATACAGGCCCAAGAGCTACAAATAATGCGGCTATAAAAGATTCTGATACAGGAAACTTAAATTCAGCAGGATCTGCATTAAATTCTGAATTCAGTGCACCTTCATCTGATTCAGCAGATTCTTCTTTTGCCCAAAATAGTACGGATACTAATACACCATTAAATGAGACGGGTCTAGAATCTCAAGGTCTAGTACTTGACGCAAAAGCTAAGAAACTTAGTAATATCAATGGAGAGGTCTTGGCACTTGGAGAGGATCTTATGATTATTTCCGATGATGTTAAGACATTAACTAATGCTAAAGCGTTAGCATTAAGTAAACAAAAGCAAGTCTTTGTTTTCAAGGGTAATGCCTATATGAAGCAAGGGAACGATTACCTTTTAGCTCCTAAAAAATACAATAGGCAAAGAAGAGAAATTGCAAATATTGAAAGCATCAGGCAAATTGACAGTCTATTAGCTTCACTTGAAGAGGATCCATTTAGTTTTGATGAAGAGCAAAGCCTTTCGGTGACTCAATTAGATCCTGAAATTATCGTAGAGATTAATAAAGAAAAAAAGCTAGAAGAAGAACGTGCAAAGGTTACGAATTTATTAATCTCGTTAAATAATGGTCTAAATTAGAAAGAAAATACAAAATATCTAATAAATAGGAAAAGGGCCACTAGCGTGGCCCTTTTTTTTTGTTATAATAAAGATAAACGTATTTAAGGTGAAAAATGAAAAAATATATATATTTAGTTATCGTTTTATTTACAATACATTCTCATCAAATATTTGCCAAATCGAGAAGAGTTTTTTTCTATAGTGAGGCAATTGATAACTTCACAATTATAGATCAGCTTTCAAGATGGTCCCCACTTCA
This sequence comes from Bacteriovoracaceae bacterium, assembly GCA_018675575.1. Lineage (GTDB taxonomy): Bacteria > Bdellovibrionota > Bacteriovoracia > Bacteriovoracales > Bacteriovoracaceae > M0603. The sequence continues at coordinate 7,797 of JABGXW010000146.1, read as the reverse complement.
TAATAAAGCTTATGCTGAAACTTTTGATAAAGAATATAAATTAACAGGTTCTGAAAAAAGTCTATTTGAAGATTATTCCAAAATAAGAAAAAAATATATAATCAAACCTGAAATAACAAATCATCATCTCTTTCCTTCAGAATCAATTTTCCTCGATACTTTTAGCCGTGCATTCTTTACTGCTGACTCAATGACGGAAGCCTATAAAAACTTAAAAGAAGTAGTAGGAGAATCAGATCATAAGTTTTTGTTGGATTTTTATGAACATTTTTTAAAAAGAATTAGAGCATGGAGACAGGAAGCACAGTCTTTTCGCTCACATATAAAAAACTTTGAAAAGCTATTCAAAAAAGGCAAGGGACCACAATCAGTTAAAAAATATATTAAATTTTTCAATTTAGATAAAAAAGAATTTAGAAAAATATATTATACATTTGCATGGGCCCCAGAATTTGAAAAAACAACAGTTGATTTTATGTCTAATATACTCGTTATAAAAATTAATCCTATTGCCAAAATGGCCAATCCTGACTTTTCAATAATAATGACAGAGATAGTTGATGCATTATTAGATGCACAATCAGAAAGTCAAAAAGCTTCTTTTAGCTCACAATTTAAAAAAGAATGTAATATTTCCAAAATGCCTGCTAGTTTAATTTATAAATGGCCTTTGTCGGTTGTCGCTGGAGCATTAATTTTTGAATTAAACCTTAAAAAGAAAGAATTTAATTTATCAAAAGAATGGTCCAAAAATCCTTGGGTGCAGTCCTATTCTCAAATACTATTTAGTCAGTTTGAACGTGCTCTTAAACGACGAGATCATTTAATGGGAAGCTTTCTCAAAGAATCTGCATTGAGTTGTCAAAATCTTGTGAATTTAAGTGGCTTTCTTTCTAGCTTAAAATGATAATAATCCAGCAATATCAATAATATAACTCATAAATAACTAACGTAGTTAGTCTTGTCACTACTTGTTAAAACGAAGATAATTACTCAACTTTATTCAATTATATTAGAAACTTAGGAATATATTGTGGATATTTTAGAATCCAAAATCAACTCAACTTCAGATCTATTTAAATCCAACTTGAACTTTCATCTAAATCTAAAGTCGGAATTAAAAGAAAAACTAGAATCTGTAAAAAAATGTGGCGGTGAAAAATACGTAGAAAGACACCTACATCGAGATAAATTTCTGGCGCGTGAGAGAATTAACAAAATATTAGATCAGGATTCTCCATTCATTGAACTCTCTCCACTGGCAGCAAATGGACTTTATGATGGAGCTGTACCTTCCGCTGGTATTATAACAGGAATTGGAAGAGTTCACGGTGTTGAATGTATGTTTGTTGCAAATGATGCCACTGTAAAGGGCGGGACTTACTTTCCTATGACCATCAAAAAGCATTTAAGAGCTCAAGAAATTGCCTTAGAAAATAGACTACCATGTATCTATCTTGTTGATTCAGGTGGAGCATATTTACCGAAACAAGATGAAGTTTTTCCAGACAAAGAACATTTTGGGAGAATATTTTATAATCAGGCCAATATGTCTTCTGAAGCAATCCCACAAATTGCTGTTGTATGTGGTTCTTGTACCGCCGGTGGGGCCTACGTTCCAGCGATGGCAGATGAGTCAATAATTGTAAAAGGAAATGGAACAATTTTTTTAGCAGGACCGCCATTAGTTAAAGCAGCTACAGGTGAAGAAGTTACTGCGGAAAATTTAGGTGGAGCAGAAGTTCATACCAAAGAATCTGGGGTTGCCGACCATTATGCAGAAACTGAGGAGGACGCATTAATTATTACAAGAAATGTTATTGAAAACTTAAACTATGTTTCTGAGGGAAAGTTAAGTGGAGATTATAATCCAAAACGATCAAAAGACCCTCTTTATTCAAAGGAAGAAATATATGGAGTTGTCTCAAGTGATACAAAGATTCCTTATGACATAAGAGAAGTTATAGCAAGATTAGTTGATGGCTCAGAGTTTCATGAATTCAAAGAAAAATATGGCGTAACTTTAGTTTGTGGCTTTGCTAGAATTCATGGCCATCAAGTGGGAATTGTTGCTAATAACGGGATTCTTTTTTCTGAATCAGCAGTTAAAGGCACACACTTTATCGAATTATGTGGTCAAAGAAAAATACCTTTAGTCTTTTTACAAAATATAACGGGATTTATGGTTGGCAAGAAATATGAATCAGAAGGAATTGCTAAGCATGGTGCTAAGATGGTGACTGCCGTCTCGACAGTGAAAGTTCCGAAATTTACAGTGATTATAGGTGGCTCCTTTGGTGCTGGTAATTATGGTATGTGTGGAAGGGCCTATTCCCCTCGCTTTCTATGGATGTGGCCAAATGCAAGAATCTCAGTGATGGGCGGAGAACAAGCAGCGGGGGTTTTGACCGCAGTAAAGCAAGAAGGACTAAAACAAAGATCTCAAAAAGAAATGAGTGCCAAGGAAATTGAAGAATTTGAACGTCCCATTTTAGATAAGTATGAAAAAGAGGGATCAGCGTATTATTCCACTGCACGCCTTTGGGATGATGGCATCATTGATCCAGCTCAAACAAGAGATATACTTGGCCTAGCTATTGCTGCTAGTTTAAATACAAAAATTCCAGAGCCTAAATTTGGCGTCTTTAGAATGTAATAAAGGAAAAATATGAGTGATTCTTATTTAGTAAATTTAGATGAAAGAGGGGTTTTAACAATTTCTCTTAATCGTCCTAAGATTCATAATGCTTTCGATGATGAGCTGATCAATTCCTTAACTGAATATATAAATGATTTAGAGCAAAACAATAAGGTGCGCTTAATAGTACTCTCAGGAGAAGGTAAATCATTTTGTGCAGGGGCAGATCTAAATTGGATGAAGAGAATGAAGGATTATTCAACAGATGAAAACTATGCTGACTCATTATCTCTAGCAGGATTATTTCACGCTATAAATAAATTTAAAGGTCCAGTTATAGGCAAAGTTCATGGAGCTGCTCTTGGGGGAGGCTCTGGCCTTGTTGCGGTTTGTGACTATGTCTTAGCTAAAGAAAAGACAATCTTTGGTTTTACTGAGGTCATTCTGGGTCTTGCACCAGCAGTAATTTCACCTTTTGTGATGGCAAAGATTGGAGAGTCAAATGCCAGAGCTTACTTCTTAAGCGGCGAAAAATTTGGAACAAAACAGGCCAAAGAAATGGGGCTTATTCACCACGTTTCATTGGAAAGATATTTCCATCAAGATGTTGAAGATGTTGTATCGAAGTTTCTAAAGGCCGGTCCTTTGGCCCAACGAAAAGTGAAAGAACTTATTTTTGGAGTACAGGAATTTTCATTACAAAGTGAGTCCATGGTTACTGACTATACCTGCAAAACTATTTCAGGAATAAGAACCAGTGAAGAAGGACAAGAAGGAATGACAGCATTATTAGAAAAAAGAAAACCAAATTGGCAGAATAAGGATACCTAAAATATGAAAAGAATTGAGAAAATACTAATTGCTAATAGGGGGGAAATCTCATGTCGAGTTATATCTACTTGTAAAGCATTAGGTATAAGAACAGTTTCAATTTATAATAAAGGAGAAGAAGATCTTCCCCATGTAACTTCTGCAGATGAAGCTGTACTGCTTGGAGATGGATCATTATTAGAGACATACTTAAATCAGGATTTATTATTAGAAATTGCCAAAAACCATAATACCTGTGCAATTCATCCAGGTTATGGCCTTTTATCTGAAAATGCTAGTTTTGCTCGAAGAGTTACTTCAGAAGGTATTATTTTTATTGGCCCCTCTCCTGAATCAATTATTTTAATGGGTGATAAAATACAATCTAAAATAGCAATGGAAAAACTAGGCATCCCATTAGTTCCGGGTTTCCATGGCAAGAATCAAGACGAAACATCTTTAGTCGAAGAAGCAAAGAAAATTGGCTATCCATTATTAATAAAAGCGACAGCAGGGGGTGGTGGAAAAGGAATGCGAATTGTAAATTCTGATTTAGAATTTACCGACGCTTTAGCTTCCGCAAAAAGAGAAGCTATGAATGCTTTTGGAAATGATCAGGTTTTACTTGAAAAATACATAACTTCACCCCGACATATAGAAATTCAAGTATTTTCAGACTCTATGGGGAGTCATGTTCATCTCTATGAAAGAGAATGTTCTATTCAACGTCGTTATCAGAAAATAGTTGAAGAATCACCATCTTTGGCCTTAAACCAAAAATTACGTAGGGAAATGACAGATGTTGCAGTAAAAATTTCGTCTAGTATAAATTATTTAGGAGCAGGAACGATTGAGTTTATGCTAGATAAGGATTCAAATTTTTACTTTTTAGAAATGAATACAAGGTTACAAGTTGAACACCCTGTCACTGAACTTGTAACAGGACAAGACTTGGTTGAATGGCAGATACGTGTGGCAGAAGGAAATTCGTTACCACTTAAGCAAGAGGAAATTAAGCAAAATGGACATGCAGTGGAAGTTAGAATCTATGCAGAAGACCCTGACAACGACTTCTTACCTGCTATAGGAAAACTTAACTATATTGGAAAATCGACTATCTCTGGTGTTCGGTGCGATATTGGATACGTAGATGGAAATGAAGTCTCGGTCAATTTCGACCCGATGTGTGCCAAGTTAATAGCTCATGGTTCTAACAGAGAAAATGCAATATCTAAATTAAGAGCAGGCCTTAACGAATTTCCTTTTTTTGGAGTGACTACAAATAGAAATTACCTTCAAAGAATTCTTAAATCAAAATCTTTTTTAAAAGGAGATACTTTCACTCACTTTGTTGAAAGTAAAAAAGAAGAATTATCACCCTTGAAAATGGATGATCAATATATGGCAGATCTGATTGCATTTAATCTTCTAAATAAACAATCAGTTGAAACTATCAATGAAAGGCCTAGTATTAAAAGTCCCTGGGATACCTTATCAGGACTAAGGACAACTTAAATGATAACAAAATTTAATATAAATGATTTAATAGTTGAGCTAGATGATCTTAAAAAAGATGATAAATCTGTAAGTTTTCTTCTTAACGGAACTAGGTATGAATATTCATTAGTTTTATCATATAAAAATAAAACTATTCTTAAATATAAAGATAAATCATTACACGCCCTAATCTCAAATAATCAAATTCTTTATAAAGATGACTGTAACAACGTCGCTAGAGAATCCTCACTAAAGAAATCTAGATCTCAATCATCAGCGAATCCTGGAGCTATGATCTCACCTATGCCAGGGAAAATATTCAAAATTCTTTCTTCTGTAGGAAACATAGTTAAAAAAGGGGATGTCATACTTATTTTAGAGGCCATGAAAATGGAACATTCTGTAAAAGCTTCATCTAATGGAGTGGTTAAAGAACTTTTTTACAAAGAAGGTGAACTTGTCGATGGAGGAGTTTTGCTTGCTACATTAGAAGCTGTTGAGGAGTTTAAAGAATGCTAGAGCAAAACTCTACCATTAAACTTGTAGAGGTTGGTCCTCGTGATGGACTTCAAAATGAAAAGAAAGTCTTATCAACAGAAGAAAAACTTGTATTTATCAATATGCTTATCAAAGCAGGTCTCACTAAAATTGAGGCCACTTCTTTTGTAAGACCAGACATAGTTCCCCAGATGGGTGACTCATCTTTGCTATACTCAAAACTTGATCAGTCTAATAGTCTCGTTTCATATCCATGTCTTGTGCCGAATTTAAAAGGTTTAGAAATGGCGATAAAAACAGAGGTTAAAGAAATTGCTATATTTACTGCAATCTCAGAAACATTTAACAAAAAAAATATTAATAGAACAATTAAAGAATCGCTAAAAGATATACAAGAAATTATCAAATATGCAAAGGCCGAAAATATGAAAATTAGGGCCTATATTTCAACAGCTTTTGGTTGTCCGTATGAAGGAGAAATGAAAACTGATGATTTAGTAAATATGACTCTCTCTCTTGATGATTTTGGTGCCTATGATATTAGTATCGGAGATACAATAGGTGTTGCTTTCCCTCATCAAGTTTCAAATTATTTAGAAAAAGTAAAAGCTCATTGCGATTTAGCTAAACTATCAATGCATTTCCATGATACTAAGGAAAGAGCAATAGACAATATTAAAACATCATATGACCTCGGTGTAACCTCTTTTGACACCTCTGCCGGAGGTCTTGGAGGATGTCCCTTTGCTAAGGGAGCAACCGGAAATGTCGCAACTGAAGATGTTGTTGATTTCTTTGAGAAATTAAAAATTAATACAGGTGTAAACTTAAACCTATTAAGAGAGGCCTCTCTTTATATTTTAAAGAAACTAAACAAACAAACTACTTCAAAGTATTTACAAAACTATATTAAAAATAAAAATGAAAATGAAAATTAGTATACAACTTTTACTTTTACTTTTTACTATTAGTTGTACCACAGTTCACTTTAAATCTTCAGGCAAACTTGACTTATATGCTGGAGGCAAATCAGATCATGTAAAAAAGGTTGTGGTCAAAGGTAAATCTGAGTTTTATTTTTATGGAGTTATACCTAGCAAACATCATACAATTTATATTGATCAAGTACTTTTAAATGCAGGAATGAAGTCAGCTGCAAATATTTCTATCTTTGAATATCAAACAAAGGCAGATATGTGGATGTCATTTTTTTCTATGGGTTTCTATATTCCAACAAGATATAAAATTTGGGCATACGGTACATTGGATGATGATGAAGAAAAAATTGTACGTTAACTTTTTATTCATTTCCCTTTTTTTTCTTCTGCAAAGCTGTGGAGGTCATTTCAATTTAAGCTTTAGAGGTTGCGATCATACTACAAAATGGGTCATTGATCCTCCAAAAGACAAAGAAACAGATTTAAAAGAGCAAATAAACTATAATATAAATATAAATCATGTCATCTATACTGGTTCTAAGTGGACTGCAGTGCCAGACAAATTTTTATTAAATGATATCTTAAAGGAATATAATTATGTTTGCCGTGATATCAAATCTATTACAATAATATCAAAGGCCACCTTTATGGATAATTTGATAGGCCTCTTTCCATTTGTTACTCGTAAAACCTTAACGATTAAGGGGCTAAGAAAAAATACAGTCATGCGTAGAGGCCTAATAACACCAGGTCAAGATGTTAATATTCCTATCAATAAAAATACGGTTGAAGATATTGATGATAAAGCTGAAGATGATGAATTTGACAAAGATTTTGACTCTGACCTTGATGCTGAAGAAGATGCCGAAGATGCTGCTGAAGCTGAAGATGAAGATGAAGATGAAGATGAAGATGAAGATGAAGATGAAGATGAAGATGCTGAAATAGATGATGATGAATTAGATAGTTTTGATTAGAAAACTCTTGTACCTTAGGTATATTGAAAGAATGTCCAATATATCAGTTTAGATTGAGGGGACTGGTTTGGAAGTTATATCATATAAGATAGTCTATTTGTCTTGAATTGGCTCCTCTGTAAAGCATAGCATATTAATATAGATTTCTTGCCGGAGTATTTTCTACAACGGCCGTAAGTGCTATCACCAAAATGTTGCTTCTTGTGTAACTATTTTACACTAAGAAGAGCACTTAAATGGGCGGCGTAACTCCAAGTTAGGTCCCGCGCCCCTTCCATATAACCGTTATGACGATTCATTTGTTCTGACATATGCCCACCTATTGCTGCGTGATAATCTGCTCGCTTAAAAAAGGCCAACGCTTTTTTATTGAGGGCGGCTAGAATTGCCTTTTTAAATTGCTTTGGACTATCACTAAGCTCCTGACATTTTTTAAGCT
>JABGXW010000014.1 GCA_018675575.1 Bacteriovoracaceae bacterium | reverse complement strand
TTTTGATATTTTAGCAAAATTAAATCCAGGTAAAGAGTATATGTCTCATTTTCACTCTGCAGAAACAAACTATAATGCTCGCCGGTTTACATCGGCGGCCAAAGATTATGATCTCGCTTACAACGGCGCGAAAATAGCAGGAAATGCAAAGATTACTAAGTTGTCACTTGACGGATTGCTGGCGAGCTTAGGTGGAAATGGAGTTCATAAAAAAACGATCAACAAGTATTTAATGAATGCCTATGTCGCCTTTGTTAAAGATCGGCCAACAGCAAAAGAAAACAATAAGATTCTTCAGCGTCTTTACTCCCTGCATATGGATAAAAAGAATATTGGTAAGGCTGAGGGAGTGATGTATCAGTTCAAAACAAAATTCCCAAATAATCATAGCACAGCTGAGGCGATGCTCGCGAAAATTATGGATCATTACAAAAATACGAATAATGAAAAAGAAATTATAGGTTGGGTCAAAAGAATTAATTCCGGTGAGTTTAAGGTTTCCAGAAAGTATGCAAAAAAAATTAAGTTATTACTTTTAACCATGCAGTTTGATGATATAGAGAAAGCAAATACAAAAGGAAATAAGAAGAAGGCCCTTCAGGGATATCTTAAAATATATAATGCTAAGGAAAGCTCCAAAGAAGCAAAAAAGAATGCTGCCTATAACGTCGCAACACTGTTCCATCAATTAGGTGATGCTGAGAGAACTTACTTATGGTCAATTCGGGCTTTGAATCTCATGAGCTCTAAAAACACCAGAAGATTCGAATCATCTTTTGTAACCATTGCAACCGAGTTATTTAATCGTAGAAGGTTTGTTCAGGCTGCTAAACTGAATGAAGTTCTTTTAAGTAAGGTATGTAATAAGAGATCTAGAAATAAGAATAATTTTTTTAAAAACGCTAATGTTATTTATCTCGCTGAAAATGATTACTTAGCCTCTGAGAGAATATTTAGACAGGCCTATAAATGTAGAATATCCAAGAAAATAATAAATCAAGTCGTTACGGAACAAATTAAATATTTAGTAGAAATTAAAAGCTGGGCTGAATTAGAAAAAAAAATAGAACAACATGAAAAGACCTCCTCTCTATATGCTTCTCTTATCTACCCGATATCTGTGTTGTCCATAGCGTATAGTGAAAGTGGAAGATCAGAAAAATCTGTAGAGCTTATCAGGAAAATGTTACGAACTTATTCCCTTGCTAAGAAAAGGAATCAAACTATAGAGCTAGAGGCTCTCGATGCTGTCGCAAAAATAAAACTCGAGAAGTTAAAAATCGAGGTCACCAGGTTAGAACTAATAACCCTTAAATTTCCAGAAAATAAATATAATAAGCTTCTACAACAAAAGTTTGCACAATTAGATCGTGTGACAACTGATGCTCTCAATGTTCTAGCATCAGGCTCAGGTGAAGGAATTATTAGCTCCTATAAGATTCTAGTTGCTTCGTATGACAAGATGACAAGCGATATTACCCGTTTTACACCGACAGGAAAATCATTAGGATATATTAAAGGCTTTAAGGATAGTATGAAAAGATTAGTAGAACCTATAAGTAAAAAGGCAAGAGAATTTAGGACTGAGGCGAATAGACAAATTAGTCGATCTTCAATACTTTCATCTTCTAATGCTTGGTTCCTCAATAAGTCTAGTTACGATGTTGAATACTTTTATCCAAGAGGATCGATTCTTATGGATAGGGGAGGTAATAAATAATGAAAAATATTTCTATTATATTTTCTCTGTCCCTTACGATTTTCTCATGTTCAACTTTAACTTCGAACTCTAATAAAGTGATAAAGGCTGAACTAAGTTCAGAAGAACTAGAGAAAATTGAGAATTCAGACTTTCTTCCAGTAAAAGAAATTAAATATCAAGTTAAACTTGATAAGTTTGATTTCGCAGAATCAGAAGATCTGACTTTCGACTCTCTTGTAGGTGAATCTATTGCTAGAGTTCCTGAAAAAAAGTTAGAACAAATTTCGAAAGAGGAGGATAAAGATCCTATCTCCGCAATAATTAGTCTTTGCTATCAGGGCAGTTTTGAAGAGGCTGAGCTGATTATGGACAAAATATATAAGCGCTACAAAAACCATCCGAGTTATTGGAATCAAATCGGAACTTGTTATTACCTAAGGGATAATATGAGAAAGGCCCTTCTTTATTATAATAAATCTCGATCTCTCTCTAAAGAATATGCACCCTCTATAAACAACCTCGGAGTTATTTATCAACAGCAAGGTTTAGAGCAAAAAGCATTATTGGCCTTTAAAAAAGCGAGTGAATTAAGTTCATTCTCTTTGACTCCTGTTTTTAATCTTGCTCAGATTTATCTGAAGTATGGATTTAGTCGTCGTGCAAGAACATTATTTCAAGCATTATTACGGAAAAGCCCACGCGATAATGATGCCTTGGCCGGGCTTGCAACTTCATTGTTATTAGAAAATAAATTAGTAAAATCTATAGAAACGTACCTGTCTATCCCTGATCGATTACGAAGAAGGGCCAATGTTGGCCTAAATTTATCTATTGCTTTTAAACTTGCTGGTCGTTTAATCGAAGCTCAAAATACTTTTGACAATATCGATAAGGGAAATCTCGAATCATATGCAAAGTATTATAATAAAGTTGAGCAATATATAAGAGGTGTTAAATGATAAAGTTGTTATTTCTACTGTCTTCCTTATTGTTTAATGCAGTACTTTTTGCACGGCCATCTGAGTTAATTGATAAAAAAAATAGAATCAGATATAGATATAAAAAATATCAAAAGTTTGACTTTGAAAACTTGGCGATAGAAGGCGAAACAGGATCACCTGGTGACCTCTCAATCGTGCCAAGATATCAAACGAAATTTAAAAATAGACTACCTTATCGAAAAAACTTTAATGATAAAATACGATTAGGAATAGAGCGAATCAGATAGAAAAGGGCGTTGTAAGATGGATCTTAGACAGGAAAATAAACAATCTTTTGAATTATTCTCAGAAAAAGGAAAAGACAAAGGATTATATGTTAATAAAAAAAGAGTGTTAGTAGGTAGCTCTGAAGCATGTGATGTCATTATTCCTCATCGAGATGTCTCGGGAATTCACGCCGTTATAGAAACAACTTTGGCGGGCTTCAAAGTATTTGATATGAATAGTACAAATGGAACTTTTGTGAATGGTTCAAAACAGGTTGCTGTCTCTTTTGAAATAGGTGATCTGATCAAATTTGGAACCCAGGAATTTGTGTTTAAAGTTTATTCAAAAAAGGATGTTCCTCCTATTTTAGATATGCTTGATCCAGAGTTACCATCAAAAATTAAGAGTAGACAATTTAAATCATTGCCAGATTCACCTGACAATATTTTAGATCTCGATGTTGATTATATTGTTCCTCGTGTAGAGTATCCTCTTGGTAAAGACCCTAAAGCTGAATTTAGTGAGTATATTTTTGAAGACGTCGAAACCTTATATCCTATATTTAATTATAATGTTCATGCCAGTTCTGTTGAAGTAATAATTCTTTTTAGGGGAGAAATATACTCCGTAGACTATTTACCAAACAAAAAGAATGTCTATCAGCTAGTAGGTAAAAATGCCTCTGGAAAACAAATTGAATTCGCACAGCTTGGAATATCTGATCGTGTGAATTTTATTGAAGTTAATAAACAAGAAGTTATAGTCCATACACTCGATGGTTACACTCCAAAATTATGGACAGATGAATCTGACACCTTATTAAATGAAGGACCTGTAAATCTCTATGATGATGATATTCTAAAATTAGATAATGGTGATTTGCAGATATTTATTAGATTAACACCAGCTCCTCCAGGGGTTGCCTCGGCACCTATTTTTAGAAAAGATAAAGAGTTTAAAAAATATTTGTTCTTAATGTTTTTACTCGTTTTTTCCTTTTTGACTGTTACGACATTGTTTGAAGTAGACCCTGATCTCGATGAAGAAAAGGCGCCAGAGCGGATCGCAACAATTCTTTATAAAAAACCTGTTAAAAAAGTGAATACAAAAAAGATTACGAAAAAAATAGTTAAAAAAGTAACGAAGAAAAAAGTAAATAAAGTTGTTAAAAAGGTGGCAAACACTCAGAGCAAGAGTCGAAAAAATGTTAATAAAACTAAAGTAAAAGTTAAAACAATTGTCAAAACTGTTACAAAGGTAGTTAAGACGACCAAAAAACTGAAAAAAGTTAAATCAAATAAAGCAAAAAAAACGAGGATTAAGAGAATCGTTCGGCGCAGGATTTTGAAGGGCAAAGGCAGCAAAAAAACTAAGAGAAGAACGTCACGCTCTGCAAACAGAAGAAAAAAGTCAAAAGGCAGAGTTGATACCTATAAGTCATTTGATTTTAAATCTACTATGTCTAATTTACTTTCTAAGTCTGGAAGCACTAAAACTTATCAGGCTGCCACAAATGCTAAGGCCAATTCCTTCAATACGGGAGCCAATTCTGTCGGTGGTACAAGCTCGACATTAAGAGCTTCTAAAGTTAAAAATAGATTAGGTTCTCTTACGGGAGCAACGAATGGAAAAGTTGATTCGTCTAGGGGATTGAAAGGAATAATTAGTAAGAAGTCACAGTACTTTGCAGGTCTTCCTTATAAAACGGTCCATTTGGGTGGAATGGATCCAGACATGATTAGAAAAATCCTTATGGAGCACATTCCTCAGTTCCGTTCATGTTATCAAAAAGTTTTAGCTGGCGGGATTTATGGCAATTTTCAAGGTGTTGTGAAACTAGATTTTATCATCGGCGCTTCTGGTCATGTGACAAAGGCAGGAATCGAAGCCGCTGATGATGCTATTCCTTCTAAAGTGAAATCTTGTGTTATTAATACCTTAAAAGGAATCTCTTTTCCTGAGCCTACTGGTGGGGGGGTAGTTGAAGTATCCCAGCCAATGAACTTTTATCCGCGTCGTTAAATTAATAGTTTAGGCTTCCTTGCCTTAAAAATGAGTCATGATTTCTGAGTTTGAGTTGAATATTTCCAAGACTTATGGAAACTAAACCTTTATAATTAATACCTTTATGGTCAAATCCTAACACTTTTGGCCTTTACTGAATTATAATAAACGCAAGGAATTGCTATGAATTTAATTGTCAATTATGGTGTCAGCTCCATTAAGTTAGGACTGGTTGTACTATTTATTGTATTAGGGATGGGTGAGTTGTCAGATGGCATTTACGATGTGGGGGACTATGCAGTACCTTTGCTGGTCTGTCTTTTGATTAATGATCTGTATTTTAATTATAAAAGTGGAAATCTTAAAGCAACTAAATCGTCCTTAGACTTTAAAAAGAAATCAATTAAGGATAATTTAATTTCTTTTATAAGCGATATTTTTTATTCCGGTTCTTCTGAGAATATGAAAAATGGTGAAAAAGGTTTAAAAATTATAATGAATAATATTTTCCTTGTACTGTTCATTAGTCCTCTAATTATGCAAGACCTGAATTTTTCTTATGAGGTTAAGTCTGAGATTTTCAAACTTGGTGTGATCATTTGGTCGGGTATATTCTTAAGTGTTAGCATAAGTGACTTTCGTAAATCACTTAAACTTTCAAGACTTGTATTTAGTAATATGGCATTCTTGATTTTATTAGGTAGCTTGATTTTATTGTAAGAAACTCTATTTCTCATTTAGAACGACAAACTTATATCTTCTATATCCAGCATCGGCACATGTGTACATGATCTTTTTAATAAAGTCATACTTTATTGATTTATCAATAATTAGATTAACTAACCCTGAAAACTTTTTTGCTTGTGGAGAAGATTTTTCAATTTGCTTAACTCTTCTCTTCATTTTTACCAATTTGTTATAGAGAGGAATAATTCTTTTTTCTCCGTGATCTAGTTTTCTTTCAGGGAAGCGATTAATTTCTTTTAAGCTCACAATAGATTTGTCATCAACCCAGATATTACTGGAGGATATTTGGATATTAACGCCAGTTGAATTTAATGATGATGAGTTTGAAATTGGGAGTGCTACATCTTTTGGAATATTGAGAACAACACCACTAGAGTTGTAGGACTTTAAAAGGAAAACCAGCATAATAACTAAAATATCTAGTAGTGAAGTTATATCAAGGTCAATAATCTCTTTTTTTCTTCTTTTGACTCTATTTCTGATTGACCTTGAAGCTCTCATTTAATTCCTAGCTCTGTATATTTCCAAATACGATATTATTAAATAACTCTTTAATTTTTGTATCTACACCTTTAATAGTTCGAAATAATGTTTCATCAGTTTTTCTCAATGTTCTAACAGCGTCCATTATTTTAATTAGTTTTTCGTATTCGATATTAATTTGAGGTTCGAATATAATTGTATTCTCTTTTTTATGGCGTTTCTTTATTCTGATAAGTTTATTTCTCAATGAAGGGATGTCATATTCATCTTTACGGTCTTTTCCAAAAATACCGACAACTTTTCTCTCTATCCCTCGTTGCAATGTGATGTTTTTTTCTTTTATCACTAAAGTAAGAGAGAATGGTGGTTTTTTAGGCTCTGAATCAGAAACGATAGGTACATTACTAGGAATTTCATAAACTTTTACTGAGGTATAAGACATTAGTAAAAAGAAAATGAAGATAAAAACGGCATCCAATACAGGAATTAAATTCGGCCTTTCAGCTTTCTTTTTAATTCTTTTTCTACTTGGAGGTGTATACATATCAGTTGTCCTAAAAGTTACTTACTTGATCTTGTTCCCAGTAAATCCATTAGTTTTACTGAAAACTCATCTATCTCATTAATGATTTTATCAGACTTACTTGAAAGAAATGTATGAAGCATCATTATACTGATAGCAGCTAATAGACCTAAGAATGTAGTATTCATGGCCTTAGAAATTCCAATACCTAAAAGTTCTGCTTTTTGTTGCGGGTCTGCAGCGGCAACAGCAGCAAAAGATTGGATCAAGCCTTGAATTGTACCAAGTAGCCCAAATAGTGTAGAAATATTTGCTATTAACTGAAGATAATTTAATCGAAGTTCTACTTTGGGAATAACCTCCAATGCTGTTGCGTCGATTGCATTTTGAATTTGAGATTGGGATTGTCCAGATCTTTTCAGTCCACTCTTAAGTACTTTAGGTAGCGCAGCAATCGATCCTGAACAGATTCGTATAGCACCTTGGACATCATTAGAAAGAATATAGCGCTGAAGTTCATTCATGAAACTCGTTCCATCGACATCCATCTTAAAAGAAAGCTTCATAAAACGTTCTAAACTGATCGCAATGCCAACTGCCCAGACAATGAGGATAACCCACATGAAAACTCCGCCACTCTGTA
>JABGXW010000013.1 GCA_018675575.1 Bacteriovoracaceae bacterium | reverse complement strand
TTGAAAAATAATTTCAATAGGGATCAAACTTAGAAAAGCCAGCATCCAAAGAACGGAAAATCCATTAACTATATGCTGATCAAACATCACTCCATAGACCAGAAGAATGAAATAGAGGACCAATATCTGCTTAATCCTACCCATGGGTAGACTTACTTCTTTAAATACTTTTTTGCCTCCAGTTAATATCGATATGAGAATGACTAAGGCCCCTGGAAAACATAGTGCAAAAATCGCTTTACGATCAATATGAGTTAAAACATCTGAAAGATAATTCAACCTTACAGGAATAAAAGTTTCAAACTTTTCGAGATTTAACATAAAGAGAACAAAACAGAGACCCATCCCAAATAGAGAATATTTAATCAATTGTCGTTTATACCAAGATGTTTTTTCTTTTAAAAAGTAAAAATAAATCAATAGAATTTGAATTATAATGAGCAGAAAGTAAGATTGATTGATCAACATTCCGAGGTAATTCACCAGCCCAAGGAAAAGTCCTGAGCGATACGTATTAGATTTCGTTACCCAAAGTAGAGACCAGATCCACAACAATGAATATCCTGTTAACAATGCAAAACCAAATTCTTGAACTAAAATTTTAGTAACTGACCATGAAGAAATCAATGCGAAAACACCAAGCAGCGAAAGTCTTCTTGAAACAAAAAATCTTAGAAATGCATAAAATATAATTTGAAAAATTCCCAAGCCTATAATATAAAAGTGAAGACTCCAAGCAATTTTAAGCAGCGAAGGGTACTTCATAAAAGGGAAGTAAGTAACCATTATAAAATTCCAATACTGACTACTTAGTTTATCTGTTGGGTCAAAAAATAACATCAACCCGTCTTTTGTAAACAAGTCTGGTAATCTGGGTATTGTGACTACAAACATTAATCCAATTAATCCAATTAAGGTTTTTTCAAAAGAATCAAGATAGCGAAATTCTCTAAAGTTAGATGAAACTGATTCTTGAATAATCTTTCCTCTAGTTGGCCATGAATAGAAAAGACCGAGTACGACCCAAATCATCCAAAAGGAATTGTAAATCCACTTATAAGAGAACATTGAAAAACAGTTAAAAATGAGTATGAAAAATGTCATTCCCAAAATAACTCGATAGATAACTCGATCAACTGATGAGTTAACTCTAAAATAAATTTTTAAGCGATGGTCTACTTCTTTTCCAAGTAAAAACCACTGACTTACCATAAAGAAAATATATAAAGTCATCATAGCGCATTTGGCGACCATGGAGAGGTCTAAGAGTTTTGGAATAAGGGTGGGGACTAAAAGAAATGAGAAGTATATAACTGCTCGATATATAAAGAACTTTGATTTTCTAATCAAAATACCTGAGTCATTTACTAAAGATTTATCCATTTATACCCGACCAATATAGTAGGTGTTAACCCAAACACCTAAACTCCAAACTTTAAGGCCGGCCCCAAACCGGTCTTTTTTTATTTTAAACGCTTACATCTCTATGGAAAGAAAATAATACTTAAGTTTTTTCCTCTTTTAATTTTTTTAGAGTGCTGAATAGTTCCGGCACGTTGCAACAAAGTCTAATTATGCTAGTCTAGGGAGTGTAATGGACAGTTTTCCGTCCAATACCCTTTCAGGAAGAAAGGTCATTTATTATTTTCAAAGCCTCATGGAGGAAGCTTTTGGGTATTTCGTTTGGATCCATTAATACAGGCCTACCA
This sequence comes from Bacteriovoracaceae bacterium, assembly GCA_018675575.1. Lineage (GTDB taxonomy): Bacteria > Bdellovibrionota > Bacteriovoracia > Bacteriovoracales > Bacteriovoracaceae > M0603. The sequence goes on along the minus strand of JABGXW010000013.1, from coordinate 14,582 downwards.
AAGGACATTGTTCAGCAAATTATGAAAGCTGAGCGCATGCCTCTGCAAAAAATGGAAATGCGTAAAGCAAAACATTCCGAAAAAATGGCCCTTGTTGAACAACTTACCTCTCTTGTGGAGGCAGTTCGTGGAGATGTTCAAAAAAATGGAAACCCAAGGCAATTACGGGAACTAACCTCCGCAGGAAGAGATGATATCTTAGATATCACTCTTGATAAAAATATCGCACAACCTGGCACCCATCAATTTGAGGTGGTTCAGTTAGCACAAAAATCCTCGGCCATGACTTCCGGATTTGAAGACCCTGATAATAGTTATGTTGGTGTTGGTTTTATTCAATATACTTTACCAAATGGAGATACTAAAGATGTTTACATAGATAGTGATAATGCCTCGCTAAAGGGCATCTCCAAATTAGTGAATGGTGACAGAGAAAATGGTCTCACTGCCGCAGTAATCAACGATGGTTCAGACTCTGAAACTCCCTGGAGACTAGTTCTGGCTTTTGATGGAACAGGTGATAATAACAGAGCAGAATTCCCTTACTTTTATTTTGTAGATGGAGAACAAGACTTCTATATTGAACAAGAAAGACCTGCCCACGATGCCATTGTAAAACTCAATGGCTTCGAAATTGAAATTCCAAACAATAAAACAGATTCACTTATTCCAGGGGTGACATTAGACCTATTGAAAGCTGCACCAGGAGAAGAGTTCACAATCAAAATCGCAGAAGACGTTGAGAAGATTACTGAGAAAATTAAAAATCTAGTCGCTGAACTCAATGCAGTTCTTGCATTTATCAAAGAACAAAACACATTAGATGAAAAATCTGACACTACAAGAACGCTTGGCGGTGACTTAATTTTACAAACTCTAGAATCAAGAATACGAGCATCTGTTTTCAAAGATGTTAAAACGGACTTTGGCTTTAAAAGAATTGGCGAGCTAGGACTCACCTTTCAAAGAGACGGCTCATTACAACTGGACGATAAAAAGTTTGAAAATGGACTAGCTGCAAATTACGAAATGGTTTCCCAACTTCTCACTGGTAAATTTACAATAGAGGGTGGTAAAACCGATGGCTTCATGGACTATATTGGCGAAATGGCCTATAACTCTTTGAGAAATCCTGACGGATTACTTCACTCAAGAAAGAGATCGATGAGAATAAAAATTGACCAAATTGATCGCAGAATAGAAGACAGAGAACGTCACCTAAAGGCAAAAGAACGGAATTTAAAGAATAAGTTCTCGAGATTAGAGGCCACAGTCTCACGAATTCAAAGTCAAGGCGCAGGTCTTTCCGCCCTTGGAGCATCAGCTCAAGGAGCTGTACAATTAGGATAATAACTGGAGGAAGAATATGAGTTATGGTTTAGGCGCTTATAAAAAAGCGTCAATACATACAGCAAGCAAAGAACAGATTCTCATTATGCTTTATCAAGCAGCAATTAAAAATTGCAAAAAGGCCATCGAAGCTATTGGCAAAAAGGATATCGCAAAAAAAGGAGAATATATTGGAAAGCTGCAAGACATTGTTGTTGAACTTAATAATAGTTTAGACCTTGAAGTTGGTGGAGAGGTTGCTAATGAACTTTCTGCCCTTTATGACTTCATTTTATTTAGCTCGACACAAGCGAATATTAAAATAGATGCCGAACCATTAAAGGGCTGTTTAGAAGTGTTAACAACTCTTTATAGTGGCTGGGCAGAAGCAATTAAATCTCTTCGAAAAGAAGCGGAAACAGGAACGACTGATGCAAAATAAAATTGAATATAAGATCCAAAGACACCTCTGCTTATTAGATGCCAGCATCAAATCAACAGAAAGACTACTGCAAGCATCCATAGAAAGAAATCTTGATGTAGCCGAGTTTGAATCTCAAAACAGAGAAAGAATCATCGGCGCGGTTGAAAAGCTTCAAACAGAAATTGAGGCCCAAATAAATACCCTAGAGTTAAGCTCGGTTTCTCAAGAACTACTTGAAATACTTAAATGTTGGACTCAAGATCTTACAGATTCTTTTGAGCGAACATTACTCCTTGATCAGAAAATCACAGCGCGCTTAAGTGACGAAAAAGATAAAACAACGCAACAGATTGCGACTATCTACAGAGCAAGAAAAAGTCATCAAGGATACAACCTCAACAATCTAAAGAAGTAATCTCAATAAGTTATGAACTCGTATAATTTACATAGTGTCATTTCGGCCATATCACAGATTTGACAATAATGGGTAACTGCAGCGATAATATGATGACGGTCAATGATTGGCCCATCACAAACTGCATATCCTTTATGGAAGAGGGACAAAGGCAGCGATCTCAAAAGGTCAACACTTCGTTAATTATCTTCCGTTATAAATGATCGAGGTCATGATGACAGACATTTCTAAGGCCATTATTGAAGTAAGAACTTCAAAAAATGAACTGCCAATCCCTGTTGTAAATGGAGTTCATCTTCATTCAATGTACAATCCCAAAAAAGAAGCAGACTCATTTGCAGACAAGAACTTAGAGCTATTAAAAGAAAAGAAAAAGATTTTAGTGCTTGGTGTTGGTTTCGCATATCATCTCGAATCATTATTAGACAGGATGAATAAGTTAAATACAAATAAGAACAATCATATTATAGTAATCGACCCCAGTGCAGCACTGTTTGAAGAGTGTCGAAAAAATAATCGACTCGTAAATTCTTTTCAAATTGAATATATTTGTGGTGTTGATATAAATAAATTATTTAGCAACCAGTATTTCATTAACTTTCTACTAGAAAACCCTGGGGTTATCGCTCACCCGGCAAGCTTTAACCTTAACAAGGGATACTTCTCCAGCTTTTTAGACTACACAGCATCAACATATATAGAGGATATTCACGACAATATAATTGGAGAAGATTTAAAAGCATACGTAAAGTCCTCTGGTCAAAATCAGTGGCATGAATTTGCAGATTCTGTTTTTGCCTCTGGTTCAATTAAACATAGTAATGACTATTTAGTTATGGCACTAAAAAACTTTAACTTTGCGCAAAATGGAGAAATAAATGAGTAAATTGCTTATAATTAATCTTAAACGGTTTGGTGATATTTATTCTTCAGCACATACAATTAGTGCAATCAAACGAAACAATCCAAACACAGAAGTCTCAATGCTGGTCTATAGTGAGTTCAAGAAAGCTGCAACTAACATTGGGGGCGTAGAAAATATTTACACATTAGATCGTAAAAAAATAAGTGCCATTCTCAATAACAAAATCTATTCAAACGCTTTCGCTCTAGAGGAATTAAAAGACGTCATGGATAGAATGATAGAGCTTGAATTCGATGAAGTATTCAATTATTCAAATGATTACGTTAGTACAAATATTGTTTCGTATTTATCAGCCACAGTGAATATGAAGGTTTATGGCGTCTCAATAAGGCAAAACAAATCTGTTCAATTTTCAAATGAGTATGCCCTGCTTTTCAATGATGTCTTGACCGAATTAAACAACAGTCCTCTTCACTTCCAAGACTGTTACACACGTATCTTCGGTACCCATTGTAGTCCCGCAAATAATTCAGTCATCACCTCTGTTAAGCATAATGAGTCCGCGGCCACGAACATTAATTTTATTAAGACGGCCAACCCAGACAAGAAAATTATTGCTATTCAATTAAAAACATCTACTCCGTCAAAAGACATTCCCTATCTTGTACTCAGAAACCTCATTGCCCTAGTTAAGGAAAATGATAATTATTTCCCTTTGCTATTAATTGCTCCTTTTGATGAGGAAAGAACCTTTTCAAGAAAACTAAATAAAGAGTTTGGTGAGTCTCTTGTCATTGTCGAAGCTGATCTAAATGCTGCGGCTTCTGTACTTGCGAATTGCGACCTTCTAGTTGGGGCAGATACTGTCATTAAGCATATCGCTGATAACTCTGCTACCAAAGTAATTGAGATTTCTCTAGGAACTTCACCATTTCTAAAACAAGGGCCTTATTCAAATGGTAATCTTGTTCTAACTGACGTCATTGATAAAAGATCTTTTACAAAAAAAGATCATGAAGCAACGAATTTTTGCTCAAGAATTACCGCTGAAAGTATCTTTTCTACCATTGCCTATACTCTTCAAGGCGAAGAACTCAACTTACCAAAAGGTCTATCACTTTATCAGGCGACCAATGATGATTTTGGTATGCGCTATAAAATAGTTGCCGGTGAAGTCCCCTGGTCACACGAACTAGATCGTCTCGTTACAAGAGAATGGATCTCTTTAAAATTATCAGAACAATCAATTCAATCCATTTATGAAGAAGTTTCAAATATTCCTAATCGAGAAATTAAAATGTGGGCAGCTAGAAACAAAGATCTCATTTCACATATAATGAAAGACTTGCTTGCGACATTACGTGCATTAGCAAAAATTAAAAGTGGTGGAAAAAGTAGCCTAATGTTTGTTAATACACTCGATAAATTGTTGCAACGATGTGGAACGGCTGGATCTGTTTCTATTGCCCTGCTGATCTTCAGAGCAAAAATTGAGAATATTCAGCAAAGTGATTTTATAAGCTCAACTGTAAAGTTTGAATCTTTATTATTCAATTTAAAAACAGATTTGATTCAATATTTAGGCATTATTACTAAAGTAGAAGCTGCGCCTGTCATCGATATAAGACCGGCTAGCCAGGCTTCATTGTAGGGATTTATGAAAGATCTAGTATCAGAATTAAAAAATGAAATTGATCATATTAAAAAAATTGCAAAAGAGGGGCAAGATGTCCCTTTTGAAAAGCTAAATTATTTACTCTTAGCTTCACTCATGGAAGAGGAAGAAAATGTCAGCGAAAAAGTTAGACCAGAATGAAAATACCGAAACACCACCAAATGCAGTAAAGAAGACAATCTGTCTTGTACAACTTACTCGAATTGGTGATGTTATTCAGGTTCTTCAGGCGGCCAATAGACTCAAAGAAACAAGAGATGATATAGAACTTGCTTTTATAGGAAGAGAACGGTTTTCAAAACCTTTAGAGTTTTTACTTAAACAAGTTTTTGATTATATATATTATATCAATCTCCCTACAATATTAAATAAAGGTCAGGGAAGTCTCGATACTACGATGTTGGCATTAAATGACTTCTTAGAAGATGTTAATCAATTAAAAATTTCTGCACTTATAAATTATTCATACTCTCGATCATCTGGTTATTTATGCTCGTTAATTCATGCAGATCATAGATTAGGTGTTCATTTTGATAATAATTCTAACTTATTAATCAATGATAATTGGTCACAGTATGTCTACAGTAATGTCCTTGGAACAGAATTAAATCCATTTTCACTTGTAGATCTCTACTTTAAAACATTAGGAGTGAAACCATATATAGAGGAAATTCCTATCGTTAGACCAGTTGAAAATAAAAACATTGTCATCCATCCTTTTGCCTCTTCTCCAAGAAAAAGATGGAAAGAAAATAAATGGATTGAAATTATTTACAAAATATTAAAAGAACACCCTGACTCAAATGTATCAATTGTAGGATCAAAAGAAGATATTGGCCCGACCAATATAATACTAAACTCAGCAGTTCTTTCACAATTTAGAAATCGTATTATGTCGCATGTTGGATTAAAAAACATTGAAGAGGTTTATCACCTTCTTGGTAAATCAGATCTTTTTATTGGTCACGACTCTATGGTGGGGCACCTTGCATCTTTACAAAGTATTCAAACGCTAACGATTTCTCTTGGAACTGTTAGACCTATTGAAACTTCTCCCTATTTAGCAGGTGGATATGTTCTTTCCCCAAGAACGAATTGTTTCCCTTGCAAGCCTTCCGATTCATGTCAGATCTTTCAATGTCATCTAGATATCACACATCAACTGGCATTTTCTGTAATTAATCTATTACTAAATAAACAAGAAATTACAGAAGAAAATATATATCGAGATAATATTTCTATGCATGTTAGTTCGGCTAATTTATATCGATCGGATTTTTCCAAAGAGGGTCTTTTTAGATTAAATCCAATAATTGAAAACAGAGCAGGAATTAATGAAATTCTGGCAAAGATTTATCGTGTAAATTGGAGTTTTATTATTAATGATTCCGATGAAACCATCAAGCAACCAGAATTAAACAAACAGACCCATGCTGAGTTGTTGCAAACTCTACAGGGTCTAACGAGCTTATATGAACTTGCAGAATTTGGTAAAAAGTATTCAAAGTATATTTTAGAAGAAATTTCATCGACTACTCCGGACATACTTAAGATTAAAGACTATTCAGCCAAGATCGATGAAATTGATGCTCTCAAAGATATTGTTAAAAAATCTCACCCAGGCACTGCGCCAATCATTAATTATTACAAAATGAAGAAGGGAAATCTTGCGGGTAATAATTTAGTTCAGTTAACAGAATCATCATATTTGGTTTATCACGAATGCGCCCAATGCTGCAGTATCGTCTATGAACTGATAGAGCAAACGATTGCGGAATATAAACTTAAAAATAATATAACATTAACTCAAAACGATCAGTCTTTATAAATCCAAGGAAGGAAGATGACTCAAATAACAATAAATAATGAAGTAATTAATGCAAAAATCGAATCTAGTGAATCTATAAATGAAGCTCTCGATTTCATACTTGCTGACTCTGCAAGAGAAGAGGAGGTCATTGCTAATGTCACTCTTAATGGAAAAGACTTACCGCTTGAAATCGATGACAAGGTTTTAGACGAGCCTATTTCTAACTACGACACAATAGATTTCACTTTAAAGACTAGTCTGGAGTTAGCTTACGAAGCATTAGATAGCAGTAATGCCTATATCGATCTTATAATAGATAAAATTCACGCTCTAACTGATCTTTACCAAGAGAATAAAATTGAAGAAGCAAACCTAAAGTTTGGTGAAGCCATTGAAATTATTGACATGTTTGTGCAGTTAATATCAAGGATCTACAAAACTTTAAGAAAAGATCAGGCCCAAGGATTTAACAAGGCAGATACAATTCAAAATCTCGAAATCCACCTGCTTAGCATTCTAAAGGCGTTAGTTCCGGCAAAAGAAAAAGAAGACATAATCATGCTTTGTGACTTGCTTGAATACGAGCTGATAGATAATCTTACGCAATGGAAAATAAAAGCAGTTCCAGAACTCAAAAGACAAAAACAGGCTATCTAGTTCATATAGCAAATGAATTAATTCAAAAGAGGATATTTACGATACCTAAGGTCTATCTGCAAAACCCATCAGAAGAGTATTCATCTGAGTATATTCTGAGGTTAAACAATAATCGGCTATTACTTACAAAAACATCTGACTCCCAAATGTATTATTTGCTAAACCTTGCTGCCAACCAAGAGAATTTTGACTTTATTCTCTCATTTCTTAAAGAAGATGATTTTAAAATAAAAAAAGTATCTGATAAAAATCTCTCTCTAAAAAAACAGAATAAAAGTTTTGTAAGAAGATTACTTACTCATATAAAAAAGCGAGGTCCGTCTCCTCAATTAAATGAGGTATTAAGTCTTACAAATGAGAATAGAGAGGTCCAATACCTGTACTCAAATTTTGATACTATCGACCACTTACCAGAGCTTATACTTTCGACAGATCAATTTAAAACCTTTAACGCTTGCCAATTCTTAGTTCACGAAAAAGGGAATCTTTATTGTGACAGTTATTTAAGTAAAAATGGTATTGATAAGAAAAAATCTACGGTGCAGGTTGAAAGTTTTAACTCAATTAATAGCATTATTAAAAAAAGTAAGTCTAAGCAGTTTAACCAAACTCAAATATTAAAAGACGATATAGAAATATTAGGCACTTTTCTTGCAAAAAATTTTGATTTCAAAAACCATTCAATTATTCTTATTATCTCGAGAAATGATTTTTTACCACTCACGAAAGAAGAGAAAGTTGCGTTTGATGAGTATTGCTTAAAGCTTTGCCCATTGCTCTCCTATATACTTGAGAGAGCTCAAATAGCTAAAAAAAGTCAGTCTATTAATTTAGCATTATTAAATTATACTGACCCCATTGCAATTCTTACATCGAAAGATCAAATACTCTTTCAAAATGAAGTTTTCACAGAAGAACATTTTTATGATTATTTGTCCGGAAATGGAAAATTCACCACATTCAAGATATCCCGTGAACACACTCTAGTAACCCATGTATCTGATAATGCAAAAATCACCACTGATATTAGTCACTTTCAAAGAATTTCTTTATTAGGGGAACTTCTTAATACCCTTAGACACGAATTAAGTAATCCTTTGTTTGGACTAAAGTTATCATCTGACTTACTCGCTTCTGAATCTGACGATCTAGAAATAAAGGAAACTTTAAACGATATTTCGTCTAGTGCAGACAGATGCCAAACAATAATTAAAAACTTTACTTATTTATATTCTGATGAAGAGGTAAAGGATTTAGTTAATATTTCAAAACTTATTAACGAAACTTATATTCTAACAAAATCAGAATCAAGACAGATAAAAAAGAATGTTGAATTCATCGATTTTTCGGACGAAGACTATTTATTAACCATTAATCCAACTTGGTTGTCACAAATTATCTTTAATCTCGTAATCAATAGTTCCCAGGCCATCAAAACTCTAACTGATGATTTAAAAAGTCATGAAATTTCTATCATCGTAACTAAAAATGAAAAGTTTATTTCCTTTGCCATATCTGATTCTGGACCAGGAATAAGGAAAGAAATACAAGAAAAACTGTTCGAACCATTTTATACAACAAAGTCCAATGGAACGGGTTTGGGATTATCAATTAGTAGAAATTTGGCCAAGAAACTTGGTGGAAAACTTAGCTATGTTCATGCTAAAGATGCTGGGGCCTTATTTCAGCTAGATGTACCTTATAATAAAGAAAGTTCACCATGAAAATCCTTTTAATTGAAGACGATCCTACAATTCAAAGAGCGCTATCTAAACTGATGGAAAAACGTGGGGCCACTGTAGTTAAAGAATCGAGCGGAAAGGCTGCTATAGAGCTCATATTACAAAATAATTATGATAAAATTATATGTGACTTGATGCTTCAAGATATACATGGGTTCGATATCTTAGAAGAGGCAAAACAAAAGTATTCTAGTGGTCAAATTAAGAAAATGTTTATTATAATAACAGCATATAGCTCAACTCAAGTACTTGATAAGGCTGCATCATATGGCTGTCAACTTTTTGCAAAGCCATTTGATGATCTACCGAAGGTACTTGATATTTTTGTTAAAAAACTTTAAGCAGGAGATTAAAACTTGCAGCAAAAGATTAAGCATGTGTCCATTGTTCTTAAACCAAATGTAAATGATGAATTTAGAAATGTTATCCCTAATCTCACAGAATGGTTAATTAATAGAAAATGTAAGGTCAGCTTTCTTGAGAGTGAATCAAGCCGTATCAAAAGATTTATCGGCAAACTGCACGATGGTGTTTCATTTTTATCTACAAAGAATTTACATAAAAAATCAGATCTCCTCATCTCTCTCGGTGGAGATGGCACTCTAATAGGATGTGCAAGGCTGGCCACTAAAGATACTCCTCCTATATTTGGAATAAATATGGGTAATCTTGGTTTCACTACAGAATTTAATCAAATTGAGATGTTTGATGAGCTTTCTAATATTTTAAAAGGAAAGTATGAAACCTATATACTTCCGATTTACAAAGTTGATGTAAGAAATGGTGATAAATCCCAGTTCAAAGGCTCATTTATAAACGATCTCATTTTCGGTAAAGTTGATTTATCACGAATGATACTCATATCTATCATGTTGGGAAAAGATCATGTCTACGATATTTCTGGGGACGGCCTGATTATCAGTTCACCAATTGGATCAACTGCCTATTCATTGGCAGCAGGAGGTCCAATGATTCATCCCTCCGTGAATTCCATGGTTCTAACTCCAATTTGTCCACATAGTTTAACCCATAGACCCCTCGTCATTCCAGACGACGAGGTTGTTACTGGTAAGCTATGTCACCATAATAGTATTCCTGTCGTTCTCACAATGGATGGCCAAGAGAGCTATACTATAAAACAACAGGATGTTGTGATCGTAAAGAAGTCAAAATCAACACATGCATTAATTATCAAAAATAAAGACCGTAATTACTTCCATACTTTAAGAGAAAAGTTCACATACGGTAGCCAAGGGAAAAAATGATATTAAAAGACGGTTTTTACTTAAGCGAATTAGTTATTCAAAACATAGCAACCTTCGAACTAGAAAGAATTAAATTCACTCCGGATTTTAATTGTATTGTTGGAGAAACAGGTTCTGGTAAATCCCTAATTCTAGATTGCCTTCAACTCATTTTCGGTGGCAGGGCCGATAAATCTATCATTCGAAAAAATACACCCTTTGCTACAATAGAGGCCATATTCAAGACTACTGATAAAAAGATCACTGAGTATTTTACCAACATTGGTTATCCATTTAATGATGACGAAATTGTAATTAAAAAGGTTATTCAAAAAAATGGTTCTTCGAAATCATTTATAAATCATCAATCTTGTTCTATACAGACACTTACCATTTTTGCAAAAACATTTATTGACCTTGTTGGACAATTTGAAAACCAAAAACTGCTCTCTGAGAATTATCAACTTAAACTTATTGATCAGTTTGGTGGTCTAGAATTAAAGTCCGCATTGTTTAGAAAAAAATTCGAGATTTTCACAAAAAGTATTTGGGAACTAGAATCCCTACAACAATCTCGCCCCGAAAAGCTTAAAAGGCTCGACTATATCAATTTTCAAATCTCAGAATTAGAAAAGCTTTCTCCAACAAAAAAAGATGAAGATCAACTTATTCGAAGAAAAGAAGAGCTACAAAACATTATTTCAGAGCAACAAACATTTACTCAAATCAACCATCTTCTTATTGCTGCAGACGGTGATAATGTTCTAAGTTCTTTAAAAAAGACATCTGATCTTATTAGCAACTTATCGATCTCAAATGCTGAAGATCTACATGAACAAATGCTTTTGGCAATTAATATTGTTGAAGATGTCTCCTACGATATTTCAAAACTTACAGGAGAGATGGATGATGTTGAATTTTCTGAAATTATTGATCGTCTAGACAAATATCAGATAGCTAAAAGAAAATTCTCAACAGATATTAATGGTTTGGCTGAAGCTTTAGAAGATTTCAAGAAAGAAATTTTAACGGTTAACGATGAAGAAACTCAAATCAAGAGACTACAAAAGCTTGTTAAGCATACAAAATTAGAGCTTAATAAACTTGCCGAAGAATTACATATAGAAAGAACAAAACATGCACTTCTTTTAGAGAGAGAGCTTACAAATAGAATTCAAGAGCTTAGAATGGAGGGTGCAAGTATAAATCTTGAATTACTAAAAAATACAGAACTAACTCAATCGGGACTTAATAGCTTGAATTTCTTAGCTGAAACAAATCCTGGAGAGGGATTTTCTCATGTTAAGAAAACCGCTTCAGGAGGTGAATTATCTAGAATTCTTCTGGCATTTAGACAAGTACTCAGCTCTAAGGATTCCATTTCGATTTTTCTATTTGATGAAATCGATACGGGTGTAGGTGGCGAAACGGCCAAGAAAATAGGATCGGCTCTTCAAGAAGTATCGTCAAAGGGGCAAGTAATTGCAATCACTCATCTGCCACAAATTGCAGCATTGGCCAATAACCTAATCCTGGTTGACAAGCTCGTAGACTCTAAGGAAAAGAGAACAAAAACTTTAGTTCAAGTTTTATCTGGTAAGAAAATAGACAATGTGATCGAAAAGATGGCCACTGTACATTAGAGTTTAATGCTACTTACTTTTAATCCATCAAAATATATAAAACATTTTGTTATCGGCAGATAACCACAATTATAATAGCTATAATCTTTTGTAATTAGTTCCTCCTGAACATGACTATGACCCGCAATCATATAGTCGAATATTCTTTTTTTATGAAATTCATCAACTGAATGTCTGTACTTTTCACGTATCATATTTTGCGCTTCTTCATTCTGATATTTATTCGCATTATTTACATGACTTTTATTTGATAAGTAGCTTCCCAATCTTTGGATAAACTTAAATGTTAAAAAGTCACTCATTAAAATTTTCATAAATGGATTGTTGATAAATAATTTCCATCTCCTATACGCCGGATTATCCAACTCGATATCATCGCCATGTGCGAATATAAATGTCTTCCCATCGATTCTCTCTTGGTAATTCACTTTATAATATTGAGTATTTTGTAGTCCTTTTTCACATTTTAAATATTCAAAAAACCCACCGAGGTGAAAGTCGTGATTTCCTTCGAAAAAACGTATTATCTTTCCCTGTTGTGAACATTTGATCAACAGGTTAAAGAATTCTTTATAAAGTTCGTAGTACTCTTTATGTGTCCCAAGCGCCAAATCAAAAATGTCACCCAGAAGAAATATTTGATCTGAATTGGATACTAATTCATGTCTCATAAAACGAAGCAGCAAATCATAACGATCATCATTGTTATTTTTAATATGGATATCTGAAATAGCTGAAAAGGTCACAGTTTATTATCTTTTAACTATGACTCTCAGTCAATAATGATGAAAACTCTTCTCTTAAGCCCCTTATGGCCTCAAGTATTTTGTTTTTTGTGTTTTCGCAGTCAGTTTCAAAAGACATACCAATCACAGTCACTTCATATGGATAATCTGCAAACTCATAATGTTTAAATACTTGAATCCTCTGAATTTTATAATCTAGATCTATTTTGAGATCTAGAAATTCAAGATGACAATTCTCTAAAATTGCGCCTTTTTTAAATCGTTTTGCATCAATTTTCTTAAGAACAACTGAGAATCCCGATTCCGAAATATCTAAAATGGTTAAGATAGAAGTGAGCGATTTATTTTTCAAATGAACTTGCCCAAGTCCATTTGTTTTTATTCTTTCATTAAAACGCCGTTCCTCAATTAACCAACGTTCTGGAAGAGAAACAGTTAGAGAACCATCATCATTAAGTTTTTTTAGCTCTGAATAAAAAACGAGGTTTTCTTCACCGATAAAAAAATTTAATCTTCCAATACCTTTTATTAATTTTTTTAGATTTTCAAAATCTGCGATGCTATTAGTTTTCATTTCTATTTCATCTTTATCTTTTCTTACTGCCTTTAACTCCAGGTTTGAAATCGTGAGATTGTCTGATTGAATATCCCATGCTTGAATTTTTTGTTTCTGAATTAAGCTATTGCGAACTAGAACGATAACCTCTTCTTTTTCTAGTTCTTTTTGCATCTGGCCCCCAAGAAACCTTCCCAAGACTGTGCCCTGGGAAGGTTGGGCCTACGAGGAAGAGCCATTGCAAAACAATTCCCCTTATATGTATTCATAAATTATTACGTCTATTAATTAAGTTAAAAGAGGGAGAAGTATTCTCCTCCCTCCTGGATGTTTTTGGCCTACTAACCTATTAGTCTAATGGCCGATGATGGTATATTATTTGCCTGCGATAATGTTGAGATACCTGCGGCCTTTACTACTTGAGCTGATGCCAGCTTAGATGATTCTAACGCCACATCCGCATCTTCTATCTTAGATCTTGATGCTTCCTGGTTAGCAGCTGTACTTTCTAAGTTAGAAACTGTGATTTGTAATCTAGACTGAACTGAACCTAATGTTGCTCTAAATCCAGAAACTGAATTCATGGCCTCATCTATGTTTTCAATTGATGATCTTGCATCGTCTTTTGATTCAACAGATGTCCCGCTTACACCGAGATTATCGACACTCGCATTAGATTCTGATGAATCAAATGTAATTCTACTGTTCTCTGATCCATGAACACCTACTTGGAAATCCATTTCTGCAGGACCTTCTCCATTCAGGAGATTAATTCCCGAAAATTCAGTTGTCTGTGCAATTCTATCCTGCTCCTGAAGAAGTTGTTGATACTCTTTATTAATAAAGCCTCTTTCATTGTCAGATACTGTATCAGATGCTGATTGAATTGTTAGTTCTCTCAATCGAGTCATAATGTTTGAGATTTCTCCAAGTCCACCTTCAGCAGTTTGAACAACTGAGATTGCATTGTTTGCATTCTGTGTGGCCATTCTTACAGATTTCGTTTGAGACTCTAAGGTTTTAGCAATCGCAAGGCCTGCAGCATCGTCAGAGGCCTTAGTGATTCTCTTACCCGAAGATAATTTGTTTAGTGATTCTTCTGAATTTCTAGAAACTTTCTTTAAGTTAGTCTGTACAAATTCTGAAGCAACGTTTGTAGCAATTCGTAAGCCCATTTTAATTCTCCTTTTAAGTTAACCGACTATTATTGTCAGTAATTAACCTATCGACGAAGATCGGAGAAACCTTACACTTTCAGTCAACTATTATTTGAAATAAATACAATATCTCCATAATTATAGTGTCTTAGGAGTCAAAAAAAACTTGATTATTTTGGCATGTTTTTTGATTTTTAATCAATGGACTCAAAAAAAACCTAAACGCCCCCCGTTCGGAGGGGTCGTTTAGAGGTTTTTTTATTCTACTATTAAGGAAAGCTGGTTTAGTTCTTTACCTTAGATTAATTTTAATGCTGCT
>JABGXW010000012.1 GCA_018675575.1 Bacteriovoracaceae bacterium | reverse complement strand
AGCAGCATTAAAATTAATCTAAGGTAAAGAACTAAACCAGCTTTCCTTAATAGTAGAATAAAAAAACCTCTAAACGACCCCTCCGAACGGGGGGCGTTTAGGTTTTTTTTGAGTCCATTGATTAAAAATCAAAAAACATGCTCTTGTGATTAATAAAGAGATTTCAGATATATTTTCAATATTCGTAGCCAATCCCGGTTTGAAAAGTTAATTCTGTTGCTGATGAGGATGTTGCTCCAGTTAAACTGACATATCTTCCCTCTAGGATTAAGTTCATTTTATTCATTAAACTCTTCATGCCGCCAATAATAACACCAAATCCAGAATAGGCACTTCTAATAGATTGATATTGTCGTTGATTAAAGCTAAACCCAACATACGGACTCCAATCCTGAATTACTTTAATATCAATATTTCCGATTTTTGACTTCTTAGTGTTACTACTTCCGAAATGAAAATAATTCACCCCTAAATCAAATCCAAAAGAAGAGTCTCCAGTCAAAATTTTTTCAAAGATAATATTGTATCCAATGTTAATAGATAAAGTACTTTTAATTTCATGAATAAAAAAAATTCTATATGCACCGAGATTAGAAATATTGTTAGAACTTGAATCATTTTTTGCATCTAGAGAGTAATAGCCACCAGTTGCTCCAATTACAGATGTATTTGCATCTGTTACAACAAATGCTAATAAAATAAATAAATATCTAAGCAACATTTTCATTTTTATCATTCTCATCGTCGGTGTTCTTTCCAGCATCATTTCTTCTTTTTAAGATTATTTGTACTTCTCGTCCAATTGTTTCTCTGACAATGGAGACAGAGTCAAGATCTATTCCAGAGGCATCCATCTGTCCAAGATACGCGCTTAACATGTACTTTTCTTTTTCATTTAAAATTTCATCTAACTTAACTCTAAATTCCCAATTGATGTCGAAGATAGCAATCCCCCATCTATCAAAAGGTATTTTTTCAAAAACCTCACGTCTTATTTCATTTTCCAAGTAAAAAAATGAAAAGAATGGAGGTCTTAGTTTTGATAGAGCAGAGTCTTCACCTAGAATTTTATAAATATCTTCTTCCTCGTGAGGCTGACTATTTTTAAGGTATTCAAGTAAATCTTGTCTGCTTATGTAAGTTTCCAGAGAATTTTTTGTATATTCGGGAGAAAACTCATAAGACAATTTAAGTAGCTGCTGTAGTCTGTCAAAGTTTGACATAGCTGGTATCTTTGTATCGGATAAGAGCCCCCCCCAACTTCCAGGAAAAGTATCTCTAGCTACTTTAATAGATATGTTTTTAGGCAGATAGTAAAGGACAGACATTGCTTCTTGTTTATCAATTTTTTGAAGAAAAGTACCCAAATCAGCATCCATCCTCCAACATTGAATAAGCAATTCCTCAAAAGGCTTATTGGCCATGTAATTACGACTTCTCAGCATTTTATCGATGCTATGAAAAATTTCAGGATCTATTTCTCCAACCTCGGAAAATCCTTTGTACCAAAGGTCTGTCTTACCTTTAGCGTAAATTTCATCCTGTACAGCAGTAGGTAACTCATAAACTAAAAAGGCAAAACTTCTGATATTGGATTTCAGCATCTTGAATAAAATAATCATATCATTCAAGTTCGGAAACGATTCGGAATGTAAAATTTGTTTCAACTTATCTCTTAATAGTTCCGTCGACCGAGTCGGATCTGAGAATGAGAGTTTTCCCATTTTTGATGATTGACCGTTGATCGGCATTATAGGGCCCGAGGAATGAGGTAATAAGTTTGTATTAGCAGCAGAATCACTATTTTGATTGTTGGCATTTTTAGCATCGTTTTCAGTTCGTATACTTAAGTATCTATTTAAAGTAACAAAAATTATTGTTCCTAAAAATAAGATGACTAGCGACATTATAGTTATTGAAATATTGCGTTCACTAAGTAAAACTGTTTTAAAATCTCTTGAGATAAGCGGCTGTTTTAGGAAGTCAATCTTTACTTCATCTCGACCGGGAACAAGACCGGTTGAACGAAGAATATTCAACTCAAAGTCTTTTATATTCTTCACATCAACACCTGAAGCAAAATTTATTTCAATTGTTACTTTTAATATTTTGGCATAGAGTTTAAAAAGAGGTGTTTCAGGATTACTCCATGGTTCTTCCTGAATAGTTTCCGTTTCCGATGAGAAAAAAGGAAGGGACCCTTCGTTTTCGTAACGTGACTTAGCACTTAATCGAGGCGCTACCTTTACATAAACACTAAAGTTCAAACCTGGTTTTATCAAATGAATATAGTTTCTGACATCACCTCTTATCATTCCCTCAATTTCAACAACTCTAGTGGCGGAATAGACTAGATTTGTACTAAAGAAACTCACTAAAACAATAATCAAAAGGTGAGTTTTTCTCATGGTACCATCCCTTTAAGTGGAGCACGACGTAAAATGAATGAAGCAGTTCTTTGCATACTTTTAATAACTTCATCATCTGTCGTCTCAATTCCCATTAAATTTAATATTTTTTCGTTTAATATGCCCTTTCCGGTTATCTCAATTCTGTCAGAGTCTATGTCTAGTTTCTGTAAATATCTCATGATGGACAGTGATCTAAGCATTGCTAATTCAGTATTGTCTCGATACCTTCTTCCGGGAGAAACAGGATTACTGTCGGTATATGACTGAACAATAATCTTATACTCCCCTAGAAATGGCCCCACTCGTACGGCAAAATCATCTATAAGCTTCTTCATTTCTTCAAGAATCTTAGTTTTACCACTTTTAAAAAAAGACTTTCCTTTAAAAAAAACGAGGATATTATCTTTGTCAAGCTGTTGAACCTCCACTGCAGATTCTTGATCAAGACCTTTTAATAATTCCTTATTACTAAATTTCATTTTTGTAATAATCTCTTTAGATGTTAGAGAATCGATTAAAGAAGAATTAATAAGCTCTTCCTTTTCTTTTTGGAAGTCTACTGAGAAAAACATCACAAAAAATGCTAAAAGTACTGTAATCATATCCCCGTAGCTAATTGCCCAGCTTCCGTCAGTATCTAATTCTACAGTTTTTCTTAGTTTTAATTCTCTCATAAGGCCATTATTTCATTATTTATTGGGCTTATTTTCTTATGTTCCGATATAAGATAGGCACCAATTTCTTCTTTTGCTATTAACTTATTTGTTTTTTCAGCTCGCATAATTATTGATTTGATAGCAATTTCACAAAGGATTTCATTTTCTTCTTTGTTGTTCTTAATGCGTTCACCGAGTGGACTAACAATAAGATTTGCCAATAGAATCCCATATAAAGTTGCAACTAACGCAATTGCCATACCAAGACCTGTTTCTCTAGCATCTGCTCCATCGGCAAGACTACGCATGATTTGAGTTAATCCAAAGATTGTTCCGGATAGACCAAAAGCCGGTGGATACTTAGATAATGAACGTAGCCAATTTGCAACACCCATACAATCATCAGTGTAATTGGTGACTTTTGCGTGGAGGATGCTTTGAACTTTATCAGCTGGAATACCTAGCTTTATAAGCTCTATACCATCAATTATAATTTTATAATCGAGTCTCTTTGATACATTTTGAGGGGCTCTTTCCTCAATAACATCAATAGCATTGAAGATTACTTTTCTTCTACGTTTGGTAAAGTTTTCCAAAGATAAAAGTAACTCTCTAAAAATTATTTTTAAGTTTAGTGATGGAAGCGTAATTACTGCAACAGATAATGTACCAAACACAACCATCAGAAAAGCAACACCATCCCAGTACTGAGACAGATCCTGCCCTAAATGGTTAACGGCAGTAATTATACCAAATGCAGAAATTATATATCCAAGAGTTATTTTCATTACTACCTTCCTGAGTTCAATCTTTGAATAACTTGCTTTCTTTCAAAATTATTAGGATTAATACTATCTGCCTTTAAATACTGTGCTTTGGCCGCGACCCTATCGCCCATCATATAGTAAACATTCCCTAGAAGATCATAGACTACAGAAATATTTGGGAATTCATCTACAAGTCTCATCAAAAGAGACTCTGCGTCCCGAAACTTTTTCTTTTGAATTTTCATTAAAGCTTCCGCTATTTTTGTGGCGAGTTTTTCGAGTTTCTTCTGAGTTTCGATTTGAGAATCGGTAGTTGAATCTCTTATCATGGAAATAGAAATATTATAATCTGTTTTTATTGGTGGTTTCGAAATGACAATTTTCTCTGTCTCATAGTTTGTTTTTTCTATGATTAGTTTAACATTTTTTGAGTTAACAAATACTTCGCTAAAATTTAAAGCGAGCGGCGTTTTTCCAAGCTCTCTTATTTCACCATCATCTCCAGATAACTTAACAACTGCTTGACTCGGATTGCTTTTGACAGACAGGCTTCCAGTTGTTGAGCAACCAAAAATCAGAAGGTTAATTATTACTAAATAAATATTTCTGTATATAAAGTTTTCGAATCGTTTCATAAATAAATTATAAGCTATTGAAAATCTGACCGTAAACTAGGCAATAAATGCACTCCGCCATTAAATGTGGGCAAATATTACCTAGTTCATAAGTTTTGAGAGATTTAAAGCGAAAGCAAAAAAGCTCTTTTCAGTGTAATAGTTTCGGTTATATAAGAGCATTTACAGAGTCAAACTCCATTAAACTTATTTTTTAATGATACGATAAAAATAATAGGAATGGATAAAACTGGCTACACGGTGCCGCAACCCCTTATTAAAAGAGGAGCTGCTTTGTATGCCGTGGAAATAAAATAAGGTCCCTACTTATGATGAAAAAAAGAATACTTTCTAACTTTCTTGCATCATTTAAACTAAGTTATTTAGCTAGAATTGCTATCTTACTGACCACACTTACCTTTCTTATTTCGTGCAAAGGAGCTGGAGATGGATTTGCGGCATTAGAGGAAGTATTTAGTGATCAAGATGAAGCGGCTGAAATCGAGTTTGAAGAAGAAAGCGTAGAGATAATTTCATATTCACCGACAGCTAGTCCTGTAAGAGTAGCTGATAACTTAGAAACAACTTTTGTGGTTTCGGTAAATCCAACAGCAGGTAGCTCGCTAACTTATGCATGGAAACTAAATGGCTCTCTTTTATCCAGTCAAACAAATCCATTTCTACAAGTAAATGGAAGCATCGCTAATGCTGGCGTTAACTCTTTAGAAGTTATAGCGACAAACTCGGTAAATTCGGCATCCAAAATATTTACTCTTTATAAGAATACAGCACCTGCAATTGATACAACTACTCCAGGATTTACAGGAAATAATGTGACCTGTGGTGGTTCAAATGCGATCACATTTACGACGACTCATTCTGATGTAGATGGTGACAATCTTAGCCCTACATGGAAGTTAAACGGAGTTCCATCCCATTCTTCTTTTAACACCACAAGTACAGCGAGCTCCTCGTCCACCGTTTTTTCTCCCCCCTGTTCGATGACTGGTCCAAATATT
>JABGXW010000145.1 GCA_018675575.1 Bacteriovoracaceae bacterium | reverse complement strand
TATTGCTGTCCGTGAAGGCCCTATGCCTTGCAAATTTCTTTAAGCTTTCAAAATTGCATAATAGGCTCATTGACCGCACGCGGTATGATAAAAAAGTTATCCAATTGGCCAAATATGCCGAAATGTCCGACTAGCCGCACAAAACCTTCAATTTCAGCCAAAAATAAAATATAATAATTGATAAAATGACATTGGTTTTTTAAGACTAATGAATTCATACATGCTATTTTTAATTAATCTTAATCAGAGAGAATTACATGGTAAAAAATATACTCTATTTTAAAGTTTTATTAATTTTTTTATTTTCAGTTCAAGTTCTTGGGGCTACCGAAAAAGTCAAACCTCTCCCTATTATTCAAGACATTTTTTCTACGGCAAAGTCTAAAGCTTTTAAAAAAGATAAGAAGCTTCAAAGGAAAGTTAGTTTTTATTTCAACTACGACAAAATGGGGACAAGTATTTTAGCCCAATATGCAACAAAGAATAATTTATCAGACGTGAATTGGTTTAAAAAAACAATCAAAGGAATTATCACTCGAACGGTTTATCCCGAAGCAAGAGAGTTTCTTTCTAAAGTTTCAATCTCTCATGAAATCGCGGAAAAATCTAAAAGTTCGATTCAAGTCCTTACTCTTTTAAAGAAGCGAGGTGAAGAAACTGAAGTCCTAAGTGATTTTATAAAAGAACAAGGAAAATGGCGAATTATCAATATTTCTATTGATGATGAAAGCTGGGTAGAAAATATTCAAGAACAAGTTCATAAAACGATTAAGGACAAAGGCTGGAAAGAGCTTCGAAAATCTTTAACAGAAAGATTGGATGAATTAATTAAGGAAGATGAAGGCTAATTTATCAATGTTTTCAAAAATAATAATACTAACTTCAATTTTTATTAACTCTGCATTTGCCGATGCACCAATAATACGTGTTTCTTTAAAAGAAATTCTCGATCGAGGTCCTCACCTAAATGATGACGTAAAAAATGAATCTTTAAATATCGCCAGGTTTGTAAAAGATGAACAGCGAGTTCGAGCAGAATTTAAACCTAAAATCGATATTACTTTAGGAGTAGGCCCTATTAACAAAGCGTATGGCGACGCAGTCGCTTCTACCAATTCTGACATCTCTGAAATTGGAAACTGGAGAGCTTTAGTAGTAGCCAGCCTGAAGGGAATTTATCCTCTCTACACCTGGGGAAGAGAAGGTGACCTCTTGCGAGCCGCTAAACACGGACAAAATTATGCTTCCGCAAAGTTAGAAGGAACTGTTAACAGTACAAGATTAAAATTAAAAGAAATTTATTACGGAGTTTTACTAACAAATAATTTGATTGAATTTGTCTCTGAAGGTATTAATGAAGTTGAGCTCATTATTGAAAAAGTTAAAAAGAAGAAATTCAAAAAGTCAGACCTCTATAGATTAAACATTTTTCTAAATCAACTTAAATCAAAACAAATAGAAATAAAAAACAAAAGAAGTCTCGCATTAGACGGCCTTAAGCTTTATGCCGGTTATGATAAGAGTTTAAATATACATCCTAAAGAAGAATGGCTTGAGCATGAGAAAAGAAAAATTAAAAGTCTTGATTATTATCAAGACCTATTAGTTGAAAACAAGCCTGAGTTAAAACAACTTGAAGAAGGAATAGAGGCTAAACGACTACTGGCCATCGGAGAGCGGAAATCAAATTATCCAAATCTCGGTATTCTATTTAAATACGAATATTCCTATACTGATGCTCGTCAAGCTCAGCAATCAGTTTTTGCTTACGATCCCTATAACGAAAATAGCCTGATCGTTGGTGTAGGAATAAAATGGGATCTCAATTTTGGAATAAGTAAGGCAAAGTCACAAAAAATAAATATAGAATCAGAACAGTTAAAATATAAACAAAAGTATGCCAAACATGGATTTGCAATAAAAGTTCAAGAAAAGTGGAGAATTGTAAAAGAGTTTAAAATAAAAATAAAAAACTCAAAGAAGGCAAATCGCCTAGGAAAAAAATTATTATCACGGACCATAATAGGTGGAGGTATTGGGCTCATCAAGGCCAAAGAAGTGGTTGAAGCCTACGAAATCCGTGCTTATACATACAAAGATCATTTAGAAAATATCTATAATTATAACCTGGCATGGGCAGAATTATCCCTTTCAGTAGGAACTGAGGTGGACCCCATTCTTTTAACGAAAAAATTATAAACAAAATGACGAAAAGATTGGTCCATTTAAATTTCAAGTATAAATATATTTTCCTAGTGGTAGTTATACTCTTGTCAGCTTTCGGATTTTCTAAAGCTCCTTACTTGCCAATAAATTTGTCTCTCAGCAACCTACTTCCTGAAGATAATCCTGCAGTAAAAGAAATGAATACTGTTTCAGATGATATAGGTGGAGTTGGTCACTTAATGGTTTTACTTGGCCCGATGGATAGACCACAACAGTTTTTAGAACCTATTGCTGAAAAAATTCAATTAAATAAAGAAGTGAAATATGTTTTTTATAATACTGAAGAATATCTTTTAGAAGATAAATCACTTTATATACTTGAGAAAAAAGAATTTAAGAAACTTAGAAGAAATGCCAAAATTTTATTTGATAAAGGAAAATCAAGTATGATGAACTTTGGACTGGAGACAGCTGAAGATCGAGAAGACAATATAACAAAGGCAAAACAGTTTTTTAGAGACTTTAAAAAAGATAATGATTCTAACAAATATTTTCTGTCTAAAGACAAAAAATATGCTCTTCTTTTAGTTAAACCTATTTTTGAATCCGTAGACCTTTCTCGTTCCGAAACATTAAGTAACCAAGTAGAATCAATTGTTGCTTCAATATTAAAAGGAAAAAAATTCAATATTATTGGTAGGTATGTAGAAAAAGTACGCGATACTAAACAAATGGAAAGGGATATAGGTAAGACTGGTATCTTTTCAACTATTGTAATTTCGTTGCTCTTATTTTTAGGACTTGGTAGTTTAAGGGCCGCCCTTGTCACCATTTCTGGGGTCATCTTGGCCTTAGGCTTTACTACTGGAATTGCGTACTACCTAGTAGGTCAAATCAACATCCTTACTGGATTCTTGCTCGCTATTCTGGCTGGACTTGGTGCTGATTATGGAATCCACCTCATTAGAAGGTATTATCAAGAAATTAATGAAGGGCTCTCTAAGGAAGAGGCTTTATTAGCAACCTATTCAAAAACAGGAAGAGCATTATTTTCAGCAGCTCTTACAACCGCAATTGCTTTTCTCTGCCTATACATTAGCGAGTTTCGAGGATTTTCAGAACTAGGTATCATTGCAGGTTTTGGAATCATCTCTATTTTCATCGTGTTTATGTCGATATTGCCCGCATCAGGAAAAGTTTTAAACGAAAAAATATTTTTACAAAAAACTGTTAGATGTTTTGGATTTTATCCTTTCAAAGTCAAACACTTAAAGTTCTTACTATTGGCCATCCCATTTCTTGTTTACGGTGCTTTTCAAACAGAGTTTGAGTATGATTTCACTCGAATGCGAGATTTATCAAAAGAAACGAGAGATCTTAAGGCACTAAGTGAAACACTCTATGGAAAATCGACTTCGCCAGCAGGGATTTTGGCCCCTGATAAAAAAACGGCTGAAAAAGTTGTTAAATTTATTGAACAGAAAAAATATAAAGAAATTGTCCAAGATGTTGTTTCAATTAGAACGATCATTCCAAAAAAGATCAAATCAAGAGCGAGGAAAGTTAAAAAATTAAAAAATCTTGTTAAAGATATTTCTGATCAAGAACTTCATGAAAAAACAGGAATAGATGCCAAGAAAATTCGCTCGTGGCTTGAAGTAGGTGTTTATACCCGAGAAGACCTCCCTCCCCACATAAAGAATTCTTTTGGTAAATCCGGAAGTATTGTCCTAATCTACCCAAATAAGGAACTTGATACACGAGACGAATTAAATGAATTTGCGACTCTACTTAGGGCAACCAAAAAAGAGTTTCCTAAAACCAAAATTGGTTCAGATACATTAGTTTTTGTTGAGATTCTTGATCATATCGTAGAAGATGGAAAAGTAATTATTATTATGTTTTTGATTGGTGCATTTATAACTTTCTTAATAGATTTTAAATCCATTTCCTCAGCCTTAACATTAGAAATTCAATTGATACTTGGGATTTCAGTTCTTTTTGGACTGATGGGGCTATTTGAAGTGAGATTTACAATAATGAATGTTGGAATGTTCCCCGCGATTCTCGCTTCAGGAATAGATATGGGCGTTCATATCCACCATAGAGAACTAGAGTCTTACAATTCTCTAAAAAGCTCTAAACTATCTGCACAAGCGATTCACCTTTCCTTAGCAACAACATTAATCGGATTTGGATCATTATTTTTGGCGGAGGCCAAGTTATTAAATGGCATCGCCTGGATTTCAGTTCTCGGACAAATAGGAATGTATTTTATATGTATGATGGTAAGACCTGTTTTTCTAAATTATTTAAGTTGGAAAACAATAAATAAAAAAAGGAGACCATTATCAATCCAAGGGCTCTCTTAGTCTTAATCGCCTATTTATGTTGTTTTCCTGTAGTTATATATGCAGAAAAATTAGTTGAACTCAAATTAGGTCCAGCTGTCAACTTAGAGGACAATATACGAAAAGAGAATCACCGTCTATTTTTTCGCTCTGATCCTATCATTGAACCTTATCCAAGCATAATGTTTAGAATTGGTCCTGTAGTTATTAATAAAGATGGTGGCGGAGTCGCATTACTCCATAAAAAAGATCTTAAATTAGCAGCAACCCTTCTGTATGAGGGCGAACCCTATGAGGGTCCAAATATGGATGAAAGAGTACGTTCCATATTTTTAGGTGGTCTAATTAATATTTATCAACTGACTTTTCAATACTATAAAGATATACAAAATAAAAGTAATGGATCAGTCATTACCATAACCTATGCTCCTAAATTTAATTTTGGAAAGTTTATGATTAGTCCTAGACCTTTCTATCAACATTGGAATGATCATTACGTGAATTATTACTTTGGAGTGAAGCCCAGTGAGATTGACCTATCGAGAAATAGGGCCACCTACGATGGTTCTGCTGCTACAAATTATGGTTTAAATATCCGAACAGTTTATACAGATGGTCCTTGGCAGTATTTTATAAATATTGGCCAAAAGTATTATGGTGACACAATAGCGTCATCACCTACGACACATAAAAAGCAATCAGTGAGACTTGTTTTAGGTTTTATTTACTCGTTTTTTTAAATTACTGTTTTATAAATGTATTGAAGAAAAAGGCTGATAACTCTGATCGGCCTCCACAACCCGATTTCTCATATATAAATCGACATTGATTTCGAATTGTTCTTTCAGAAGTATAACGCGTCTGTGCAATTTCCTTGGAACTCTTTCCAACCAGGAGCAAATGGGCAATTTCCTTTTCACTAGGACTAAGTTCCCAGTTTTTAAATTGTCTAGCTATAAAATCTTCGAATCTATCTGTTAATTCGATGGCCTTAGATTCATATCGATCTGCATCAGCCTGGGCCTTTAACTTGGCGCGCGTTAGACCATGCTTAATGGCGTCATCTCTATCGAACTTGTTCCAGATAAAGTAAACAAGATAACCCATGAAAATGAGGTTACCACCAGCAAGTATTGCTTTAAAAATAAGTTTGCTTTCTGGAATTTTAAATAGAAAGTCAGTGAGAACATCTAGCACGATAAGTAGAAAAATACCGATGATTACATATGTAAGTTTTAATCTATCGCCAAACTCTTGGCTTGTGATATTTGTCACAATATTTCCTCTCCTCAAAATTTGTGACAAAGATACTATTGCTTTACTTGTTATTCAACACTTAAAGTAATATAAATTAAATCAAAGGGATAAATGAGGCAACCATGAATACGTTTATGAAAACAGTTACACCACCAGCTAATGTAGTGGAAGAAGTTCATCAGTTTTTCAAAACAGACTTTTCTGATGAAGACATTTTTTCAAACTCAACATTAAAATCAGATCTCCCAGGTACAACGGATTGGCTATTAGAATGTAAAAATCTCGTTGATCAACACCGGGCCCTTCTCATCAAAATGCCTAAAAAAGAAAATTTTAACGAACATATAAAAACACATCACAGTACTGCTTTAGTTTTTGGGCAAATATTTGGGCGACCTTTAATTCAAAATGAGCAAGGTCAAAAGCTAATTGCTGTTTATGATCGAGACCGACATGGATCTATGGATACAGGTGCTCGATATCATCAGACCAGAGAAGGAGGAACCCTGCATACAGATAACGTGAATCTTCCAGAACTTTGGAATTACTTATTCTTATCATGTATTTCACCGGCATTTATTGGAGGAGAAAGTATTCTTGTCGACGGACTTAAAATTCATAAAATTCTCAAAACTGATTTTCCTGAAGTTCTTGAAACTTTAGAGAATAACTATATTTGGGAAATGAGAGGTGTTGCAGATAAACTCTATGAAGCTCCTATTATTACCTATAAAGATGATAAATCTCCTCAGTTTAGACATCTCCGTCCCTATATGGAATCAGCCCATATCAAAGCCGAAAAACCGATGACAATCGACCAATTGTTTGCCATCGATGTCCTGGACGCCTTAACCAACAGCACGAAAAACCAAGAACGGTTTACACTAGAAGCTGGAAATATTTGTGTAACAATTGATGATCAGGTTCTGCACGGTAGAACCTGTTTTTCTGATGCAAAAGATGCTATTTCTGTTGAGAAATTTACTGGTGAAAATGGCCAAGTACTCAAACGTACAATGGAAAGATTATGGATACAAAAACAATGAATGCCTTTAAGAAATTCACACCCCTTTTGTTGGTTGCAGGATTCGGATCAAGAATATCTGAAATTACTGACAATCCTAAATGTTTACTTGAGCTAAACGGCAAAACAATTCTAGATCGGCATTTTGAGACTTGGATTAAACTGGGTTTTAAAGAATCTATAATTGTGCTTGGTTTTAAAGAAGAAATGATTAGAAATCATTTAGAGAAATATGAAAAACAAATTAAAATTAATTATGTTCTTAATGAAGATTATAGAAATCTAGGTAATACTTATTCACTTAAGATTGGATTAGATGTTGCCACTCAAGGAATTTTAATTTTTGATGGCGATCTTGTTTACGATTCGAAGATATTAGAAGATTTTACAAATGACCCAGAGGAAAATCAAATTCTGGTGGGTAAAGCATCTTTAAATGATATTGAATGTGCCAAAACTTTAGTTGATAGTAATAATTTTGCCAGATTAACAGTCGATAAACGTTCAGTTTCAGAAGAAGAACTTAAATCTTACTCCTTTGCTGGTGAAGCTATTGGTATTTTGAAGTTTACAGAAAAAGTCACCGCAAATCTTTTAGCTGATGCTAATGAGTTCTTGTCTCAAAAGGAAAATCGACTCAAGAACTGGGAACATCTCATGAACGTCTTTTTACTTAAGCATGATGTTGGAATTCATAATCTCTCCTCTGACAAATGGATTGAAATTGATACCCCGGAAGATTATGAAGATGCAAAGAAGAGATTTACTGGAGTAAATGCATAATGAGTTTTAATCTCAAAGACTACAAAAAGAATACAAAAGACTTCAGCTTAGAAGAACCTTTTGATTTTGTATTTTATAGACCCTTGGCCTATGTCATTATTAAAGCAACTTACAAATTGCCCCTAACACCTAATCTCTTTTCTTTAGGGGCACTCTTTTTTGCAATTATTGCAGGTCAATTCTTATCGAAAGGAACTCATGAGAGCTTTATCAAAGGAGGATTATGTATCCTTATCTTCGGTATTCTTGATTGCTGTGATGGAATGCTCGCTCGAATGAAAAGAAATGGCTCGATGTATGGCGAGCTGATTGACATGTTTGTTGATTTACTCGCCTCTATCAATTTCTATACTGGAACGTTTATTGGATTAAAAATTGCTTATGCAAATTCAGATACAAATTTTCCTTATATGATTTGGCCATGTGCCATGCTTTTAATGGTCCATGTCGGCATTTATTCATTCTATAAAAAACAATTAATCTTTTATCAATCAGGTAATCCTAATGGAAGAAAACGTGAAATTGATCGATATAAAAGAGAATATGAAAAGTTAAAAAAAGAAAAAAAAGAATTATTCAATCGTTTTCTACTTTTTCTCTTTTTAATTTTTTCAGACAAACAAGCTAATGAGAAGAAGAGAGTTGAGTATCATAGCGATGCTTACATTCTTTATAATAAAAAAATTCTTCCTTTTTGGAGTGTTATTTCAGGTTCAACTCATCTCAGTATTCTAGCTATTGCCTTAATGATCAATGAACTAGAAGTTTATATATACTTTGCATTCTTCCTCGCAAATATGTGGGTATTCATGACGTACATGATCCAAAATGGTGTGAATAATAAATTAAAGAGGGAGCAAGTATAATGGCATTTTTAGTAGGATTTATTATAGGTTTCCTGATGTGTATCCCAATTGGACCAATCAATATCTGGGTTATTAATACTAAAGTAAAAAAAGGATCTCTCAACGCTATGTGCATAGCTCTAGGGGGATCATTAATGGACTTTATCTATTTCTTTATTATTATGTCAGGTCTTTCATTTGTTGAGTTTAACGATAATACCGTCCAAGTCCTTAAGACAGTTGGAATCATTCTCATTTTTGCTTTAGGTGTTAAGGAGCTGCTTGCTAAAAATGTTGATTCTACAGACTTCAAAAAAGAAAAAGATATACATAAACTAGTCGGTGCATTCTTATTAGGAGTTGTTCTATATACTTCAAATCCAACCCTCATATTTTCAATGACCGCATTGGCTGCATTTATAAAGTCCCTTGCACTTTACCCAGCAACAACCCTAAACCATTTTGCAGTTGCTCTAGGCCTAGCAATTGGCTCAGCAGTTTGGTTTTTATTCCTCATATTATTTGTAAAAAGATTTGAAAATAAAATCAAAGATAAATATTTAAGTTATTTTAATAAAGTAAGTGGAGCTCTCATGGTGTGCATAAGCCTTTTCATGGGAAAAAACTTATTTTTCAATTAGGAAATCATTATGAAAAAAACAACTAAGTTAAAAGAGATGCTCGCATCAAAAGACCTATCATTTATTATGGAAGCGCATAACGGACTTTCAGCAAAAATAGTTGAAGAAGCTGGATTTGATGGAATTTGGGGATCAGGACTTTCAATATCTGCAGCTTTAGGAGTTCGAGATAACAACGAAGCATCTTGGACACAAGTTCTGGAAGTCGTTGAGTTTATGTCAGACGCAACAAAAATTCCTCTTTTATTAGATGGTGATACAGGTTACGGGAACTTTAATAATATGATGAGACTTGTAAAGAAGCTTGAACAGCGAGGAATTGCTGGAGTCTGTATCGAAGATAAAATCTTTCCTAAAACAAATTCTTTTTTAAGAGGCGAACAACAACCTCTTGCTAATATTGATGAGTTTGCTGGAAAAATCAAAGCAGGCTTAGATGCACGTACAGATGAAGATTTTTGTATTGTTGCAAGAGTTGAGGCCTTCATTGCTGGCTGGGGACTAAAAGAAGCTCTTAAGAGGGCCGAGGCATATAGACAAGCTGGCGCGACTGCAATTCTAATGCACAGTAAGCAAACGAACCCAGATGAAATATTTTCTTTTATGAAAGAATGGGGTGATAGATGCCCGGTAGTTATTGTCCCAACAAAATACTATTCGACTCCCACTGATCAATTTAGAAAGCATGGTGTAAGCATGGCGATCTGGGCGAATCATCTCTTGCGGGCCTCAATTAAAACGATGCAAGACACAGCATCAAATATTTTTACTAAACAAAGTCTCATCGATATTGAGGATAAAGTTGTTCCTGTTAAAGAAGTTTTTAGACTTCAAAATGATAAAGAACTAGCTGAAGCAGAAAAGTTATATTTAACATCGGAAAAATCTCAAAAAGGGATCATCTTAGCTGCAAGTCAAGGCAAAGAACTTGGAGAACTTACTCAAAACAAACCCAAAGCAATGCTTAGCCTAAATGGAACTCCTATTGTTAAAAAGATGATTGATCAATTTAAAGACAAAGAAATTAGAGATCTTACTATTGTCAGAGGATTTGGAAAAGATCAATTTACAAATTTAAATTGTTCATTTGTAGATAATAACGATTTTGCTAGTACGGGAGAGCTTCAATCTCTTTACCTTGCGAAAGATGAAATTCAAGGAGAAACAACAATCTCATACGGTGACATTGTTTTTAGATCATACATTTTAGATATTTTAAGAGAAGCGAGAGGCGATATTAACATTATCGTTGATAGTGACTTAAGTTCTAGAAAAAGTGATTATGTCGGAGATTTTGTCCAATGTAATGAACTAAATAAAAAATCATATTCACAAGATTCTGTTACTCTATTGAATACTGAACTTTGTAAACTTGCTGATTTCAACGGTGACGCTACTGGTGAGTGGATAGGAATCTTAAAAACATCAGAAAGAGGATCAAGTATCCTTAAATTAAAGCTTGAAGAGTTAAAAGGAAGAGATGATTTCAACAAACTTAAACTTCCTGATTTATTCAGAGAGTTAACTGCTGAAGATATCAAAATCAATGTCTCTTATATTGAAGGGCATTGGATGGATGTAGATAATTATTCAGACTTTGAAAAAGGTCAATTGTTCTAATCAAAATACATCGAGGTAAAATATGATCACAGGTAATGATTTTTTAGAACAATGTAATGAGTTTGGGTTTAAGTTTTTTACAGGAACTCCTTGTTCTTACTTAAAACCACTAATTAATTCTGTCATTGAGTCAGATATTGTAAATTTTCTACCCTCCACAAATGAGGGAGATGCTGTTGGAATAGCGAGTGGAGTCTCCTTAGCAGGGGAGAAGGCAGTGGTTATTTTCCAAAACTCAGGTCTAGGAAATGCAGTCAATCCACTCACTTCACTTTCTTATACATTTCAAGTTCCTTTTTTAGGAATTGTAACGCTAAGAGGTGAACCTGGTGGAACAAGTGACGAACCTCAACATGAATTAATGGGACAAATTACTACGAAGTTATTAGAGACTATGCAAGTGAAATGGGCCTACTTCCCACGAGAGAAAACGGAGATTTCAAAAGCAATTCAAGAAGCAGATTATTTTATGACAAAAAGTAAGATGCCATTCTTTTTTGTTATGAGAAAAGGTGATGTTGAAGCTCGTCCCTTGACCAAAGATCAAGAGAGTCCAGAAGTTAAAACCCCATTTCAATATCTTGTAAAAGAAAAACTCCAAGGAGTTACATCTAGAACAGATGCATTAAAAGTTTTATCTGAACTATATAAGGATCTCCCCATTATTGCGACGACGGGAAAATCAGGTAGAGAGCTTTTTGAAATTGGAGACTACTCTAATCAAATCTACATGGTGGGTTCTATGGGTTGTGCTCCAGTTCTTGGATTAGGTATATCTGAAGTTAAGAAAGATAAACCTGTTTGTGTCATTGATGGTGATGGCGCTTTAATGATGAGGCTTGGAACAATGTGTACTCTAGGATTAAAATCTAAGGGTAAATTATTTCATGTATTATTAGATAATGGTGTTCATGACTCAACAGGAGGTCAAGCGACCTATTCATCAGGAATTAATTTTGCAGAAATTGCGAAGGCCACAGGTTATCAAAATATTCTGGCAACAGATGATAGTTATGAATTTGAAGATTTTGTTAAAAGTAATATGAATAAACCTGAACTTAGTTTTGTTCACTTTAAAATTAAATCAGGATCTCCTAAAAATTTAGGCCGACCGACATTAAAACCATTTGAAGTTGCAAAACGATTTAAATCATTTCTAAAAGGTTTATAATGGAAAACGAAACTTTAACAAAAGTCATTCCTAGAAAAATTCTACTGAATCCAGGACCAGCCACTACTTCTCAAGAGGTAAAACTTTCACAAGTAGTTACAGATATCTGTCCACGGGAACAAGAGTTTGGAGACTTATTGGATGACATTCGTCAAGGTTGCGTCGATGTAGTTAATGGAAAAAATAATTATGAAGCAATTCTTTTAGGAGGATCTGGAACAGGGGCCATGGAAGCTTGCTTAACTTCTTGCACAAAAGAAAGCGAAGAAATAGTTATCATTGACAATGGCGCCTACGGAAAAAGGATGACTCAGATCTGTGAAGCATTCAAAATTCCATTTTCAACAGTTAAGTTCACATGGGGGGACTCCATTGACCTTGGCAAGGTAAGAGAACATTTAAAGAACAGAAATGCTAAAGCTTTGGCCTTTATTCACCATGAAACGACAGTCGGTATACTTAATCCTGTTAAAGAATTAAAAAGTCTTGCTGATGAATTTAAAATGATTACTATTTTGGATGCTATGTCTTCTTATGCTGGAATTGAACTTGATGTTGAAGACACTCCTGTTGATTTTATAATTTCATCTTCAAATAAATGTATCCAGGGAATGGCTGGAATCGGGATTGTCATCGCAAAGACTTCTGAATTAAAAAAAATCGCCTCCTATAAAGTGAAGTCTTACTATTTTAATCTTTATAATAATTTCTTAAATCAAAAAGAGAAAAAACAATTTCTTTTTACCCCCCCTGTCCAAACTGTATATGCACTCAAAGCTGCAATTGATGAATTTAGATCAGAGGGAATAACTGGTCGCTCTAAAAGATATTCCGACCTCTATGAACAAATGCATGACGGAATGTTAAAATTGGGCTTCAAAGCATTGATAGAAAAAAGTAAACATTCAAAAATTTTGACAGCTTTTGTTGAACCCACTGATTCTCAATATCACTTTGATAAAATGCATGATTTTCTCTATGAAAGGGGAATTACTATTTATCCCGGAAAGGGAGCTAAAGAAAAAACCTTTAGAGTTTCTAATATAGGTACATTAAACTCAAAAGACATTGGGTTCTTTCTTTCAACAGTTGAAGAATATATTAAAATCAATAAGTTACAACTCCAACAATGCTAACTATGCGCTTCAATTGAAAATATTTACAATCCCCTTCTAACTTGGGAACATATATCCTTCATAAATAAATTAATGACCTATCCAAAGGGGAGAACATGAAATCGTTCATTCAGTCATCTCTAACATTATTGCTATTATTAACTGCTTTTAATATCAATGCTAGTGAACTTAAAGTAATGACCTATAATATATGGGGTCTTCCATTTCCAATCGCGAAACGAATTAAGCGATTTAAAGTGCTAAAGAAAATAATTGCAAAACAAGACGTAGATTTTATTGGATTCCAAGAAGCTTTTACTCGAACAGCTCTCAAAGTTACAAAACACAAGAATTTTCCTCATGTTGCTTATGGACCTAAGAAATGTCTTTTAAATCTGAGTTCAGGATTAGTTTTAATTTCAAAATATCCTATAGTCAAAACGGATACGATAAAATACAAAGAATGCCAGGGCTGGGATTGCCGAGCAAACAAAGGAGTTCTCTTTGCTCAAGTCAATATTAAAAATGAATTAATCGATGTCTATGTTACTCATCTCAATGCTGAAGGAGAAGACTTTGGTCCAAGACTTTCACAAATGAACCAATTAATTAAATTTGTGCAAAAGAATTCCACTGGAAATAAAACTATCTTTCTTGGTGATTTTAATTTTCAGCCGAGTTCATTTTTACATGACCACATGACTACCATTCTTGGTCTTAATGATTCTCACCAAGAATATGTTTTAGATAATCCAGATCTCTCTGCTGATGAGCGAAATGGATATACTAATCGTAAACTCACAAAGAGAATTGATTATGTGTGGTCTTCTCCAGAACTTTTGGTCAATGAGTCGAAAGTTATTATGAAGGAAAGGCTCTATAAAAACGAAACCTTATCAGATCATAAGGCCGTAAGAACTAGTCTAAACTACTAGGTAAGTACCTGATCTTAGGATACCCGTTAGGAGCCCATCCCCCCTTTTTTACAAAAATCTTGTGTTTAGTGAACGCACCGTGTAGAAAATAGCATAGGTGTAATATGCCCATTATTAATACAAATTCTAAAAAAGCAAAAAACCGCTCTCAGCTAGAGCTTGAACTGATGCGCCCATTAGAGTCTGATCGAAATTTTGATCTTGGTGGTAGAAGCTTTTACTTCTTTGATTTTGATGACAACGTTATTTTTCTCTCTACTCCAATAGTCCTCTTTCATAAAAAAAGACAAGAAGAAATACTTGTAAGTAGCGGTGAATTCGCAAGAGAAAACAAAAATATTGGTCAGTCAGGGATCTTTGCAGACTATTATATGAACTTTAATGATGAGAATGGATCATTTAGATCATTTAGAGATAAGGACTACTCTGTTTTAGAAAGGTTTCTTGGAAAAAAACAATCATTCATTCATGATATAGAGAAAGCTTTAAATGAACAAGATCATTTGTGGAAAGCACCTTCATGGAATTGTTTTTATCATGCCACTTTTAACCAACGTCCAATATCTGTTATCACTGCTCGTGGACATAATGTCCAAACAGTTAAAGATGGAATTTCATTAATGGTGCGCGATGGACATATTCCTAGAGAACCAAACTATCTTTCACTCTATCCTGTCTCAAATAATGATACGAGAAAAGAACTTGGTGATAAAGATTTAAAAATGTTTGTTCCCGAACTAAAAAGGTTTGCCATTAGAGAGTCGGTGGAGAGGGCCATTAAAGATTATGGATATAGTCCTCATCATAGATTCGGAATGTCTGATGATGATGAAAAAAATGTCGAACTTATTA
Organism: Bacteriovoracaceae bacterium; assembly: GCA_018675575.1. GTDB lineage: Bacteria > Bdellovibrionota > Bacteriovoracia > Bacteriovoracales > Bacteriovoracaceae > M0603. The sequence goes on along the minus strand of JABGXW010000145.1, from coordinate 50,450 downwards.
CTGAAGAAATGAAGTTCCTGAAAAGAAAATATCCAGAGATGAGCTTTTTTGTTATTCAAACTTTTAAAAATTCTTTTGTAAAAAGAGAAATACTAAGACATAGAACAAGAAAAGTTAACAATTCGAAACTAGAAAAGCCGCAAATGACTCTACTTTAATATATTATTCCCACTCAATAGTGCCAGGAGGTTTACTGGTTACGTCATAAACAACTCTGGTAATCCCCGAGACCTCATTTGTGATACGAGAAGAAACTTTATCCATAAAAGGATAAGGAACATCACACCAAGTGGCAGTCATTCCATCTGTACTGTTAACTAAACGGATACACATAACATTTTCGTAGGCCCTACCATCCCCCTTAACTCCTACTGTATTGACAGGGAGGAACACAGTGAAGGCTTGCCAAATTTTATCGTACAGCTCAAAATTATGCATCTCTTCAAATAATATTTGATCAGACAATTGTACACATTTAATAGATCCAGGGTTTAATTCACCTAGCACTCTTACACCAATGCCTGGTCCAGGAAAGGGATGCCTGTGAACCCAAGCGGGATTTAAACCAAGCTCTTTTCCAAGAGCTCTAACTTCATCCTTAAATAAAAATCGTAGTGGCTCAAGAAGCTCAAGCTTCATTTTCTCAGGTAATCCCCCTACATTATGGTGGGACTTAATTGTTACTGACTTTCCGCCTTTTTTATGAGGAGATGTGGATTCGATTACATCAGGATAGAGGGTTCCTTGAAGTAGATGAGTAAAAGCAATTCCTTTTTGCTCTTCATATTCATGAACTTTTCTTTCAAAAGTTTCAATAAAAGTGACCCCTATTGCTTTCCGCTTTTTTTCTGGGTCTTCAATTCCCGCTGTCTTGTCGTGAAAATCTTTGGATGCATTGATAATTTCAATATTTAAATTGGTTTCTTTTTGTAGTAATTTTATATGGTGATGATCCTGCGGCCTAAGTAAACCATTATCTACGAAAAAACAATGCAGATCATCTCCCAGACTTTTCTCAGCTAAAGTTGCTGCCACAAGGGAGTCAACACCTCCTGAAAATGCGCATAATACTTTTGTTCGACCCACATTCGTAACGACTTCGCTTGCTTTTGCGAGCATTTCTTTTGTTGACCAATCTTTGTTTAACCTAGCAAGACCTTTATAAAAGTACTCTAAGAGCTCTTTACCATATTCTGTGTGATCAACTTCAGGATGAAACTGATAACCTAAAATTCCTTTCGTATTATGTTTTATTCCTGCTATAAAATTATTTTTACTTTCTAAAATGACATCAAAGTTCTCAGGAGGAACAGAAACATGGTCGAAGTGACTCATCCACACATTAAGATCTTTACAACACCCATCTACCTGATGGCCTTGAGTAAAATGAATATTCGCCTTTCCATACTCTCCGGAAACACCTTTTTCAACCTTTCCGCCTAACTCTCTACAGATAATTTGCATACCATAACAAATTCCCATCAAAGGTATATCTTCTTCAAAATAAAAAGAATAATCATTATCGTCAGCTGAGATAGATAATGGGCCCCCAGACAGAACTATTGCACTTGGTTTCTCTCCCTTATTCCAACATTCTAATGATTCTTCATAAGTAATAATCTCACATGAATATCCTAGCTCTCTAGTTTTTCTTGTGATCAATTGTGTGTATTGAGATCCAAAGTCTACAATCCATACTTGTCGTAAATTCATTGACTACCTATTCATCTGATAATTTGGTGCTTCTTTAGTGACCATGACATCATGAGGATGACTCTCTTTTAAGGAAGCTTGTGTTATTTTTATAAAATTTGAATTTTCAATTAGTTCAGCAAGATTCAACGCCCCAACATAACCCATCCCTGCTCTGATTCCACCAAGCAGCTGATAAATTGTCGTAGCGAGCGCACCTCTATATGGTACTTGTCCTTCAATTCCTTCCGGTACTAGCTTTTGAATATCATCTACTGCTGATTGCCCATATCTGTCTTTAGACCCCAATGACATTGCTCCTAATGACCCCATTCCTCTATAAACTTTATAAGTTCTTCCTTGATAAAGTACTGTCTCACCAGGCGTTTCATCACATCCCGCAAAAAGAGACCCTACCATAATACAGCTAGCTCCTGCAGCAAGGGCCTTTACAATATCTCCAGAATACTTAATTCCACCATCAGCGATGAATGGAATTTTTTTTGCTAAACATACTTCTGCACATTCTTTAACAGCAGAAAATTGAGGAACTCCGATTCCTGCAACAACTCTTGTTGTACATATTGACCCAGGGCCTATTCCAACTTTTATACCATCAACTCCAGCCTTGATAAGGTCTTCGCAAGCTGTTTTAGTCGCGACATTTCCTGCTACGACATCAACATTAGGAAATTCTGCTTTAACTTTTTTGACCATATTGATAACACCTTTCGAGTGTCCATGAGCGGTATCAATAACCAGAGCGTCAACTTTAGCTTCCACTAAGGCCTTTGCTCTTATGAATTCTTTATCTCCTACCCCTATAGCTGCTGCAACTCGAAGTCTGCCGAAAGAATCTTTATTTGAACTCGGATAGTGAAGTTTCTTAAGTATGTCATTAATTGTTATAAGGCCTTTTAAATGAAATTTTTTATTCACGATGGGAAGTTTTTCAATTCTATGTTTATGTAAAAGGATTTGTGCATCTTCTAACGATATTCCCTCTTCAGCAGAAATAAGTCGATCTTTTCCTGTCATCACTTCTTTAACTTTTTTATTGAAATCAGCTTCAAATTGAATATCTCTAGAGGTTAAAATTCCTACAAGTTCATCCTCTTTATTAACAACTGGTACCCCCGTAATTTTATGGCTTCTAGTTATTTCTACAACTTTTGCAAGGCTTGCATCTTCATTAACTGTGACAGGATTTAAAATCATTCCAGCCTCATACTTTTTTACTTTTTCGACTTCTTTAGACTGCCTATCAATAGGTAAGTTTTTATGAATAACACCAATTCCCCCTTGTTGTGCCATAATAATGGCAACAGGTGATTCAGTAACGGTGTCCATTGCTGCTGAGACCAAATGAATTCGAAGAGATATATTCCTAGAGAATCGCGTCTCTAAATCAGTGTCGGATGGTAAAACTTCAGAGTATCCAGGCCTTAGAAGAACATCGTCATAAGTGAGAAAGGATTCTGTTTCGATTTTTGACATAGTAAGAACCTCGTACATAATTGAATTTGAATTGAGAAAATTATAACTTATGGCACGCCAGTTGGCGAGACAACATGTCATAATTCAAAGACTCAATGCGGGCGGCCATACTTCAATAGGCCGTTTTGAAATCTTGATCATAATTTTTTAAGTCATGAATGAGACTATTTATTTCTGGAGAATGACGCGTTTGCTTTTTATAGGCCTTCTTTAAACCTTTTTCAAAGGCATCACCCTTATCATTAAGTTGAGTACTGGATGAAGTAGTAGATGCAGGGGCCCTTATTGAGAGTGCTTTCACCTTTTTCGTCACTACTTTAATAACTGGCTTTGACCGCTTAATAGTCTCTTTTACTTTTGTTACAGATGCTGGAACTTTTTTGAGTTTAAAATCAGCTCCATAGATTCTTACAGTCACTTTTGAATGCTTAAAGACTTTTTTCTTCTTCTTCCTGATATTATGTTTTTTTCCTAAGTATTTTAATTGTTTACTTAAAAAACGTGAATCACTTTTCTTACTACCATGGATGTAAATAATATTTCCTGATTTTATTGGACTTGATGCAATCTCTCTTTTATTACTTGTTTTTTTCCAACTTGGAGTTATTTCAGGAGCTGTTTTCAGCGTCGGATTCATTTTAGCTATTGTGTTTTCTCGTTTTACAATATGATCGATCGACCCCATAGGTGCTACACGATTAAACAAGCTGGTAATCTTTTTAAAAGATGAAAATCCTACAGGTGTAGATGCTCGAGGACCTCCCTTATTTTGATCTGTCTTTATGTAAGAAAATAAACCATCTTCCACATATATTTGGTCGAGTTCATTTTGAATATTTTGAAAAATAAACTTTCCTTTTATAACAAGCAATTGAGTTTTAGTAGAAACAGGATCAAATGATAAAATCGATTCTCCATATGTATATTTTGAAATAGAGTTTGCTGTTGTAATTTTAAATGGAGAATTTGCACCTATTTTCCTATAAGATTGCATCCAAAGATATCCACTTCTTAACTGAATTGTATCTCCTTTCAATTTAACATGAGAAGAATTTGAAAGATGAAATTGATGATCATAATAATCAGTAAGTGAAACTGTTCCTCCAGCTGTAGTCAAAATTTCTGATCCTAATAAAATCTCATCGCCGATATTCAATTGGGCTGTTTTTCCATGAGCCGAAACAAACACGGTACCTTTAATATCATTAACGATAGCAACAGAATCTAGCGCATGAACCTTATAGGCCATAAGATGAACAATAAGAGTAATAAAGAGACTAGTCTTATTTATATTTTTGAACAATTGTTTCATAATGACCTTTTAAGATGTCCCATTCTCGTGTATTCTTATACTTCTTTCTAAATTCATCAACAGTAGAGTAGAAAGCTTTATGATTACCTTGCCTCAAGTTTGCAAGGGCCATCCAAAGCTTTGCCCCTCTATAGAACTTAGAATAAGGATATTTACTCACCAATGAGTTTAAATGATAAATAGTCCAATCATCATGGCTTTTAGATTCATAAGCAGCAATACCAGCTTCGAAATGATATCTGTCTGTTAAAATATTTGGAGTGTTGTAATTAATAGAAATGGCATGATAAAACTGAGCACTTTTTTCAAAGTTCTTGCTGTTAAATTCTTTTTCAGCTGTTGCCAACATTTGATCTGAGCTCCAATGATAAATATCATTTTTGACAAAATTATTTTTTGGCAAACTTGGAACGATGCTTGCAATCTCTCTTTTGACTTTATTGCTTTTTTCTTGAAGCTTTAACTCTAAATATTGATTCCGTGATTTTACACTTTGAATTTCAAATTGAAGACTACTCATTTTTGTTTGGAGAATTCGATTTTCTTTCGATAAGTTCAACGCCACCCTCTCATAATTATTTATCGATGCAGATTTTGATTCTATATAATCAACAAACTGACATGAGCTCATAAATAAACAGGTAATAGTTAAACCAATTGTTTTAAAAACTTTTTTCATAATTTAATTCCTAATTAAGAAAATTAATTCTTTTAGTTCTTAGACTTTTCGTCATTTATAGAAAAATATTTAGTGAATTATATAAATTCAAATAGTTAAAAAGTTTATTTCTTTAAGATATCAATAAAAAAGGACTTAACTGTCTGTAATAACGAAATGGTTAAATTAGCTTTCTTGACATACATCAATCTTCGTCTAAAACTTGAGCAAAGCACTTCAAAGAATAGGTCATAGAAGATGTCATATAAGTACTCACTAGGAATAGATATTGGCGGCTCCAAAATGGAAGCCGCCATAATAGAATTATCAGACAACAAAAACCTCCCTAATCCTATTTCCCTCGACGAAAGTAACATTCAATCTTTCAAAATTTTGATTCGAAAAAGAATTCCAACGAATAGAGATTATGGCTACAAGGATGTTTTAGCGAGATTACAAAACCTCATTCAAGACATCATTTTAGAAAGTAAAGTAAACGCTTCTGATATTCTTGAAGTTGGAATTGGTTTGCCAGGCTCTGTTCATCCAGAAACTCTTAAAATGATTCACGGAAACTCACAGATATTTGAAAACAGGCCAATAAAAGAAGACTTACTCTTTTTTTTTAAAGAAAGTTTAAAAATATCACCTAATATCTCATTAAATAATGATGCCAATTGTTTTGCATTAGCAGAATCATTGGGAGGTGCTGGTGTCAACTTTAAGGATCAGTTTGGAATCAAATTTAAAGATCAAATCTCAATAGGGATTATCTTAGGAACAGGTTGTGGAGGCGGGATTCTCATAAATGGCCATTTACTCAATGGAAAAATAGGAGGGGGGGGAGAAATAGGTCATACTGTTTTACATAATAATGGGAGAGATTGCTACTGTGGTAGAAAAGGATGTGCTGAAGTATATTTATCAGGATCGGGATTAGAGTTTGGTTTTAATCTAAAAAATTCATCTATGTCAGAGGACATAATAAACGCAAAAGAAATTTTTCATTTAATCGAACAGACTAAGGACAAACTTGCCCTGTCTATATTAGGCGACTACCAAGAAGACCTCTTAAAATTTATTTGTAACTTGAGCAATATTTTTGATCCACACTACTTTGTTCTAGGTGGCGGATTAAGTAATCAAGATGCTATCTATCAAGGACTTGAAGAAAAGCTCAGTGACATTAATTTCCTCAAAGATTTTTCTCCAAAAATTTATAAAAACAAACTCGGTGATAGCGCAGGTGTTCTTGGCGCTGCCCTACTGCCCCATATAGAAAAAAATTAAATTGCAGTAGCTCTCACCCCAAGTACCTGATATTGAGTACTTACTTAGAGAGCTTCTTATATAAATATTGCACGACAGTATATATTGTCCTATGAATAGGTTTATGAAAAAAGTTAAAATATTTCTTATAGCTGCTCTTCTGTCTCTCAATTCTACAGCTTCTGCTGTTTCGAATGATTTCTGTGATGATTTAGACCCACTATTAAATGAATGTAACTCAGTATCAAGCCATTATATAAATAACAGTTCTCAACTCCATAATGATCTCACCCCTGCTGATGATGAGCATGGAGTTTTTATTCCCCTTCCTTATGATAGTACTGATGCTACTAATTTTTTAAGATTGTTAGGTGTTGTGGGAATCATGATGGTCTTCGATCAACAAATTATGGATACTGTTCAAGATCACAGATCTGATACGACAGATAGAATCGCTTCTTTCGGATATTATCTTGGAGGGCAAGATGGTATTCCTCACTTTCTATTAGGATCATTAGCGACAGCATTAGTTTTTAGAAACGAAAATTTAAGGAGAACAACTTTAAGTTCAATAGGAAACTTGGCCCTAACAGGAGCAATTGTAGAAATATTGAAATCATTAAGCCACAGACATAGACCAAGACAGGGAGACGGACCTTATAGTTATGATGGTGCTTCATGGCCTTCAGACAATACTTCGTTTCCTTCGGGACATTCTGTTGCCGCTTGGTCAATAGCCACAATTTTTGCAACTAACTATAGGGAAACAAGATGGGTACCAATTGTGGCCTATAGTTTGGCCACTATCGTTTCACTCTCTCGAGTTAATGATAATGCTCACTGGCTCTCTGATGTCACAATGAGTGCTGGAATTGCCTATTTTGTTGGTAAACTTTTTAGAAGACGCTCAAGTGAAGATCGACAATACTCAGGAGGTCTTACTATTTCTCCCGCAGCTTTACTCGGCGGAGTCGGAGTTAGCATTCAATGGACTCCAAGGACATGCAGAAATAGCGATGATACAAACTGCTCTCCGCAAGTAGATTATCTCTTTGATGAAGAACAGGAAGAGTAAAATCTCTAGATTTGGAACTAGTACTAACTCTAGACCTTAACTATCTTATCGCCTCAATAGATAAGGCGTTACATCATAAACAGAAGTTAACTAAAGAAGCAGAACATAGACCGCGCAACGCACCACAATCATGAATTAATTACAGAAAATTGACAAGGTTTTGACCCTCTCAATATTGTTCATTCGTGTTCTATATCCGATAATAAGAGAGATTATCAAAAAGGAACATAAAAATGGGCATTCTAAAATTTTTTACAGGTTTATTTTCTGTTGTTCTACTTACTTTTGGGGCCCAAAATGCTCATTCAAATCAAAATGATATCTCCGATAATCCTGTCCTCATGGGTGCAAATTCACTAAACCTCAACGATCAAACCTATATTGCCATTTCATTTAAAAATCAACCAAAGTGGCATACGTACTGGAAAAACCCAGGGGATGCAGGACTTCCATTAAAAATACAGTTTAAACTAGACGGAAAAGTTTTAGAAATTGAATCTTTAGAATGGCCTTCTCCAAAAAGATATTTGGAAGAAGGAAATATGTGGGCCTATGGATATGAAAACGATTATTCATTTTTCTTTAAGTTAAAAGATTCTCAAGTTTCAGCTCTAGAAAATAAGAACATAGATATTAATGGAACCTGGTTAGTCTGCAAACATATATGTATTCCAGGTAAAAAATCTATTACAGCAACATTTCAAAATGGTATGCTCAAAAATGCTGACTCAGAGTTGTCGGTCAGCGAAGAAACCTTAATAAATAAATTTTCAAAATTACCTTTAAAGCAAAGTTTTCCTGATAATTTAGATTTAGTACTTGCTAGAAATCTAAAAGAAGATGGATTAGTACTTTACTATAATTTTACAAATCCCTCTCACTTCTCTCCTTCGAATGATAGAAATCTTCTGACCCCTTTTCCTACTACCCCTCTGACTTTTACCCATGAAGTAATTCATACAGACTCAAAAAAGAATATTTTTGGAAAACTCCCGATTGATTGGGACGGAGAATATCAGGACCCTCCTATTGACTTACCGAAAGACGGTAGATTTAAATCTCCTTTAAATCTTAAGTTTCTATTTACTGATCCCGTTTCAAAAGAAATAAAAGTCATAGAAAAAAGCTTTCCTTCTTTTAACTTAACTTCCGCGACTGCCTCTGAAAAACTATTAACATTACTTAAAAAAATTGACATTTCAAAATCAAATAATAAGGAAATTAAGAAGATTGAAATGGTTAAACCTATAGAGAATTTTTCTTTCATGTATTATTTATTATTTGCATTTCTAGGCGGATTTATTCTAAATTTTATGCCTTGTGTTCTTCCTGTCATTAGCATTAAATTATTTGGTCTTATTACGCATTCAAGTGAAAGTAATAAACGAATATTTAAACATAATATATTCTACAGTTTGGGAATTTTGTTTTCATTCGTTATGTTAGCGATTTCTGTTATTCTTCTAAAGCAAGCAGGAAGTTACGTCGGCTGGGGATTTCAATTACAATCTCCCTTATTTGTCTCAGTAACAATTCTCATACTCTTTGTCATGGCCTTGAATTTATTTGGACTATTTGAGATTGTGACCCCCGGAGGAAAAAACTTGGGAGGAATGCAATTATCTGATTCTTTTACAGGAGATTTTTTGAGTGGTGTTTTGGCAACGATTCTCTCTACACCTTGTAGCGCCCCTTTTCTTGGAACGGCTTTAACTTTTGCATTTTCATCAAATCAATTCACAATTTTAATAATGTTCCTCATGATTGGATTAGGCTTAGCGTTTCCTTTTCTTCTGACTGCTTTTTTCCCCAAGATTATTTCATTTTTTCCCAAACCTGGAAATTGGATGAATCACCTCAAAAAGTTTTTAGGGTTAACTCTGCTTTTAACTGTCATTTGGCTCTTTGATATATTTTTGGCACAAGTTGACATTAAAATCCAAGTCTATAAATTATTCTTTATATTATTACTCACTCTGGTATCTTTTTTATTAAAGAAAAAGTCTAATAAGCTGGGTTGGTTTTCATTAACATTACCTTTAATTCTCTTTCTACAAATGTCCTTTTCCCCCATGAATAAATCGAATATTAGTTCAGAGAGTTCTCTGCTACAGGAAAAAAAAATACGAGGACTCTCTTGGGAGAAATTTTCAAATGAAAAACTTCAGAAGTATTTAAATGAAGAGCATCTAGTATTTATTGATTTTACAGCAAAGTGGTGTTTTACCTGTAAAATTAATGAAAAAGTAGTGTTAGAAACGAATGAGTTTGAAGAATTGGTAAAACAAAAGAATGTTAAATTACTACTAGCGGATTGGACAAAACGCGATGAGAAGATTGGTAAATGGTTGAAAGATCATGGAATGGCAGGAGTACCTGCTTACTTTATACTCGACAGCAATGGCAAGCTAGTTAATCTTGGAGAAACTATATCATTAGAAGAAATAAGTAATTATTTAAATTAATCCTAAGTTTCTTTGACGATTAGATTTCAAAACCTATAAAATAATCAAGTCTAAAAAAAGGAAATTAATAATGTTAAACAATCTTATCCTACTAGTATTTCTATTCAGCTCATTCCAACTATTTGCTGATGGAGCTATTGGATTTAAATCTGGAAGCAATTTAACTTCACATTATATTTACGGAAATATTTATACTTATTGTCCTAAAAGGTCGCGATCACATATTTGTCGTATGGATTACTTAGAATCGGGTGATAGAGATAAATTCATTCATCCTGCAATTGATGCAAATAAAGTAACATTAGAAGCGAGACACCAACAAGGTTCAAGAAGAAGTAAGAAAGTATCGTTTGATGCCGTTCAGGGTGAAAGTAAAAAATATTTTAATTTATGGTTAGGTTCTTTATTACAACGACCTTTGCTCAGAAGTGGTAAAAACACCATCAATTATAAGCTCCAAAAGAATGGGACGATTGTCACAACAGGTACATTTATTGTTAATGTAAAGGCCTCTGAGTCCAAAAGGTGCAGAGATAGAATCTACCACTCTCAAAATGATAGCGATTGCGGAAACCCTGGCCACCTTTGCCAGAGATACTTTTTAGAGCAAGCTTATTGTTATTAGTTTTTATGTGCTTTGAAGTTGAGAATTACTCAATTTCAAAGCGGCTTGGTATTTTCATCATCGATTTAATGACATCTTCAGCTTTTTCGCCTTCATACAAAACAGAATAAACCCCGTTAAAAATCCGCGCATTTATATCATATTTTTTTGAGACGAGATGAGCAGCTTTAGCCGTCTTATAACCTTCTACAACTGTTCTTTGGGAGTTAATTATATCTTCAGCAGTTCTTCCTTTAGCTATTTCTATGCCGAACTTCTTATTTCTTGAAAGACCTCCAGTTGTTGTTAAGATAAGATCGCCCATACCAGACAGACCATAAAAAGTTTCAGGCCTAGCATTATAAACCATTCCAAACTTAAGCATTTCGGTAATCCCTCTAGTTATCAATGCTGCTCTAGTATTGTGGTTGTAGCCGAGACCTTCTACAATTCCGCCAGCAATTGCTAAGATATTTTTTAATGCTCCTCCTAGTAACACTCCTTTTACATCGTAAGACAGTAGTAATTTAAAATAAGGGGCATCCATCATTTTCGCTACTTTATTTAATACTTTCTTAGATCGTCCTGCACAAGTTGCTAATGTAATTTGCTCTTGCATCACTTCTTTTGCAAATGAAGGCCCTGATAAAAAACAAAATAATTCTCTATGCTGAGAAAACATATCAAAAAAGAGATCATCAGATAGCTCAAGGGTATCTGGATCAATTCCTTTTGATAGAGAAACGAGGGGTATATTCTGATCAAAATAGGATTTAAATCTAAGATACTGTTCATCAAAGAATCCGCTTATGCCAGCAGTAGGCAAGCCTGAAACAATTATTTCAATTTTTGAACCTAGAGTTTGTTGATCTAATTCTTCCCAAGATAAAGCAGCCTCAATATTATCTGCCAACTTAATGCCAGGAAGATAAACAGAGTTTTCCTTTTGGTTTTTGATAGCAAGATAAACGTCTTCAGATCTAACTTTTAAAATAACTTTCTTAAAATTGTTGGCAAGAACAGAGGCTATACATGTACCAAATGCACCAGCCCCAACAACAATTGCTGTATCGTAACTCATTTATCTTCCTTACTTAGAGTGTAATAATTCCTTCTATTACATAAACTTTTTCATAAAACTCAACGACTTCTAAACTAGAGTTCATTGTTCTATTTATTGTAAGTGAAATATACTTCCCTTTACTAGACATTTTCATGGTTAAACCCTCATCACCTACCAGTTGTTTCAATTCATTTATTTTCGTGGCCAATACTACAAATTTAAAATTATAGATTGCTGGCCAATCATATTGATTATCCAACAATTGCATCATTCCTTCTCTTTTTTCTTTATCATTACTCATCTTATTAAAACTCAGGAACATTTACGGTTAAGTTTTGAGCATTCCTTAAGATATCAATTAATTCACGAGCACAACCCATACCGCTTTCTCTAATGGTTACATAATCACAGACGGCTTTCACTTCTTGGGATGCAATCGGCACAGTGACGGCAAACCCGCATCGTTTTAAGAGTGGCATATCGAACAATTCATCGGCCATATAAAGCACTTCATCATCATTAAAGCCCATTTTTAATATTTTTTTATAGGCTTGACGTTTATCTTCATTACCGAGATATACAAAATCTAACTTTAAATTATCTTTGTATCTTTTAAGTACTCCTTTACTATTTCCACCAGAAATAACACCTACTTTAAGTCCAGCTTGCATTAATATCTGCATTCCATATCCATCAGAGGTATGGCTTGTTCTATTCCAGCCCATTTCTTCCCCTTCATAAGTGACATGACCATTTGTTAATATCCCGTCACAATCAAATACCACACATTTAATTTTAGAGAGTTTTACTCTATGGAGATTTACAGCATCAAGTAGATCTTTTTCTGTGAAATTCATATTATTTATCCACTATCATTTTTAGTTTTACTAATGTTGAGACTATTTCAGGGAGTTTTTCCAATTGTAAACAAGTTGTTGAATCAGACTTCGCTTTGTCTGGGTCGGGATGACATTCCATAAAGACAGCATCGGCCCCAGCAGCCACAGCGGCCTTGGCAAGAACAAAAATCTGGTCTCGTTTTCCACCAGTTATTGTTCCAAGTCCTCCCGGTTGTTGAACGCAGTGAGTTGCATCATGAACCGTTTTCACACCAAAGGATTTCATCACCTGAAAAGAGGCCATATCAACAATTAAGTTATTATATCCAAAAGAAGTACCTCTTTCCGTAAGAAGAATTGAATCTCTATCTAAAATTGTAGCTGCTTTTTCTACAATTTGTTTTGTGTCTGAAGGTGAAAGAAATTGGCCTTTTTTAATTTTTAATTTTCTTCCAAATTTTTTACATGCTTTAGCTCCAGCTAAGATCATATCAGTTTGTCTACAAAGGAATGCTGGAATTTGTAATACATCCACAACTTCAGCAACGGGCATCGCTTGATCAGGGTCATGAAAATCTGTAATCAATGGAAATCCATAAGTATCTTTAACTTTTTGAAGAATATTCAACCCTTCAGTTAATCCTGGCCCTCTAAAGGAATCAACTGATGTCCTATTGGCCTTATCATAGCTTCCTTTAAAGAAAACATTTACTCCTTCTAAAGGTTCAATATTTTCTTTTAAATATTTCGCTATCTCTAATGCCAGCTCTTCACTCTCTAAAACACATGGTCCTAAGAAAAAATCCATATTATGCATTTTGCTCACTCCCTCTTTGTTTCCCAGCAGCCTGAATAAAAGTTCTAAAAAGTGGATGCGGTAAAAACGGTCTTGATTTAAATTCTGGATGATACTGACAAGCAATAAAATATGGATGTTCTTTCAACTCAATTACTTCTACCAGATCAAGTTCTTTATTTTTACCTGAAATTGTTAAACCAGAGGCTTCCATTGTTTCAATATATTTATTATTAACTTCTAGACGATGACGATGACGTTCTGAAACCAGTTTTTCTCCATAAATTTTTTCTGCTAATGATCCTGCCTTTAATTCACAATCATATGCTCCTAATCTCATGGAGCCACCTTTGCGACCTTCTTTTGATTGTCCTTCCATGTAATGAACTACTTGTTCTCCTCCCTTGGAGAATTCCTCAGAGTTTGCTTTATTAATGCCTGCAACATTTCGAGCAAATTCAATTAATGCCATTTGAAGCCCTAGACAGATTCCAAAGTATGGGATTTTATTTTCTCTGGCATATTTAACAGCAGCGATCTTACCTTCAGTGCCTCTCTCTCCAAATCCTCCCGGAACTAAGATTCCGTTTAGATTTGTGAGCAAGGATTCAAGTTTCTCTTTGCTTTCTAATTCTTCAGCATCAATAAAAACAGTATTAAGTTTTAATTGGTTTGCAATGGCACCATGTGATAATGCTTCACCAAGCGATTTATATGACTCAATTAAATCAGTGTATTTCCCTATTATGCCAATATTTATTTCACGAAGAGGATTTTCATAATTATAAACAACCTTTTCTAAATCTTTTATATTAGGTCGTCCAGTCCACATGCCTAAAAGCTCCGTTATCTTTTCATCTAAACCTTGTTTGTGAAATAATATTGGAACTTTATAGATTGAATCAACATCTATTGATAAAAAAACATTCTCTTTTGGAACATTACAAAACAGGCTCAGCTTTTCTTTAATACCTTTATCAAGTTCTCTGTCTGATCTGCAAATAATCAGATTTGGAAACAGGCCAATTGATCGCAATTCTTTTACAGAGTGCTGTGCCGGTTTTGTTTTAACTTCCCCTGCAGCTGCAATATAAGGCAGCAGTACAAGATGTACAAATAAAACATTTTCAGTTCCAACATCATTTGCAAATTGCCTTATGGATTCCATAAAAGGCAATGACTCGATATCGCCAACAGTCCCTCCTATTTCACCTATTAACAAATCAACATTTTCAGCAGCAATGTGTATCCGTCTTTTAATCTCATCAGAAATATGTGGTACTACCTGAACAGTTTTTCCTAAATATTTTCCTTCACGCTCATTCTCGATTACCTGAAGATAAACTTGACCTGTTGTAAAATTACTCTTTTTAGAGAGGGTCAAAGATGTAAAACGTTCATAATGTCCTAAGTCTAAATCCGTCTCTGCTCCGTCATCTGTCACAAAAACTTCTCCATGTTGAGTGGGACTCATTGTTCCAGGGTCAACGTTAATGTAAGGATCCATTTTTAACATATTTATTTTTACTCCTCTACGTTCTAGAAGAGCCGCGAGACTAGCAGCGGCCAAACCTTTCCCCAAGGAGCTGGCCACACCTCCCGTAATAAAAATAAACTTTTTATTTAGTTTTTTATTATTCACTTAAAACCCCTTCAAGCTTTATTATATCTTCTGGTGTATCAATACCGATCATTTCGTGACTTGTAATTATTGCACCAATTGTCATATTATTCTCAAGGGCCCTTAACTGTTCAAGCTTTTCTAATTCTTCATAATAACTTGGTTTCAATAAGCAATAGTTTAATAAAGACTCTGGTGAATATGCATATACGCCAATATGCAAGAACCATTCGTTATTATCAGAAGCATCTGATTGATCTCTGATATAAGGAACCTCTGCACGAGTAAAGAAGTGACATTTCCCATTCTCTTTAGAATAGATTGCTTTTACCTTATCGCTAGATTTAATATTCTCATTTGACATGGATTCAGGTTTAACAATTGTAGAAATACTAAATTGAGAATTGATATGAAAATCTGCTAAATTTTGTAAGTCAGGGCCATCGATTAATGGCTCATCTCCCTGAACATTGATAATCACATCATATTTTTTCTTTTCCCTAAAGTATTTCTTATATGCTTTTTCAATTCTTAATGTTCCGCTTTCAAGTTTTTCATCTACACGAACAACTTCACCATCAAAATCTTTGACATGCTTTTCAATACGATCATCATCTGTAACCACTGCAATATCAACATTCAATAGATTCTTGCCTTGATTACTTGTTTTGATTCTTTCACAGCCTTCATAGACTCTTTTAATAAGGCTTTTTCCATTTATGGGGACAAGAGGCTTACCTTCAAACCGAGAAGAATGATATCTGGATGGAATTAGAATAAGAATATTTTTATGCTCCACAAAAAGCCTTAAAAATTTCATAGTTAGCAATTGCTTTAAAGGTAGAATCTATCACTTTTCATGCCCTTCTGAAAGTTATGTTAGACTTGAAATGTATTGAAACAACTCTTTTTTTATATATCACACTATAACCGACAGGAGAGGTCGACCTTATGAAAGAATTGACCACTACACTCTGCGCCATTTGGATCATTATCCATGGTGCAATGGCCCAATCATATGACAAGCAGGATTTTCAAACCGACATTATAACTAATCCTTCAACATCATTACGCTGCTATGAGCTTAATAAGCAACGTAAGAATAAAGTTTGGCATAAACAAAATCTAAAATCCCTAATTTCAAGAAACGATCATTTGCTTAATATTTCTAAAAAAGATGATGATAGAGATTTTTACGTTAAAATTGTTAAAACGAGTGTTAGATTAAAATACGAATTAGAACTTGCTCTTCAAAAAATTGTTAATGCTGAAGAGGCATTAGTTAAAATGGGTTGTCCAAACTTACTACAATAAACTTCACACTCCTTGATTCCTATGTCATCATTTTTATATATGAATAAAAATGTATTAAAATATTTATCAATATCTAGCTTCATCTTAAGTGTAAATCCCGTATATTCTCAGACAAAAAAAGTACCACAGCTTAAATCCGGTGGTTATGTACAGGAAGAGACTGGCTCATTCAAATTTAAAGATCAAATTAAAACAGTCACATTGAATGGAGCAATTGAGCAGGGTCTCAGAGAAAATTACGAACAACAAAAAAGAAAGTATGAAGATAAAATCCTTGAATTAAATTGGACAGACTCAAAACATGCATTTTGGTACCCACAAATAAGTCTTCAATTAACTTCTAGTTCTCAGAGAGTTGGCAGAATAAAGAAAGGAGAAAAAACGGGAGGTACAACTTCCCCTTATCCTTCAGGAAATCTTGCATTTGTGATTGAAGACTATACCGTTTTCAACTGGGGTAAAGACTACTTAGAATTTCTAAACAGTAAGGAAACTTACCTCAGAGGCAAGCAGAAGTTATTAGAAAAAAGAAGAATTCTAAAACATTCTATAATAAATGCTTTTTTTGAGACCATTATGTACAAAAAGATTTCTGCAATAAAAAAAGAACAACTCCGTCATACTTCCTTTATCTACAGTATGAACCGAGAAAAAGTTACTTTGAAGAAAGTATCTAAAAGAGAATATTATCAGTCGAGAGCTGAGTATCTTCGATCGCAAAGTGAATATTTTGAAGCAAAAAGAAATACAGGCACAGCAGATGAAACTCTAGCGATTCTCCTAAAAGATCCAGTTGGTACAATATATATATTTAGAGAAAGACTTAAGTACATTCCTATGAAAACAACTTTTGATGAGGCCCTGAAATATGCAAAAAAAGACAATCTTAATATTAAAGACGCGAAAGTAGCTGTTCATATTGCAAAACGAAGTCATGATATTGTGCAGAGAGAAAATTTACCCTTGCCTAAGTTTTCAATAAATCTTGGAGCCTATACGCATAGTTTCTCTACTTCAACCTATATCAATGATTATGAAACCAATTCCAATAATTCAAATATTGAGTTAGTGGCAAGCATCGCAGCAACCTGGGCGCTCACAGGAAAAGACGGCCTATTCAATACGAGAAAAACAACTTTAAGTTATACAGCAAGAGAACTAGCAGAAAAAAATCTTGAGCAAGCGAAACATGAATCACAATCAACAGTGAGATCAAAGTATTATTCGTTAACAAATCTTCAAAACGAACTAAAAGTTTTGGATGCACGAATAACCACCTTACAAAAACTATTCGATACTGTACTCGACGATTATTTAAAGAAGAGAACAGACTTTCAAGATTTCAGACTTGCTCTCATAGAACAATCAACAACTGAAGCTGCTTATGAAACTTTAAAATTCTTGCATTTGAAAGCTAAGCTAGAACTAGCAGAGACGATGGGTCAGGAAGACTTCCCTGGTCAAAATTTTGAAAATCTAGCAATAAGGGAGAAAGGAAAATGAAAAAGATATTGATTGTTCTTTCTCTGATTTGTCATAACTCTCTTTCTTATGCTGACTATTTAGAGGACACATTTTCAGAAGTAGAAGATGCTGATGCCCAAGTATTATCTGCAACACAAGATCCTAAAACAGGAATCACAAGAGGAATCTACGATTTAAAATCTGATGTTGGTAGATATTCAGTTATTTACCATTTTAATTCTGATATATTCGAATTCACAACAATTTCGACATTTGAATTTATTTATGGAACCAAAAAAAGTTTTGGTTGGCTAGACTTCTCAGTTTCAAAAGCATCCGCCAGATTTGATCAAGTCACGACAAATAATTCTGCTTTAGGAGCAACAAGTGAAGATCTTGAAGAATCATCCCTTGGAATTCTTACTCTTGGTATTGGCCTTTCATATAGAACAAATTATATTCGTCATTTATTTCGTTCAAGTACATTATACGAAACAGTTGGTGCCTTTATTACCTATAATCAAGTGGATGACTCTTTTCGCGGCGACTCATTTTCTGGAGAAGGTCTAAAAGCAGATTTCGGCATTCATGCTAGAACTTCTGAAAGTTTTCACATTGGTGGTAAAATGAGCTATAACCTTATTCACACAAAAAAGCCGTTGGAATTTGAAGGCGAATCGAGTTCTTCTAGAAACTTACTTTTATCTTGGGTTTCACTTGGGATTGATTTCACTTTTTATTTTTAGGATGGCCTATTCTTATAAAAAGGTATGACCATGATTCCACGGTACGAAAAAAAAGAAATTTCTTCAATTTTTACTGACCAACATAAATTCGAAACTTATCTAAATATTGAGATGGCCATTTTAAAATCTCTTGAGGGAAGTAAAGTTCCTACTGGTATAAGTGAAAAAATAGCTGCAAAGGCAGTCATTAACCCTGAAAGAATTATTGAAATTGAAAATACCGTAAAACATGATGTCATTGCATTTTGTACTTCGATTACAGAAAATTTAGATCCTGAGGTTGCGAAGTACTTTCACTTTGGTGTGACCTCATCTGATATTATTGATTCCTCTCTCACTCTTCAAATAAAGGAAGGCCTAGAAATAATTATCATATCCTATAGAAGACTTCTTAAGGCATTATACAACAGAGCTACAGAAATGAAGGGTGTAGTTTGTATCGGTCGCTCCCACGGAATGTATGCAGAGCCTATGAGCTTTGGGCAAAAACTTTTAGGTCATTACAACGAATTTGCTCGTCGCTATCAAGACCTCGTTTCTTTTTATGAAAGTGAATTAACTATTCAATTTTCAGGGGCTGTGGGTAATTACACTATTGTTAATCCGGAAGCTGAAGCTATGGCAGCCAAAATACTAGGCGTAAAAGTGGAACCTCTTTCAACTCAGGTCATTCCTAGAGACAGAATCGCAAAACTTACTCAGATTAATTCTCTAGTTGGATGTGCTATTGAAAGATTATGTGTTGAAATCAGACATCTTCATAGATCTGATGTAAACGAACTACATGAAGGTTTTTCAAAAGGCCAAAAAGGTTCTTCTATTATGCCCCATAAGAAAAATCCAATAAGTGGAGAAAATCTAACAGGTATTGCGAGAGTTTTAAGATCACATGCAAAAATAGCTGAAGAAAATATTATGCTTTGGCATGAAAGAGATATCTCTCACTCAAGTGCCGAAAGATTATTTCTTCCAGACAATTTAGGACTTATGCTCTATGGAGTAGAAAGATTAACAAAAACTGTTAATAATTTAGAGTTTCACAAAGAGGTAATTGAAAATAGAGTAAATGAAAACTTCACTTACCTCTCAAGCTATTATCTACATCACCTAATTCAAAAAACAGATTTTAGAAGGGAAGAGCTTTATGAGATTCTTCAAAAATCATCTTTTGAAGGTTTCAAAGAAAATTCTGTAGATGTATTTTTTGATACTTTGGTGAATTTATTAAAAGAAAAAAATATTGTCTTAGAATTACCTAGACCTACTTTTAATGAAATTAAAAATATCTATCTTGCCCACGTAGATAAAGTTTTCAGTCGATCGTTAGATCTTTATCCTCTACCAAGTTAAGTTTTTCATTCTCAAATCGGCTCTAGAATTGGAAGCCTTTCATCTCCTATATAATAGTTTATTAAATAAACTGCAAAGCCCATTGCACCTGTAAAGATTGTGCACAGGTCATTTCTTTGAGTTAGTGCCCAAGTATTTCTATCAGAACGATTGTAAAGACTTTTTAATTCTATTTTTATGAAGCGTTCAACAGTAAAGCTTCATGTTTTTCACAGACAAATAAGATATCAGGTCAGTCTCTCTTTCAAGGGAGTCGATTTAACATATTCAACTATTTTCTTAACTTCTTGGGCACGATCTTTTGGTAATATCATCAGTACATCATCGTTATCAACTATGATGAGGTCATTTACATATTGGAGGCTCACAAATTTTCCTGGGGCAAAAACAACATTACCTGCAGCTTCGTGATAATAATGATCATTATTGTGAACAGTGACATTATCATCACATTGGTCAATGACTGTTTCAAGAGCATCCCAAGAACCCAAATCATTCCAATCAAATTCAGCCTCTTGCACATAAACGTTTTTAGACTTTTCCATAACAGCATAATCAATAGATTCTTTTCGAATTTTTGAATAAATTTTAACAATATCATCATCATTAGATTCTACCAAACCTTGATAGTATTCATACATGTCTGGTGCGTGGGTTTTAAATTCGTTCTTTAAGGTTTTTAAGCTTGTGACAAACATACCTGCATTCCAATAATACTCACCTGATGCAAGATATGATTTTGCTGTTTCAAAGTCTGGTTTTTCAACAAAATCAAATACTCCAAATGAACCTTCTTTGACTGCCTGGCCCTTTCGGATATATCCATAACCAGTATGAGGAAAGTTTGGTTTAATTCCAATGGTGACGATTTTATTATTGTCTGAAGCTAATTTGTAGGCCTTAGAAACAGTCCTTTGAAATCCCTTTTGGTTTAAAATGACATGGTCACTTGGAACAATGGCCATGAGGTCTGAGTCCATAGCTCCTTTTGCCTCTAATTTTGCTAATGCTAATAATATACATGGAGCTGTGTTTCTCCCTGAGGGTTCAAAAATTAATCCATTATTAGCAATAAGATTTTTTGAACAATCATTTGCTAATTTTTCTTGTGACTTTACAGTTACAACATAGGAGTGTTTACTTGGTACAAGACCATCAAATCTTCTAAGAGTTTCTTCTAGTAGTGATTTACTGGAGTTTAAAGATAGATATTGTTTAGGTTTTTTAGAAGTAGACTCGGGCCAAAATCTTGTTCCTTGTCCACCGGCCATAACTAATACAAAAGAATTGAATTCGTCATTCATGAATTTTCCAATTTTAAATTTAGTCAATTATAATATTTTGAAGACCTTTAATCAAAGCGCCCTATGACGTAATCTTGACCTTGAAAGAGTTCTTTTTCTTTCAAGATGTATTCTTTTGCTTCTGACACATTGTCAAAGACACCGAGACTGACTCTATACCAAGTGCCTTTTCCCTTTAATTCTACTTCATTAACTATTGGGTCATATCCTCTTGCCGTGAATCCATTGGAAAACTCAGTGGCTTCGTCTTTAGATCGATGTGAGCTTAGTTGTATTGTAAATTTTCCGGTGAATTTATCTGAATTATTTGAAGCTGTCTCTTTTGCAGTCTCGGCAACTTCCGCTATTGGGGTTACAATCGGGGAGGGCGTTGCAATTGGCATGGCCGGATTTTTTGTCATTTCATCCATTATTTTCTTTTTAAGTGATTCATGCATTGCTTTTCTTAATTCTTCTTCATCCACTTTATTGGTTTTTTCTAGAGTGTTATTAACATCTTCCTCTTGACCTGAAAGTAGATCGACATTTGTTCTGTCTTCTGTTGTGAGACCAGCAGATTTATATGAATAATTTTTTCCCATTTTGACGCCAAACACAAATGATGTGAGTGCTATAAGAATCATAAATAAAAAAAGAAGAAATATTTCCTTTTTTTCAAAAACATAAAGATTTGATTTTTCGTCCATATCTTATTTTAAGCGTTTAGAGTATTTGATGCAATCACCTTTTTACCAATTACTAATCTTGTAAAAGCAAAAACATTAACCGACTATTGACCTCGCTTAATGTTTTTAAATATTTACGTTTTCAATACTTTTGATGTTCTTGAAGACCGTCTATAAAGTTCGTTCAATTTTACAGAAGGAAATTAATGAGACAAAAACTAAAAATTCTTAAAAATCAAAAAGGGCAAGGAGTCTTGGAGTATGTGATTATTGCTAGCCTCGTAGGTATTTTTTGCCTTGTCGCTGTCAAACAATTTGGACTGGTGGTCCAAAAAAGAATAAATAATATGAAAGAGCAAATTGTCACAAATTTACCATTGAAGTAAAGTTTTTTTAGAGATTCTTAAATTACATTTTATCAATAAATTGATTGATGAGGTACCAAGATGAAAGTTTTAGCTTTTGTAGTTTGTATCCAGTTTTTACTTATTCAAATCCATGTGTTCGGAAAAATGGTTGTTGAAATAAACTGTCAAGTAAATCAAAAAGAGTTTCTTCACAAATTATTTCTACATGAGATTTATAAACCTACTAAAAATTATTCCGTAAAATTAAGACGGTGTAAAAATAAAATGAAGATGATAAGCAAACTGAATTTAATTCATTTAAAAGATGGCTCAAATGTTCAAAAATTTAATATACATAAATTATGGCCATCAAAATTCTAATGAATTGGGCGAGATCTCATTTATTGGAATTTTACTTGTTCTTATGTCAATAAGTTTATGGAGCCTATTTATTCTAAATAATATGAAGACTCTCAATCAACTAAGAGAACGGACTCATAAACATCTATGCTTTAAGTTTCTGTATGTTTCGACAGATAAATATCAAGCGAGAATTGCTCATCTTAACAAGGTAATTAAAGCATCATATTATTTATCATTAGTACCTGCTTCTCGGGTCCATGCTCAAATGGCGATGAGAACGGCCCAAATTTCACAAAATATTATCTTTGTTTCATATATGAAAAATATTTTCACTTCAAAGTTTTGCTCCCTGACAAGCCCCTATCAATTCATTAGAAATAGTCCATATCAAAGAGTGAAAATATTCTCTTTTAAACGACGACAAAATGGGACAACGATATTAAAAAAAACGAAATGGTCATTTACCTATCACTTTTTTTTAGGAGATTTCAGGGAAGAGAGGATCATTCTCTCTTACAACGCAAAAACATCCACTCAAAGTCCAAAATCAAAAGTTTCTCATTTAATGAGTCTGGATACCAAGTTATCCAAACTACGCTATGGTTTACCATTATTTTAAGCATACTAATTTCATTAATTTACATTTTTGAAAAAATTGAAAATCAAAAAGCACTTGTTCTAAAGGAGTTTGTCTATGAATGGAATCGAATCAATTGAGGCTCATTGGAAAAGTAAAGAACATCATTTAAAAAAGAGTTATCGAATGAAATTATTATTGATGTTACTTATTACAAATATTATTGTGTATTGTATTTCGGCGTGTCAGACAAGTAAGGCTCTTCCTGTAAAATCAAATTGGTATCCATTTAAAAGTGCTCATCATAAAAAAATAATCATTCAAACTAAAATATATTTAGATACAACAAATATATCCACTCCCATGGCAATTACCATTTTAAATAATAATAATAAAATTATTATCAGAAAAGCGTGGTTGCATAGTATTAAGATATCACATAACAACCTTAACGATCTTACGACATCAAGAATAGAAATACTGAGTAGCGACTTGTCAAAAATTGTTAATACTGACGAACAAAGTTTAAAGATACTCCCATATTTTACCCAGGCGAAAATAATCAACAAAAACAAAAGGAAATACTATGAACTTATATTTTAAATATTTATTCCTGCTACTATTTTCTATCCAGACTCAAGCGAGAACACTTTTTGTCATTACATTTCAACAAAAAGATTATGAGAATGCTCATCGAATAAAAAAGATACTTATAGATCAGCACGCAATACCTTCTAAAGCAATTGTTTTAAATAATAAAGAAATTCCTTGTGTCTCAGACAAATCAACGATTCTACATATATGTATTAACAAGAATTCGGAATATAAAATTATTAATCAAGACAGGGATGTTCTGAAAAGGAGTTTTGCACACTTAAAAAAATAAAAAAGCCTTTCATATAGAAAGGCTCCAATATAAAAAGGAAATAATATGATTAGTTATTTTTTTTCTAAATGGATTGTAAATTTTGGAGTTGTACCTTTATTATTGTTCAACGACTTTCTTCTCTTGCCCATTTTAACTTTCTTATTTGATCTTCTTAATTTAGTTATTTTAGTATTTGAAACCATTTTCCAACTCCACAAAATCAAGGTTTTTAAGCTTGTTAACATTTTCAGAACTAAGTTTTTACCTATACTTATATATGCTGTCAAAGCATTACTCTTGGCCCTGGCCCTTTGCGTCATGGCGGCTCATGCAAAGAGTGCTCAAGATACTGAAAGAACGACACTACTCTTATCAATTGGAGAGCATAAGGAGATAAAATATTCTCAAATATCGAAGTTTACAGTCACAAATACCACCATCATAGGCCATAAGCATAAGAAGAAAATCAATACGATTATCATTAAAGGACTTAAGTTGGGTTATACGGAACTTGTCATCTGGTCAAAGAAATTGAAAAAAACCTACAAAGTTTATGTTTTAGAAAAAAAACGCCAACTAAAAATTTTACATATAGGAGAAACCCTTAAAGAAATGAATCTAGACATAAGACTGGCTGGACCACTTATTATAGCAACTGGAGAAGTCTCTGATCTTCAAAGCTATTATTATCTAAAACATCTTGAAAAAGAAAATTTAAAGAAGTTATTGTTAAAAGTTAAGCTCGGTATAAAGCTTAAAAACAAAATCATTATGTCCATCTATTCCCGATTTTTTAACTCATATGAAGACTACATAAGTTGTAACTCTTCATTATTGAATATTATTTGCACAATTTCTAACCACATTAATAAAAGCTTTTATAAAGACCTAGAAAAAAGATATCTCATAACATTTATAAAGACGTTAAGTCATAAACAAAAACAAAATTATATTTTAAAGATAAGGTTCTATAAATTGGCAACAACTGAGTCTGAATCATTAAAAAAAGGCTTCTCTCGTATTTCTTCTAGAATCTCTCAATTATTAAATAACAATTGGAATAGTTTAATTAACGATAATAAGTTCAAACTAGAAGGAAGTAATTACTTTCTACAAACCATGGGAACTCATGAAGTAGTTATGACTCTTGAGGAAAAGACTATACTTAAGATAGGTGCTGAAACATTATTTAAAAATACAAATTCTAAGGATGGAAGCGCTATTTCTTCTTGGAAGTTTTCTGGATTTAACATAAGTACTCACCTGAAATCTATGGGAAGAACTTATCAGCTTAAATATACAATTAAATTTTCAAAGTCGTCTAATCCTAAGAGTTCACGTTTTTCAAATTCTCAAAGTGAGTCTTCAATATATATTAATTTAAAGAAAACTATCAATATCTTCACTTCAAACTCATTACATATTGGAACAGAAGAACAGCTCTTACCATATCTTTCAAAATTTCCTATTCTCGGAGAACTATTTAAAGATAATAGTAAAATTCAGTTAACAGAGAGGATTATGGCCTATGTCAAACTTGAATATATTTAATAAAAACTTAAATAACGAAGTTTTACAATATTTTAAAAATATTTATAAGCAAAATATTACAAAGAAAAGAATTTTAGGTTTTAAGGAAATTAGAGATATCACTTCAGATGAATTAGGAATGAATTTAGTTTCACATGAACAAAGTAGAATATTAGAAGCCTGGTTTCATGATATAAACTCATTGATGTATTTAGAGGATCTATTCTCCAATTGCTTTGAAGAGATTATTATTCATTCTCCTAAGCTAGTTCAAGTTTATCAATCAGGAAATATTTCGAGCACCCATCTATCAATTTCAATGGAAGAAATCTTCTTATCAATCGAAGTTTTAACCCTAAAAGAAAGAAAGAATTGGAATCAAGGAATTCCTTTCGTTAGTTTTAACTCTATTATTCATAAAAAGTCATGTCGAATAACAGTCGTCCATCCCGCGACCCATGGTAGTCGAAAAGGATTTAAAGTTTTCATTAGGGCCATAGGTAATCAGATTATACCTTTGCGTTCTTTTGTTAGAAATGAGTCAATGAGTACAATAATCAAAGAACTAATAAACAAAAAAGAAAATTTACTGATCTCAGGTTCAACAGGATCAGGAAAGACATCTTTACTAACTTCATTATTATCAATGATCGATGAGGAACATGTCATCATTCTTGAGGATACTCAGGAGATAAATGTAAAGAAAGATCATTTTACTTATTTATTAGCAGCAGAAAGTAAATTTTACAGTTTAGAAAAATATACACAATATTCTCTCAGGATGAGGCCAGAACGAATCATTTTAGGAGAAATGCGTGGTTCAGAAGTCATTCCTTTCATGCTAGCTATGAATAATGGGCATAAAGGATTAATGAGCAGTATCCATTCAATTAACGCAAGAGATGGTGTAGAGAGGATTGCATTATTATTCGAAATGAGTATTCAAAATAAAAGTTTATCTTATTCAGAAGTATTAAAACTTATTTCGCAAAATATTAATTATGTAATCCATATGGAAAACAAAAAAATAACAGAGATAATCAAAGTGTTTGGTTCAGATGGTGAGCGGATCAACTTTGAATATATTTACTCTGAAAATAAATATCCATGCAGTGAGTATAAAGCTAGGTGAAGTTTTGAATTATTTGGAAATTTATATTTTATGAAATTATTTTCTTTCATTATTAGAATGGCATTAAATTCAGTTAGGAAGTTTTTTATCTTATCTTCAAAATGAATTAAATCAATTCCTACAATTGTTAATAATCCGTTGTCTAAAGCTAATCCAGAAACTCTTGGTTCCAGTTCTTCTTTGGCAATTTGGCAAATTTTTGTTCCTTCTGAATTAGGTAAAAAAGAAGACTTTACAAAAACAGGTATATTTTTTCTTTTTGCAGGCGCTAAAGTTTTAGGAAACAGTATCTTAGCACCATTTTCAGCCAACGAGGTGGCCTCCTCGTAGGAAAGCTTGTTGATAAACCTTGCATCAGAGACAAGCTTCGGATCAATCGTAGCAACTCCTGCTACATCCGTCCATATTTGAACTTGATCAGCTGAAATTGCTTCAGCAATAAGCGTCGCTGAATAATCGGACCCCTCTCTCCCCAGTGTCGTTGTACACCCATCTTCAGTCGCACCAATGAACCCTTGAGTAATAATAAGGTCTTTAGATTTAAATTGTTTAATTGAATCTAAATTAGATTTAATCTTTTCGATAATCGGTTCAGCAAGGCCATAGTTATCATTTGTTATCAAAAAAGTTCGTATATCTAGAAGAAGGGGATTCCTATCCTCTGAACTTTTACATAAGTACTTGTATACGATGGCCGTGGAAAGTCGTTCTCCATACGAATACATATGATCCATAAGTTTGGCACTGATACTTTGAGCTTCATTCATTTGCAAAATTGTACATTTTAGCTCTTCTCTTAAGTTATTTATGAATTCATAACATTGATCTGAGATTTCTAATTTACGGATAATATCTTCATGTTTAGTAAAGAAATTATTTAGAGCGACATGCGCGCCGTCGATATTCTTTATGGCCAAGCCAGCTATTATTTCTAGTTCATTTGTAGAATTATATGTCGCTGATAAAATGACCACATCTATATCACAATTATTTTTAATTATTTTGCAACATCTTTTTATGGCCTCAGCACCTTTTACTGAGGAGCCTCCAAATTTTGCAACAATCTTCACATTAATCTCTTTTAAGTTTTTTGTAGCTCACTCGATGAGGCACTAATGCTGACTCACCTAGTCGTTTCTTTTTATCTTCTTCATAATCGGAAAAATTACCATCAAACCAAACCGCACGGCTTTCACCTTCGAAAGCAAGAATATGTGTGGCAATCCGATCGAGGAAAAACCTATCATGGGAAATGACAACAGCACATCCCGGAAAGTCAATAAGTGCATTTTCTAAAGCTCTCAAAGTATTTATATCTAAATCATTTGTAGGCTCATCGAGCAGTAAGACATTACCTTGGCCCTTAAGCATTGTTGCGAGGTGGACTCTATTTCTTTCTCCTCCAGATAATTGGCTTACTTTTTTCTTTTGGTCTTCACCAGAAAAATTAAATTTTGCAATATATGCCCTACTATTTATTTTTCTATTACCTAGTTCCAAAAATTCAAGTTCATTACTAATTGTTTGATAAATAGATTTTTCAGGATCTAAATCTCTACCTTGATCAATATAACCAAGTTTTACAGTTTCACCCAATTTGAAATCACCACTGTCGGGTTCAATTTCACCAGTCATCATACGAAATAATGTTGTTTTACCAGCACCGTTTGGTCCAATAATTCCTACAATACCACCAGCTGGAAGCTGAAAAGATAAGTTATCATAAAGAAGCTTGTCACCAAATGCTTTAGCAATATTATTTGCCTCAACCACTACAGAGCCCAATCGAGGTCCAGCGGGAATAAACAAGTCATTTGTTTCATTTCTTTTTTCAAGGGATTCATTCAGCCTTTCTTCATAGTTCTTAATTCTTGCTTTAGATTTCGCTTGCCTAGCTTTTGGTGAAGCTTTTATCCACTCTAATTCTTCGTTCATAGATTTTTGACGTTTACTCTCCTGTTTTTCTTCCATTGAAAGTCTTTTAGTCTTTGAGGTTAGCCAATCTGTATAATTACCTTGGAATGGTATGCCCATTCCTCTGTCTAATTCTAAAATCCATCCAGCAACATTATCTAGAAAATATCTATCATGAGTTACTGCAATAACTGTCCCTTTATAATTTTGAAGATGCCTTTCCAACCAAAACACAGTTTCGGCATCTAAATGGTTTGTAGGTTCATCTAATAATAAGATATCTGGCTCTTTTAAAAGTAATCGACATAAGGCAACTCTTCTTTTTTCACCACCAGAAAGTTCTGATATTTTTTGATCACTCGGAGGACATCTCAACGCATCCATCGCTAATTCAAGTCTAGAGTCTAAATCCCAAGCATTTGAGACGTCTAATTCATCTTGAAGTTTCGCCTGTTTAACAAGGAGCTTTTCCATTTCATCATCAGACATAGGTTCAGCAAACTTTTCATTTACAGCATCAAACTCTTTTAAAAGAGCGACAATTTCTGAAGCTCCTTCTGATACGATATCTCGTACAGTTTTTTCGGGATTTAGCGACGGTTCCTGCTCTAGGTAACCTACAGTGTAGCCTTTTGAGATATGTGTTTCACCTAAATAGTTCTCATCTATACCCGCTAATATTCTTAATAAAGTTGATTTACCTGAGCCATTTAAACCTAAGACTCCAATTTTTGCTCCATAGAAATAAGACAATGAAATATCTTTTAATACATATTTTTGATTATAAAGCTTACCCACCCTGTTCATTGAATAGATAATTTGCTTATCGTTTGTTGCACTCATATTAAGTTCCCGTGTTGTAATTTAAAGGATTAAAAATAATATGAATCCAACTCTTATTCAATTAAAAAGCCACTTAATAACGAACCAATACTTAGAAAATATGGCGTCAAAAAAAACATACAAAGTATAAGGAATTTTAAGAATTTAACTAAATCTATAAATTTTCTAAAGTTTTCATCAAATAAGAAAGAAATATCGTATCTAATTTCAATAACTTCAGACTTTATACACACTCCAAAATTTTTCCATTTTCTGACAAGCTGCAAAAGTGACAGGATAAGTGGCCTCAAAACTACATTTTCAGTTACTGATGGTAAGTTATTAATTTCACTAAATTCTAGAATTTCTTGTATCGAGAGACTCGTTTTCAATAAGGCATCAAACCTTATGAGCTTTTGACTGATCTGGAAGAGACTTAAAAAATACTTATTCTCAAAATATTTAATGAAATAATGAAATATTATCACCCCTATGACTTGGGCGAAGAAAATTGCCAAAGAAGTCCAGGTTCCTAATTCTATTTCTAAAATCCAAGATGAAAAAATTGCAAATATCCATGTTATTAACCCAGTTAGAAAAAATTGAAATATTCCATCCTTATACTCTGCTAATAATTTCTTTTCCCATTTAAGGTCCGAAGATAGAGACATTTTGAGAGGACCTAAGACAGTCCTCTTTGAACCTCCATGAATCCTCATGGTTTTTAGTAAAAAATTAAGTAATAATTCAAATCCTTTATACTGAGGAAAATGACCTTTAGGACCTTCCCCTTCATGAACAAGGGCCATCTCCCATATGATGGCCGTTAACTCATCACCTTGTTTAACCATGACGGACCGAGGAAAAACCGTCTTAAAGTGAAATATACTGCCTCTTTGGGGCAATTTCTCTATTAAGTAAATAAGTCCTATTAAAAACAAGATATAGAGAATAATAAACACAAAAACTCCTGTGAGTGAAGGATTGACTAGATGTACCAAATTTGAGACATTCACGAATATGATTAACATCAATCTAGAATCAAATACTTCAAGTCAGGAACAACCTTCAATAGTTGGCCGTATTCAAGAACTTTCTATCATAATTGAAGATCTAAATTTGCTATGTAATGAACTTGATCCTTATCATCCACTCACTCAAGAGATGGGAAAAAGACTTGCGACTTATGGTGTTTTTGAAAGTGATGATCCATTTCTTATTACAAATAAATTAGTTCTAATCCTTGAAAATTCAGTTGAAGAATTGATTAGTCTAGGTGGCACACCTTAAAAAGATATCTAGGTAATCATGAAAAAAAACCCCAGGCTTTTCGAGAGACCATTTCCAAGAGTTGACATACATCCAGATTCTATAAAGCATACTAAGAACGGTCATCCTTGGATTATCTTAGATAGTTTTACAAAAACATTTCCTAAAACAAACCTTTTCTTAATTGGAATTCATCCAAAAACTAAAGAAGAAATAGTGTTGTTTATTAATGATTGGAGACATCCAAAAATAAAAGGAAGAGTTTGGTCCCACCAAAAACCATTTGTTGAGAAAATTAAAAACTTTGAATATGACTTAGGTTCTCGATTAGAAAATGCACTTGAAAGAAGAATTATTGATAAAATTTCAGAAGAACGAGATAACTTTTATTGGATATTTGGAGAAGCTGATCATATCCCAGGTCTCTTTATTCAATTTATGGGTGAAGTCGTTTTAATTCAAACTTTTTCTTCATTTTGGTTTCCTCTTCAATTTGCCGTTACAAAACATGTTCAAAGACTCCTTGAAAAGCACTTCCCATCAAATGATTACAAAGTCCTTTTACAAGAACGTTTTCCTGGCTGTAAACCTGAGATTAAAAAGATTAGTAAGAAAATAAGCTCTACAATTAATTGCAATGTGACTGAGTTTGGAATCAAGTATGAAGTTAAGCCATTTGATGGCAACGATCCTGGAATTTATACTGATGCAGCTTCAATAAGAAAAAAGATGAGACCATATTTCGAAAATTCAAATTCGATGTTAAATCTCTATTCCTACACTGGAGCTTTCTCTCTACAAGGTCTATTTCATAATGGCCACGTAACTTCTGTTGATCTTTCTTCAAAATATATGGACTGGCTTAAAAGAAACATTCTCCTTAATCATTTCACTTCAACACACAGGTCCATGGTCATGAGTTCAGAGCAAGCTCTCAAAAAACTTAATAGAGAGCAGGTTAAGTTTGATTTAATTGTCTGTGACCCACCAAGCAGTTCTTCAGATGGAAAGAAAACAACACAGGCATTAAAGAAATATGAAGACTTGATTCCTTTAATTCTTGAATCGCTAGAAGATAAAGGTCATGCCGCTTTATTTTTAAATACACATTCTGTCTCAAAGAAAAAATATCAAGACAAAATTCTTCAACTAATTAAAGGACAAGCTAAAATTGTTAATGAGTTTAAACTAGGTGAGGATTGTCCTACAATCAAAGGATTTCCGGAAGGAAATTACTTAAAAGCACTGATCATAAGAAAAAGTCACTAAGTCGAAGTTGGCTAGTTAGTATAAATTATTTAACTAGCCTTTCTCTCCATGCGACTATTTCTGGTGATGTATAGTCATACTTCATCGAATCAACAGTATAAGCTGCATATTCATAATCTGTGGTGTGTGTCAGACATTGTGTAGGACAAACAGTAGTGCAGAGTCCACAGTAACAGCATAGAGCTGTATCAATTGTATATTGCTTCAGGTCTAATCGAATCGCCGTACCATCAGATGTTTTTAATTTTGGTGCATCCTTTTCTCTTCTCTCAGCTGTAATATAAATGCAATCAACAGGACATGCCGTTGCACACATATGGCACGAGATACAGTTTTGAACATCATTAAAAAGCCTCGATCTTGAATTTTTAGGTAATTCTTCTCGAACTTCAGGGTACTCAATTGTTACGGGCTTAACTGAGTAGACATATTTAAATGTTATGCCCATCCCCTTTATAGCAGTACTAAAACCGCGCCAAACATTTTGAAACCATTTCTTGAAAGTTAATGTATCTTCATGTGGGTTTACGTTTGTCATATCCATTATCTATCAACCTCTCCAAGAACAATATCAATGCTACCTATTGTAGCAACAAAATCGGCTATCATTTGTCCTTTAGCAACTTCAGGTAAAAGTCCAACATGTGTAAAACATGATGACTTAACTTTAAGTCTATATGGAGTTTTTCCTCCGTTACTTATAAGATGATAACCTAACTCACCTCTCGGACATTCTGTTCTCATATATATTTCACCTTCAGGAATTTTTATGACCTTTGGAACCTTTCCTATAATTGGTCCCTCTTCTATTCCATCAAGGCATTGTTTAATAATTTTAATTGATTCATGCATTTCTTGCATTCTTACCCAATAACGATCCCAACAATCTCCGACTTGCCCCTTAATCCCTTCTCCTACAATGATGTCGAAATCGAGGTCTTTATAGAGTCCATATGTTCTATTTTTTCTCAAGTCCCAATTAACCCCGCTACCGCGCAAGATAGGTCCTGTCGCACCGTGATCAAAACAAAGCTCTTTGCTCATCATCCCAACATTTGCTGTTCTTCCAACAAAAATATGATTTTCACCAACTAGTGCGTGGTATTTTTTAAGACTCTCGCTCATTTCTTCACAGAATTTAGTAATTCTTCTTAATTGTCCATCAGTGATGTCATTCCAGACTCCACCTATCCAAATATAATTATAAAGCAATCTTGCCCCGGAAAGTTCTTCAAAAATTCGAAGAATGGTTTCTCTGTCTTGGAATGCATAAAGAAAAGGAGAGAAGGCACCAAGATCAATCGCATAAGTTCCAAAAAACATAAGGTGAGATGCTATCCTCTGTAATTCAGCAACCAAAACTCTTATGTATTCTGCTCTTTGTGGAACTTCTGTTCCAAGCATTTTTTCAAGAGTAAGAGCATATCCCCATTCCATCCCCATAGCGCCTAGGTAATCCATTCTATCGGTGTAAGGAATAATTCCCCTATAGTCTAATCCTTCACAATGCTTTTCCATACAACGATGTAAATAACCAATATGAGGAATTGCCTCAACGACAATTTCGGAGTCTGTTTTAATTTCGACTCTTAAAACTCCGTGTGTTGCTGGATGTTGAGGCCCCATATTTAAAGTCAGAAGGTCCGTTTTTAAAACTTCTCTTTCTGCAGGGTTTTTATACCATTCTGATGTTGTACTATGATCACTCATAACTTAATTACCTTGTATTTTAATTATTCAGATTCAGTAGATTCAGGAACTCCGTCAGGAAAATATTCTGGTTTTTTCCAACTATAGGAGATCTTTTTAGGATCAACTGCTTCTCTTTTAAGCTTTTCGCCAAAGAAAATTTCTTCCCTATTAATTTTATGTTCTGGGTTGATTACCATTCCATTATATTTTTCAGCTGGAACATAGTCTTTTCTAAGGGGGTAACCTTCCCAATCATCAGGGCATAAAATTCGTCTTGGATCAGGATGATTTTTGAAACAAACACCTAGCATATCAAAACATTCCCTCTCTTGATAATTTGCAGCTTCCCAAACAGAACAAACAGACTCTAATTCAGGTGTATGATCTTTATTTTCTTTTAACAGTTTTGTTTTTAAAATTAATTCTAAATTATTAATAAAACTAGCAAGAATATAACTAACTTCAATTCTGTCTGTGTAATCACAGCCAGTAACAACTTGAAGTACATTAAACTCATATCCTTGAGCTGATTTTAGAAAAGTACATACTCTTAAAATATGTTCACTAGAAATAAATAAAACATCATCTCCATTTTCTCTCGCAACATGTTCTGCATTTGATCCAGATACATTTGAGTTTATTAATTGAGCTAATTCATTATGCATTTTTCACCCACTTGTCTTTAAGCATTCTTTCATTTGCAATTTTCTTTTGAAGAGTCATAATCCCTTCAATTAACGCTTCAGGTCTTGGCGGACAACCAGGAACATAGACATCGACAGGAACAATTTCATCTACTCCCTTTAAAACATGGTATCCGGCTTCCCAATAAGGACCTCCCTTATTGGCACATGACCCCATCGAGAGTACATATTTTGGCTCTGGCATTTGTTCATAAAGAGTTTGAATTCTTGATGCCATTTTTAGAGTTACTGTTCCAGCTACAATCATTAAATCTGCACGACGAGGAGTGGCCATAAATGCACCACAACCGAAACGTTCTAAGTCATATTTCGAAGCACCTGTGGCCATCATTTCAATTGCACAACAAGCGAGACCAAAGGTCATAGGCCAGATAGAGTTTTTTCGACCCCAATTTAAAAAATCGTCAAGTGCTACTAATGCAATATTATCCTGCATGATATCTCCTCATGGAATTTATTTCTAAACCCATTACACACTAAAATTGTCCTTTCCAAGTATGTCATATTTTTACATTTCTAGTCTGTTATCGTCAATAAGATGCGCCATAGATATACGATAAAATAAAATAGCTTTTTGTTCTACATGACAACGATAGTCAAAGTTGAAGAAAAAGGTTCAGTTTATTTTAAATAAATTGTTGGCATCGGTTGTGATAATTTTTGCTAAAAGAATCATAGCGCTTTTTCGAGCTTTCTCCTTGTAACATACTTGCAGGGGCCCTCGAGACATTTCCTTTCATAAGAACTAATCTTTTGTGATCATTATGACACACTTTACCCATAATTGTCTTATACTCTTTTAATGCGGCCAATGGGTAAGGTAATCCCCAGGCAGAAGATATAAATGTTGCTGTTCGACTACTCAGGTAAGGAAATTTATTTGACGATAACTTAAAAAAAGAAAGCTCTTCCATATATGTTCTAACGTGACGCCCCACCTTATAAAATTGCTTTACCCCTAGTTTCTTAGAAAACTTACCTGTTTTTGAATCTCGAACTTTTTCACAGTTTGAAACTGAGCGTGCACTAGTTGGAAATAGTTCATATAGAACTCTACATTCTATTAAGTAAGCATCAACTTCTCCACCTAGACCCTCAACTGTAGATTTAACAAATTGATCAGGAGTAAAGTTTCCAACATAAGGATTAAACGGTTTTCTAAAAGTAAAATGAGTTAATTCATGTGCCATATCTAGAACGGCATTCAAAATAGTATGCTCTTTATTAATATAAATTGTAGATTTATTCTCATACATAATTTGATCAGGGTTGCTTCGAGAAAATCTTCTTACGAGTGTTGTATCCAGCAAACTTCCCTCTCCTGCCTTAAATAAGTGAACCAAAAGCTTACCTTCTTCTAAAGCTTTTTTGCTGGACTTTATTAATATCTTTCGGCCTGTTTTCGATTTTTTAAGCAGAGAAATCAATCTCTCAATACTTTTAGTTTCATCCTTATTAATTGTGACCCATCTTTTAGTTGGAGCAAATGAATAACTATCAATATCGATAACTTTTTTCTTGAATTGATTAAATGTCCCACAGTAAACTATTGAACAGTTAAATAAAATGAAAATCATGATATGCAATTTCATAACAGCTTATCGACAATTTTTCGTATTTATATAGAAAATATTGCCGTATATTTTTACTCGGCACGTATTTCTGATTAATAAATAAACGCACCGGCTGCCCGAGGAACGCGATCAACTATTGAGTTAGCCGAATGGACAGAACAAGCTTGCAGGAGCTGAACAATTGAATATAAACTAAGCGAACTTTAACTAACCTTCATAACAAAAGGTAAAACAATGACTCATAAATTACCAGAACTACCATGGTCAAACGATGCATTAGTACCCCATATTTCACCAGAAACCTTAGAATATCACTACGGTAAACATCATAATGCTGATGTCACAAGATTAAATATAGGCATTAAGGGTACGGAGTTTGAAAATTCAAGCCTTGAAGAAATAATTAAAGGTGCAAAAGGTGGTATTTTTAACTATGCTGCTCAAGTATGGAACCATAGTTTTTACTGGAACTGCCTAAGTCCAAATGCAGGCGGAAGTCCTACTGGAACAATAGCCCAAGTGATTGATGGGAAATGGGGATCTTTTGACGAATTCAAAACTGCATTTTCCGATTCGGCAGCTGCAAATTTTGGTGCAGGCTGGACTTGGTTGGTTAAAGATTCAAGTGGAGAGCTCAGTATTGTCAACACAGATGATGCACAAACTCCTATGACTCAAGGTTTAACAGCTTTAATGACTATTGATGTATGGGAACATGCTTATTATATTGATTATAGAAACGCTAGACCTAAATATATAGAAGCATTTTGGAATTTAGTTAATTGGGATTTCGTGAATTCAAATCTGTAGATTATATTTAAATCGATATAACAAGGGCCTCTAAAGTAGAGGTCTTTTTATGAGTCTTATTACAAGGATTTTCATGAAACGATTATTAAATAGTCATAGAGTTTTTAATACTCAGGATATAGAGAGGTACATTAGGCAATTTTATGACCATGACAAAATTTGGTTATGGCAAGATTCATTGAATAAAAATGAAAAGCCTATTATTCATTTTGCAAAACTCATTAAAGAGAATATAAAAAGCAGACATATTGAGTTTAGGTCGATAGAGCAACATATATTAAACTTAAAACCAGAGCAAAGTGTAAATATACTATCGCCAACAAGCCTCATCTATTTTCAATGCGCAATCAAAAGACTTGAAAGTTATCAAATGATGCTCAATTCTCCTAAAGAAATATTTCTTCTGACACAAGAGATTGTTAATAGTTGGAACCTTCTTCCTGCTGAAGATGAACTTGCAAATAAACACCTAAGGCAAGCACCAAGAGTTCAAGCAAAAATCTCAAAAAGAATCGGCATTCAAAGAGCAATTGACCCTATGGAGAGAGTTATAGAATATCCATTATATGATATGTCTCAAACGGGAGCAGGATTTTTAATTAGTCACCCTTCTGAATTTGAAGTAAATCAAAAGTTAATTATAAAAACATTAGATGGAAAAGCTATAGCACGAAAAATAAGAGGAGAGATCAAAGGAATAAGAGAAATGGAGGATAAAAATTCATTCAAAGTTGGTATCATGTTTGATACTCAAGAAAAATCTATCCTCTCATAGGATATTTACCTTTTAATCTGTTTAGAGTTTCGACCCCATTCATAAGATGAAGATTTATTCGGAGAATAATAAATCATCCTTGTAGAAGAAGTACTCTGTGAGCTAGAAAAATTTCCTGTAGGTGTGCGATTAATTCCACTCGAGCCAAAAGAGCGAGGTGTCTTTTTTGAAAATCCAAATACTTTTCCTTTCATTTTTCCTGTTGAAGACTTTTGTTTGCTAATATTTTTCTTAGTAGCTGATTTAGATCTCTTCTTATTATCTCGTTGAAATGATGACTGGCGAGGGTAGGAAGAATAGTAAGTTCTGACAGGTTTGGATTTTAACTTTTGTTCTGCTTTTCTTGCCTTATAGGCTTCTTCTACAGCAATTTTTGCCTTTATTTTGTTGAGTTTTTCTTCTTTTATATTCTTCCTTTTCATTAACTCATACCATGTGAGCTTATGATCTGGTATTGCCTCTTTTAATTCCTTCTTGCGCCATTTTTTGTATTCGCTGCTTGTAAGCTGTTCTATTTTATATCTTGAAACAGATTTTCTCTTTTGTTCTGCAATTTTATTAGCATAGCTCCCCCCACATTTCTTGCCGAAAGCTTCAGGGGGAAGTTCAAACGTTGGTCTCTTAGAATATGATGATTTACAGATTGATTTACTCCCCAACTTTTTTAAGTATTTTGGGGAATTCCCAAAACTCTGAGGTAACTCACTCTCATCTTTTTTTTTACTTCTATCAACAGCACTATATTTAACCGGCCTTGAGAAAACAGTTACAACTCCAGTAGTTCTATCAGTGTAGTATTGTTTAACATAAGTTCCATTGGTCCAGGCTTCTTTCAAGCCTGGAGGCATGTCATTAAATGAATCTTCTGCCACACTAATTGGTGAGCTAAAGTAGGTACTTACGCATATGAAAAGTAGAATAAATTGCGACATGGCCCATTATATCATCTATTAACTTCTCTATATAAATTATTGCTTTTACAGGGATTTATATGCTCTTATGAAAGTTGTAGGTGCCCAGTGCTTGACTCAATTAGTTAATGAACCCAATTAAATAGAAATCTCTTGTTATTTCAAATACTGATTCAACTGATGAAGATCTTGAATCTTATTTGAAAAAAGGACTTAAAAATCTTCTTGTCGATAAAATTGACATCAATTTAAAGACAAACGAGGTCAAGAAAAGAGTTAAAAACAAATAAAGTTTTCTAAATTTGCCAATTCCTTGCTATTATTTATAAGTATTAAAGGATGCTATGAGTATTGTAGTTAAAGTGTTATTTCCCAATGAATTAGATATGATTTCTTTCGAACTCGGAGATTTGAATGTCCGAATCGGAAGAAGTTCAAAAGCGGAAATTACGTTACAAGACGAACTATGTAGCGGGCTACATATGAGAATCTTTGCTGTAAATGGAAAAGTTTACGTCGAAGATCTTGATAGTAAAAATGGGACACGATTAAATGGTAAAAAGGTCACTCAGCTAACACAAATATATTTAAGGGATGAAGTTTCGATAGGAAGTTATACCATCGCATTAGATAAGGTTCAGATGACTCCCCTTGAATTGAAAAAGAATGTTCAACCATACACACTAAAAAGAACTGAACTCCGTCTTCCTGAACTCACACATACTGGCCTCCATATTGAAGGAGTCAAAGAGCATGTAGTAGAACCTAATACTGAAATGTTTAAAGATCTCGAGGACCTATCTTCAAAGACAATTGTTAAAATATATAAGATAAAATCACAAATGCCTAATGACTGTTAACGATTCAATTAACTTTTCTTTAAGTTGTATGGCCTCCCAAGGTTTCAACAAATAGGAATTCGCACCGGCCTGAATTGCTTCAATTATTCGCCCCTGTTCAGTTTCTGCGGTGAAAACCATTATTGGAACTTTCGCAAAACTCTTTGAAGCACGTACCGTTTTAATAAAATCTAGACCATTGTATTCTGGCATATATAAATCACAGAGAATAAGGTCAATTTCTTTATTCGTATCTTTATGTTTTTTCAATATTTCAATTCCATCGAGAACACCTAATGCCTTGAAAACTGCCCCTTCAAAACCAAGAATTTTTAAATGGTCTTTAATAAGAGAGTAATAGAAAGATACATCGTCCAATACCAGAATGTTTATATTTTTGAAGATTTCGAATTTATTTTCCATAATTATTACCAGTAGCATGAAGCCAAATAGGTGTCATGTCGATAATTCTTTGCTATATTTCATAAAAAATTAATAATAACTTAAAAAGGCGCTCATACATGGCTGCAAGCGATCTCCCTAAAAAATATAATAATGCTACGAGTGAAGAAAATTGGGGCAAAAAATGGGCCTTGCATGCAGTTTATCAATACAACCCAAATGTCGACAGATCACAAACCTATGTTATTGATACTCCTCCTCCGACAGTCTCTGGTTCACTGCATATGGGACATGTTTTTTCTTATACACAAACTGACATTGTGGCGCGTTACATGCGTATGACAGGTAAAAATATTTTCTATCCTATTGGATGGGATGATAATGGTTTACCTACAGAGAGAAGAGTACAATCAATGTTTTGTATTCGATGTAATCCTCAACTTCCCTACGATCCAGAGTTTAAACCAAAAAATGCTAAAGGCGGGAAAAAAACACAGAAGGAAGTTTCGAGACAGAATTTCTTAGAGGCTTGTAAAATTCAAACTGCCAGTGATGAAATTAAATATGAAGGACTATGGAAACATCTTGGATTGTCTTTTGATTGGAATCAACAATATGCAACTATCGATGAGCATTGCAGAAAGGTTTCGCA
The DNA here is from genome assembly GCA_018675575.1 of Bacteriovoracaceae bacterium. Lineage (GTDB taxonomy): Bacteria > Bdellovibrionota > Bacteriovoracia > Bacteriovoracales > Bacteriovoracaceae > M0603. The sequence goes on along the minus strand of JABGXW010000145.1, from coordinate 10,266 downwards.
AAACTCATTTCTTGATTTAGTTGATAAAAACCATGTTTATAGTTCTAAAGCTCCAACCATGTGGGATACAACATTTCAAACTGCCGTTGCACAAGCAGAGGTAGAAGATAGAGAAAAGCATGGTCATTATCATGATATTAAATTCAAGACTGATTGTGGGGAAGAACTTGTTATATCTACAACCCGACCGGAATTGTTAGCTGCTTGTATTTGTGTCGTTGCTCATCCTGATGATGAAAGATTCCAACACCTTTTCGGAAAGTTTGCAATTACTCCTGTTTTTCATTCAAAAGTTCCCATTTTAAAAGCTGAACATGCAGATCCAGACAAAGGAACTGGTATTCTTATGGTATGTACCTTTGGGGACTCTGCCGACGTCGATTTTTGGAAAACAACTTCATTGCCTCTTAAACAAATAATAGGAAGGGGCGGAAAGCTTGTTAAGATCGAGTTTGGCAAAGAAGAGTTTGCTTCAGAAAATCCTAAAGTTGCAAATTCAAATTATCAAGAACTAGTTGGCCTCTATGCAAAACAAGCAAGGAAAAAAATGGTTGAGTTGCTAGGAGATTCTCTTTGTGCAGAACCAAAACCTACAGAACAAATAGTTAAGTTTTATGAAAAAGGTGATGAGCCATTAGAATTTATCTCGACAAGACAATGGTTTATTAAAATTTTGGAAAATAAAAATACTCTTGTAGAGCAAGGTAAAAAAGTGAAGTGGCATCCTGAGCACATGTTCAAAAGATACGAACAATGGGTTGAAGGGCTTAATCAAGATTGGTGTATTTCTAGACAAAGATTTTTTGGTGTTCCATTTCCAGTCTGGTACAAACTTGATGCGCAAGGAGAGCCTGATTACGACAATCCTATTTTTGCTTCCAAAGAACAATTGCCTTTAGATCCACAAGTGACAAATCCTGTAAGCTACTCTGAAGAACAGCGAGGACAGCCAAATGGTTTTATGGCAGATCCAGATGTCATGGATACTTGGGCAACATCTTCAGTCAGCCCACAGATATCGAGTCATTGGAAAGGAAATGATGGGAGACATGCTAAGTTATTTCCAGCGGATTTAAGACCTCAGGCGCACGAAATTATAAGAACTTGGGCATTCTACACTATAACAAAATCGTGGATGCATGAAGATAAGATTCCTTGGCATAATATTGCTATCAGTGGCTGGGTTGTAAACCCAGATAAAAAGAAAATGAGTAAATCAAAAGGTGATACAGTTACTCCAGATGATTTGTTAAAAACATATTCTGCTGATGCTCTAAGATACTGGGCCGGTAAAGCGAGGCTTGGAAACGATACCGTTTACGATGAAAGTGTTTTTAAAGTCGGATTAAGACTTACTACAAAAATATTTAATGCCTCTAAATTTGTATTGATGCAAATGTATGATAAAGAAGGCAAATTTAAAACAAATTCGCCAGGACTCATCACAGAGCCAGTTGATGTAGCATGGATTCGAAAAATGAATTTACTTATTAGTCAATCAACAGCTCATTTTGAAAAATATGATTATGCAATTGCTCTTTCTCAAACTGAATCTTCGTTTTGGGATTTTTGTGACTTCTATTTAGAATTAACAAAAACGAGGGCGTATAAACAAAAAGAACAAGCAAGTGGCCAATCAGCACTAGCCACGCTTGAACATTCATTACGTTCTTTTATAAAATTATTTGCACCGTTCGTACCCTATGTAACCGAAGAAGTATGGAATTTTGAATTTTCAAAACTTGATGGAGAATCACCTTTTGTTCATAGCTCATTGTGGCCTTGCGCAATAGAATTGAATAAAAACGCTATTGAATCTAAACAATTAATAGACCTTTCAAAAGAAGTCTTAAATAAAGCAAGAGGCCTTAAATCTTCTAATCAAAAAAGTTTAAGATGGCCTATTAATTCGATGTTCATTAAAGGAACTGCTAAGGACATTGATTTAATCAAACTTGTAGAAAGTGATATCATTTTGTCTACTTCTTTAAAACAAGCACCTACTTATCAAGTCTTGGAGCAAAAGCCTGAAGAGTCTTTCTTTTCCATAGAAATGGAATTATCTGAAACAAAAGAGTGAGCTAGACTAGACTCCTTTAAAGTCTGGTTCTCGTTTTTCAATTAAAGCGTCTAAACCTTCTACATGATCAGATGTTCTTTGTGATATAGCTTGATAAGTGGCCATCATTTCTAAATGATTATTCAGCTCCTGACTTCTTGTTGCTTTAACCGCTTGCTTAGTCATAGAGACAGCAATGGGGGCATTCTTTGCGATTTGAGTGGCAACTTCGAGAGCCTTTGCATTTAATTCTGAGTCTGCTACGAGGTGATTCAAAAGACCAATTCTATTTGCTTCCTCAGCATTAATTATTTCGCATGTGATATACAGTTCCATCGCTTTAGCATGACCTAAAACTCTTGTAAGAAAAAAAGCTCCTCCGTCTCCGGGGACTAAACCTAACTTACAGAAAGTTTCCCCAAATTTAAAAGATGCTCCCGCTATTCGTATATCACACATACAGGTAATATCTGCGCCGGCACCTATAGCAGCTCCATTAAGCCTGGCTATAATCGGTTTTCTGAAGTTTTCTATGGCCCTAGGGATTTGTTGAATTCCATGGAGATATCGCTGTCGGAGTTCTTCATTTTCTCCAGCGAACATGCCCGTTTGATTTTTCATTCCTTTAATGTCACCACCAGCACAAAAAGATTTACCAACAGCGCCTAAAATGGCAACCCTAACATCAATAGTTCTGTTAGCAATATCTAGTACTGAGCATAATTCATCTATAAGTTCATCCGTAATGGCATTGTGCTGATCTGGATTGTTTAACTCAATAGTTAAAATATAACTTTTAAGAGAAACATTAAGCATATTGTACTTAATTTCAAATGGATTCATATTAAGACCCCGATAGATTATAAGAAATGTTAACACTGTGTTTCTGATTAGATATTATTTTTTTTTATTCTTGGGCCCTTTACGTAATCACTAAAAAATGATCTCTTAAAATTATTAAAAAAGATATAATCTTTTTTAATTTTAAACAACTCTCTTATCTTAGGTGAAAATTCCTGTTCCTTCTCTCTCATCCTTTCAATTCCCTTAAAAGAATGTTTAGGATTAATTTTAGACTTAAGCTCTACTAATTGTCTTAGCATATTATTTTCGTAGCTAATAATTTTGACAATAATATTATCATTAAGACCTAGCTCATCAACGAGATAGGAGTTTAGTGAGATGGTCCACTTAGAAATATATTTTGGATCCACTACTGTCTCAGCATATTTTTTAGTATAGATAACATTGTCAACATAGGTTTCTTTAAATCCAAGGATATATTTAGGCTGAAAATGAGGTTTATTTCTTTTCTTGTCAATCTCTTTTTGAAGAAAAATATCTGATGCAGATTCCTCTGTTTTTATTGAAGAGATAAATACATCTTTTATTCCCGGTAAGAGCTGAGGAAAAATGGCCATTACAATAAATAAAGTAATTAGAGTAAGCACTCCAATGGCGATTTTCAGATAAAACCTCTTGACGCCCCCAGCCAGCCGGCCTGTTCCCATTAATGTTTTTTTCGTTTTCTTTTCAGTGTCTTTATCTGGAAAAACTGCAGCATCAACAATAGAGCTTATTTCAGACTTTAATTTTTCGAAATTAGTTTCTGCCATTTGCGTACCAAGCATTTTCATTTTTAACTGTAGCTGTATTCCAACATTTTCGGTTATGTCTGCCACGTAGATTTTCTTTCTATTTTCAATTTTCTCTTCTACTTCTTTTCTCTCAATCTTTAGAAGTTCAAATGCTTTGATCTTCATTTGTGAAATCTCTCTATCTGCCATTTTCTTACGTTCAACAAACTTTAAGTCCAATTTCTCTTTTAAAAGGTTTGATTCTTTCTCAATATCCGCGAGAACGGCATCTTTTTGCTGAAGAATGGCATCTTCTTTCTTTTTTATTTCAGATAATATTACATTGCCTTTGATTTCAGCTTTATTAACATATTCTGCAGCTTTTTGGTTTGCATTATTTATTACTTCAACTCTTTTCTTTTCGGCAGATTCAAAGAAATCCTTCTTCTCTGTATTAAAAAGGTTTTCTCTTTCTTTCATTTTTTGCTGAAACTTCTCACCAACAAGCAATATCTTTTTATTTGATTCTTCTTCAGACTTTTTAATTAAGTTATTCGCATCTACAATTAGTTTATTATAATCTCTTTCAGCTTCAATTTTTCGCTCAATCAAGATTTTTTTTCCTTCTTCTTCTGCCGTTTCCATCTCAGCATTTTTCTCTTCTATTATTGCTTGAACTTCTGTTATCCAGTTATTTGTATCACTTTTAAGCCGGCTTACTTCAAGACTTCCCTCGTTAATCAAATCAGCCCTTTGCTTCTCTCCATCCAAGATGGTGTTATCACGTGTTATAATAGCATCTTTTTTCAACTGAGCAATTTCCTTTTCAGCATAAGCTTGTTTATTCGCTTTTATATGCGCTAACTCTTCCTTAAGGTTTTGTTCTTCAACTTTTGCTTCATGAAGGATACTCTCCTTCTCTCTTTGAATTTCATCTCTTTTTATTTTAAGCTCTGACGAAATATTTTTAATTTGAAAATCCAAGTTTCCAACTTCCTCTTTTTTTTCAATTATTAAAGAATTCATTTCTGAAACAAGTTCTTTATTTTTTGAAACTGATTCTTCTAAGTTATCATTAATATCCTTTAATTTGTCATATTCAAACTTTCTTGTTTTAAGGTTTTCAAAGAAATGTGAATTATCTTGGTAGAGATCATCCTTTTCTTCTCGTAAAGTTTCGACCTCATCGCGAAGAGGATTAATGATAACGAGCAATTTCTCTTTGTCTGTGTTTAAAGAGCTTATTCTTTGATTTAGCTCCTCTTTTTTTTTGTCTGTTCTCTTTTCAAATATATCAAAGTTTTCTTTTACTTTATCATGTCTATTTTGCCAGTTCTGATTTTCGATCTCAAGATCATGATTAACTTTTCTATAGCTTGTTTCTTTTTCCGAGGAATCGTTAAAGAATTCATCAAACCTACCCTTTTCTTCTTCAAGTTTTTTCTTTAGCGTAGATCTTTCTTCTGTTAGTTCAACAACATGCTGTTTAATTTCTTCCGACTTTTCAGCCATCGACTTTAGCTCTAAAGATCTTTCTGTTATTTCGTTGTTTGATATCGCACATAGTTCGTCAAGCTCATTTTGTTTATCATTTATTCTAGTGCTTGCTTCGGTTTCTATCATTTTCGAGTGGAGGTAGGCATTTCGAATAATCTCTTCAGCTTCACTTTCTGCTAGTGCTTTAATTTTAACTGCATCTTCTCTTGCTTCTATCTGAATTCTTTTAAGTTCGGACTCTCTAAGATGCTTATTCTCTTCTTCGTATATTTGCTGTTTTTCTTTTAACACGTCATCCATTTCTTCACTAGTTTTATTAATTAATGAAAAAATATTCTGAACTTGATTTTGATGCTGATCTTCAAACCCAGGAAACTCCTCTTTCAGTTCTTCAAAAAAGTCTTGTTCATCTTGCACTTTGAATTTTTCTTGATTAGTATTCTTAATCAACATTGCTGTTGCGTAAGCATTTTTTAATATTTTATCTGATTGAATTTTTGCGTTCTTATTTAATTGAGAAGATTCTGCTCTAACTCTTTCGGCTTCTGTAAACGCAATGTTTGCAGCTTCGTTGGCTGATTCTTTAATATATTCTAACTCTTTGTTGGTATTAACCTTCATTTCTTCGACTTCAGACTTTGCGAGTTCTAAGATTTGAGTTGCTTCATTTTTAATTGTTGAATAATAAGAATTAGCATCCTCCTCTGCGAGCCTTCTAAGCTTAATCAATTCTTCATTATTATGCCTTTGACTTTCAAGAATATCTTCATAGTTCTTATCTTTTCTTTTCCTAGCCTCTTTCTCAACATGTAGCAAGATGATTTCAGCCTCATCTTTTGCTTCAGATAAAGCCCTTTTTGAATTCTTAAGAAAACTTGATTTCTCTAATTCTGCATCGTCAAGAATCTTTCTCTTTTCCTTTTCTGCTCCATATCTTGCTTCTTCTAATAACTTTTCTTTATATTCCAGACATTCTTTTTCAATTTCAGACATAGCATAAGCTTGCATCTCGTTTAGCTCTTCTCTTTTGTTTTCCTCAATTTTCTTTATATGATTCCGTTCTTCTTTTACAAGGCTTTCAAGTTTTTCTTTTTCACATCTAACTTTTTCAAGCTCTCTTTTTTTCTCTTCCTCAAGGAATTTAATTTTTTCAAGTTCAACTTTTTTTGTATTATCAAACTCTCCTGTCATTATTTGAAGCTCTATTTCTTTGTTCTTAGTTAATCTTGAAATTTCTTGAATCTCTTGTTTTTTCGACTCTTCCAGTTCCTCTTTAAATTTATTCACTTCTATTTGTTTAGTTCTTTCGAACTGGATCTTGATTTCCTCTAACTTCTGATCAGGGTATTTTTCTTTGATCGCTTTCATTTCTGAGATGTTTGTATATTCCTTAACAGGTTTCAAGACCTCAGCTTTTTCTGTGACATATGAGGTATTTAACTCATTGACTTCAATTACATCATCTTCGGCCTGTGATATTTTATTTATCTCATCTGCATTTGTAAATTCAAATTCTATTGCAAGATTTTCAATTTCTTCTTCATGGGACTTTTCTCTTTCTTCATAAGTCTTTAAATCATTTTTTTCTTGTAAGAAAGCGGATTGGTCTTCCTCAGCTTTATCATCGATATTTCCAATTTTTATCTTTTCTAAATTATTAATGTCTCTTGATGAATTATTCATTAGAGTTTTTTCAACATTTTCTTTTCTTAAAACTTTTAGTTCCGAAAAGCTAACTGAGACATCCTCTGCAGAGAATGATTCTTCTTCCTCTTCTGCTAGCATCTCTTCAGTAATTAATATTTCCGGTTCTTCCTCTTCAATTATATACTCAATTAAGAAGCTTACTTGTACTCCTCCTATCTCTATGAGATCTCCTTTAGACAAAAGAGTCGGCTTGTCTTTAACCAATGGTGTACTATTTAATAATGTTCCATTTGCAGATCCTAAATCTACAATGGCAAAGCCTTGAGAAGCAGAAATAACTTTAAAATGTTTTCGACTCATTCCCTCTAATGGAATATAAAGAGTTGTTGTTTTCGAGCGCCCAACAATAATTTCAGCTTGAGAAAAATGATAACTTTTCTGCCCCTTATGCGTTTTCACAAGAATGTCTATTTCTGGAACCTTATCCGTCATTACTGAATTCCCATATTAATACCTATACTTATCGCCATTTTTGGTAAAAAAGTTGAGTAATTAGGAAAGGGCCCAGACAGATATCCTACTGATATTACGAAGTGTTATCTTATATGATACTATTTTAACTCGCTTTTTTAACGCCGTCGCCGTCGCCATCTTCTTCATACTTTTCTTCATTATTGTCATGATCTTCTTTTGGGCCTTCTTCTTCACTAACTTCAGCGACTTCATCAAATCCCTCCTCTGTTCGAGAAACGGTTTCAATATTATCTTCAAGTTCATCAACTTGCTTCGACGATTCAAACTCTTGTGCAGAATGCTTGATTTCAATCATAGCTTCTTCAGTTTTTCGCTCAACTTGTTTCCTTTCCGCTCGTTTATTATTTTGTTGTTGAGACTGTTCCATTTTTGATTTCATATCTTTCATTGAGGTCGGAGATTTTTTGGGTTCTCGTGTATTATCTACAATAGCATTTTTAATATCATAACTTTCTATATTTATTTCATTGTAGTCTTTACTTTTGCTTTCCTTATCAGCCCTTAATAACTCCTGAGCTAGCGAGTCCTCTGCTAAGGCTTCGAGAGGATCTCGATGTTCATCAAAGTCTGCTAAATCCTCACTCCATTCATTACTAGTTGCTCTATTCCACAAAACATCTAGTGAGTTTTCATATTTCTCAACAATTTCCATAAATAGTTTTTCAGGATGAAGGAAAGTATTAATTACATTCATTGAGACAGATAAAACTATTCCTATAATTGATGTACTCATTGAAAATGAAATTTTTAAAAGGAATGTATCCATTACCAGCTTTGTACCTTCAATATCTTCGAGGTCCATTCCACTTAACTCTGGAAGTGCTTTCATGATTCCCAGAAAGGTTCCAAAAATCCCACCAACAATAAATAACCCTGGCAAAATATTTAACATATCATTAAAAACATTAATCGGAATAATACCAAAGACTCTACTAAAGCATGGGTTGTTCTGTAACACAGATTTAGATATTTCTAAAAGCTTTGGTTGTGACTTATCTTTACGCAAAAATTTAATTTGTTTTAATGTATCCCTTACTAGGAACGCAGCCCCTTGCTGTATTAAGAATAACCGATCAGCAATAGACATTACATAGTCAGGTCTTCTCCTCTTCATAACAGCTCTAACGATGAAAGCTTCATAAAAAGTCTTTTCTAACATACGCTTTACTGCAATGAAGAAAGAAACTTCCGATTCATCATGATGAGTATTCATAAACTTTTCAACTCTTCGTTGGAATTCATTAGCGAACCACATTTCTCTTTGAATGGTGAAGTATATAAGAGCTCTGAAAAGAACCCCTAGAGTAAATACTACAAGCATTGAAGGAAGAAGTAGACTTGTGGCGAAATTCACCAATAACTCGACTAATCCTTGTACTAATTCTTGCATCATGATGCTACCCTTTATTCCTTAAGGTTAAATTTTATAATAACTGTTTGTGCTTTTTTACAATTAAATTTCTTACAAAATTTCTTTTGTGACATTTTTTGTGCTGGCATTCTTTGTTTACCAGAGAAAAACCCACGTCCAGTCACTTTCACTTGAGATCTTAGTCTCTTTTGATGTTCATAGTTCATATTTTTAGTATCAAAAATATAATCAAATATTGCCTTCGCTCTATTTATACTGAGATCTAAATTATATCTTGTTGCTTTTTGATCTTGAGGTTTTAAACTATTTGGATTGACATATTTTCCACCATACGTTGGTGAAGCATGTCCAATAATTTCAACATTTTTAATTCTGTCTGCAATTGATTTATTTTTGTAAAGAGACTTTGCATATCTAGGAATGAAGTTTTTAAGTACTTTTCTCATTCCAGGCTTTAAGTTTGCTTTTCCATTCGAGAAGAACTCTTTTCCAAATGAGAGAGTCACCTCTCCAGTTTTTCCATCTATACCAGATTTGATTCCAACCTTAGCGAGCTCGTCTACGATTTGTTTAGAGAGTTGTTTTTTTGCAGCCTCTCTGGCCTGGTATCTTTTAAGTGACTTTGAAAGTTTGGCTGACTTTCCTTTCAGTTCAGACTTCTGACTCTTTAAACGTGAAATACTTGCAAGTCTTTTGTCTGCTTGACCCTTGGCTGACTTTAAAGCTGCCTGGGACCTACTGTTTCTTTTCTCTAAAGATTTTAACTGTTTGTTTAATCCAGCCTCTTTAGATCTCATTTGAGCTTTAAATGCCTTCATCCGTTTAGCACGCTCAAAAGATGAAAGTTTTAATTTTTTCATCTTTCTATCAAATGCTTTTCTCTCAACTCTGGCCTTAGAAGCATGTTTTGACTTTAGTTTAGCCACTTTTCTTTGATAACTTTTTTGAGCTTTTACTAATTTCATATTGGTATTGGTTAATTGTTGCTGAACCTCTCTTCTTTCCTTCTCAGATTGTTTAATAGATTGTTTTGCAGTAGATAGTTTAGATTTCACAGAAGCAATTCTCTTCGCTGCTTCTCTTTGTTGAGCTAAGAATTCTTTCTCAGTCTGTTCTGATTTATCTTCCATTTCCTGAATTTGATCTTTAAGATTCGATTGCTTTACTGCCATTCTTGCTTTAAATCGTTTAAGCTTTTTAGCCTTTTCAGTCGCAGTGAGTTTCTGCTTTTCAATTTTCTTCTCAAATGCGATTCTTTCAGCTCTAAGCTTTGCCTCATTACTATCCTTAAGATTTATTACTTCTCTCTGATAAGATATTTGAGTTTTCTTTAGTTTTTTTGCTGCTATAGAAAGTTCTCTATCGAGCTTATTTTTTTCTTTATCTTGTTTATTAATTACTTTTGCAGCGGAGGCAAGTGATGTCGATGCACTTTTTAGCTGTTTAGAAACTGATGTATTAACAGATTTTAGCTTTCTTATTTTTTTCTTGGACACGAGTTTCAGCCATGCAATATCTTTCTTAAGTCTTTTCTTAGATAGCTTTCCCTCTCTCTGTGTCTTTTTGAGTTTTCTAATTTT
>JABGXW010000144.1 GCA_018675575.1 Bacteriovoracaceae bacterium | reverse complement strand
GGATTAAATTCGTGAACTTTTTCTCAGCAATAATAAGTGTAGATTTCGTAGGATCATTATTAATGCTTTGGTATAATTCAGGAAATTTTGTAAAGCCTAATATTTGAACTGTTTCATATACTTTTATAATTGTACATTGAACAGATGGTTCAATATTTGAAATGCTATATGTTGGAACTATTATTAAAAAGAATAGTCCAATGATGGTAAACAATGTCTTGAGCATGGATTATTTTACAAAGTCTGCTTAATATAGACAAGTTAAGCGAACTCTTTGCTCATTTTCTGAAAAATGGTGCCCCGACGCGGGCGGTTATCGAACTGCTTTGCTTAATTTTTATTATTCAGACCAATCTTAGCTCTATCTTTTTTATGAGTCGGAAGCTGTTCATCTAGAGAGTCTAGCTTCTCAAATACAACTTTAAATACCTCTGCACTATCAGACTCCAATCTATCCATCCGAGAGACTAGCTCCTTTTCAAGAAGCAAAAAACTTCTTAGTTTTGTAAAAATTCTCATTATCGCAATATTCACATTGATTGCTTGTTTGCTGCTTAAAATGCCTGACAGCATTGCAACTCCATTTTCTGTAAAAACAAGGGGTTGCTTTTGTTTTCCACCTCGTCCCTTGTTTGAAGTCGCAATTTGCGACTTCAAAGATACATGCTCCTCTGGAGTAAGTTGAAACATAAAATCCTGTGGAAATCGGTCTAAATTTCTTCTAACCTGCTCATTTAGCCTCTTTGTTTCCACACCGTACAGTTTTGCCAAATCACTATCCAGCATTACTTTCTGCCCACGTATCACGAAAATCATTTCTTTAATTTGTTCGATTTCAAAATTCATTGCATCCTCCAAGGAGTAACTTTTTAGAAATAGCATGAAGTTAATATAAAGCTCTTTAGTTATTTGATTAAACCTTGAGATATTTCATTTTTGAAGTATGAATATATTATCTTGTATATCGACTTAATCTTAGAAACTAAACCGACTTAGGGTCAATGAAGACCTAACTCTATTGATAATTCTCCTAATATGACGAAAATCTTAGTATACTTTAAACATGGAGAAATAATGAGAACTGACCTTAACGAACTAAAAACCTTTCTTGAAAGAGAATTAGAAAGCAGGAAAAAATTTAACTCTTCATATTCTAAAAATGCGTTTGCAAGAGACCTCGATATATCAGCAACGACACTCAATGGATTTTTAATTGGTGAACGTGATTTAAGCTATAAAAATCTAAATGCTATTTTCAAATACATAAATTCCGACATTCATTGTTCATTCTGTGCAAAACCACAAAAGGAAGTTGAGTATATTATTGCAGGACCTCGGAAATTATATATTTGTGGATACTGCATTGACGAATGTAACAAGATTAAAAAAGAAAATAAAAAAAGCCCAGTGGGTAAACTGGGCTTTTTAAAATGGTGCCCCGACGCGGGCGGTTATCGAACTGCCGTATTTAACTTTTATTTTTCAGCCAAACCTTAGTCCTACCTGTTCGTTATGAAGGGAGTTGTTCATTTAGATTATCAAGTTTTTCGAACACGACCTGAAACACTTCAGCAGTATCCTTTTCAAGATTATTGACACTGCTGACTAGCTCTTTTTCAAGAACTAAAAAGCTCTTCAAGTTTGTAAAAATCCTCATTATTGCGATAGTAATATCAATTGCTGTCCCACATGTGCTGAAGACTTACAACGGTCACTATATTCAAAAACTTTCAGTTGTTGTAGATGAAGCGCGAGAGAGAAGTATTTTAAAAACTATTCAAGATGCCATTAATTAAAGATGATGACAGTACATTTGTTATATATGGATCGGGTCATTATCTGAAACATAGACAAGTACTTAAGCAAGCTCTAGGTAATCCTAACTATATTAAGTTACATTGATTGAAATAAAAAAGCCTACTCCGAAGAATAGGCTTTTTTCATAACTTAGTGGGCAATAGTTCGCCTAAAAAGTAACTGGTGGTCCATCGCAATGCTTATGCGAACTTTTTTTCCTCAGTGGTATTCGTCTAGAATATTTGAATTTGTTGCATGAGTTTTTAGCTACTTAGAAGTAGGCTAATTCGCAGTGAGGAAAAAGATAGGTTATGTTTTATATTTCTATTGGGACGAATGATTCGGCATGTTTGCCATGATTATAATCTCTTATATATATCATCAGTTTTTTATATTTATCCGCTCCAATGAGTTGCTTTATTAAGGCTCTAGCTTCAAGCTTCTTCTTCCCCATTAGTATATAATCTTCTGGATCATAGGTGTAACCATAGGACTCATTATACAGGCCTTCAAGCTTCTTTCTCTTTACCACTATATGATCATTAAACTCTTTATCCGATTTATTTATGATATTAAAAACTTCACTTGTTTCACTCATGTTAAAGCTGAGATCTCTTATTATAAAAGTTTCGATATCATTTTTAGTATTTTCACTCACTTGATCATAATTATCACTTTCATCAGCCTTTTTATCACCATGATCTTCAGTTCCTTTTTGTTGAGAACTATCATTGCCAGCAATAGTAGTTGATTCGTCCTCTTTAATATTATTCGTTTTCAGGATTGATTTCTTCTCGTGTGTTTTCCGAGTCAATAAGGAAGTTTTATGGTTATTCTTTTGTAGAATGATTTCATTAGAGGGTGTTAAAAACTGGTATAAATTTAATGATAAACTAAGAATGGTTATTATCAAAAGCAACTTATTCATATTGAATACCTTAGAAGTTCAAGTTTTAATAATGGTAAAGTGATTTAATGGGACTGGGTAGAAATAAAAAAGCCCCTGTGGTTAAACAGAGGCTTTTTAAAAATCGTGGTGGGACAAGAAGGATTTGAACCTTCGACCACCCGGTTATGAGCCGGGGGCTCTAACCAACTGAGCTATTGTCCCGTCGATTAGACCAAATACAAAATTTGTAAATGGGTAGGGTCATGTTATACGCTTATCGTGTATTATTGGCAATAATGAGTTGGCTTGTCGCTGCGCAAAAAAAGGAGTCATGTGAACTTTTGGAAGTATCAAGCAAATGGAAACGACTTTGTCATTTTTGATGACCGCCTGAGCTTATTCTGTAGCGCTCCCTCGGCCCATTTTGAATTTATCTGCGATCGTAAGAGGGGAGTTGGTGCAGATGGAGTTCTCTTTCTTAAAAAATCTATGAAGGCCGACTTCAAAATGATTTATTTAAACGCAGATGGCAATGAAGTTTCTATGTGTGGAAATGGTGCTCGTGCTATTACTCATTTTGTTCATAATGTGATTCAGATGCAACAAACAGATGAATATATTTTCGAAACTAAAAATGGAATTTATCACTCTAGAGTTGGAACTTCTGGAAAAATATTTTTAGATATGACTGAACTTTATGATGAAGGAGCTGTTGAAATAAAAGATCTTTTTCCAGAAGCAAAATCTTATTACTACGCCAATACCGGTGTACCCCATTGTGTTTTTGAAGTTGAAAATGTGGATCAATTTGATTTAATGGGAAGCGCACCGAAGATGAGATACGATACTCGCTTCAAAGAAGGGGTTAATATCAATGTCTTTCAGGTATTAGGACCATCGGAATTAAAAATGCGAACTTATGAGCGTGGTGTTGAGGCCGAAACTTTGGCATGTGGGACTGGTACGATTGCTGTGGCCTTAGCCTATCAAAAGCAATATGGAAATCAAAAGCAACTTCTTATTCATTCTATGGGTGGAGAACTTTATGTGATTCTCGACAATGAAAAAAACAAGAGAGAATATTCCGGTGAAGTCAAATTAGTTTTTCAGGGTAAGTTTCTCGATCCTATTTAGAATATTCGGATTAAGGCCATAACAAAAATATATTGCGTAAAGAGAGCCCGATGCATTCGCCGCCATGTCCCACCATTCAAAAGATCTATAACCTGTAAAAAGTTGAAGAATCTCAATTAAAATACCTTGAATGCAAAAAAACATAAATATCAATTTTGATTTTCTAACTCCATGAATTTGTATTTGATAAAAGGTCAAAAGCAAATAAGCAAAAAAATGGAATAGTTTATCTAAGTGTGGGATGCGGACAGGAGTATTCGCTATAGGACACAAACAGAGGCAGAACGCTAGAATTACTTGAATAAGTCCAAAAATGACCCAGTAATTTTTAAATTTCAAATTCATAAAAATAAGCTTAAAGTAATTAAGTACTTCTTTCAATTGGGAAAACAAACTTGAACCGAATTAATAATATCCTTTTAATAACAATTTTGTCTTTAGGTATAATGGTACCGGATATTTCCCATGGGATGTTAAAACTTAAAGTGAGTCTGACTCATAAGCTTGGAATTGATAAGAACCTTGTTTTAAAATCTGAACTTCATAGTATTGAAGAATTTCTTGGCGATGAAGAAGTCACAGTCATTATGAAAAACGGCTTTGAGTTGAAATTATTTGCAAATTATATTGAAGAGCAATCAGGAATTGGTCCAACTGATATGATCCAGCTTAAAGCTATTCTTCACGATCCAAATGGGGAAAAGATTCAAGAATTTATGGGGAAAGATGCTCAAATCTCTCTATGGAAATCGAAAAAATTTATCTATAAGGGCAGGATCGGGCAAGAGATCGAAATCGTCATCGTTCCCGCACCAAATTAATCAATGGAAAGAGCGGATAAAGTTCTTGTTGAGTTAGGCCTTTGTAAATCACGGGCAAAGGCAGTTGATTGTATCAAGCAAGGTCTTGTCACTTCCCATGGTCAACTAGTAAAAAAACCTTCTCAGTTAATTGATAGCAATGAATGTACATTAGAAGCAGGTGCAGAATATGTAGGACGTGGGGCCTTGAAAATTGAAGCGGCCATTAAAGAATTTGAAATCACATGTCAGGGAAAAATTGTTGCGGATGTCGGTGCCAGTACTGGGGGATTTACAGATTACGTATTAAGATCTGGTGCCAAGGAAGTCTTTTGTATCGATGTCGGCCATGGACAATTGGCGGAAAAGCTTTTAACAGATAAAAGAGTTCATAATTTTGAAGGAGTAAATATCCGAAATGGTATTGACCTTGGAAAGAAAGTCGATCTTTGTGTTGTGGACCTTTCTTTTATCTCTTTGAAACTAACCTTCAAAGAGATTTGGAACCTACTAAAAGTTGAAGGAGAGGCAATCGTTCTTATGAAGCCTCAATTTGAGGTGGGGAAGAAAGGCCTAGGTAAAAATGGAGTGGTTAAAACTCAACAATTGAGAGATGATTTGCTGATTGAATTTGATGCTTTCTTTTCTTCTTGTGATGTTAAAGAAAAGAGGGTGATAGAATCTCCTATAGTGGGACGCTCTGGAAATAGAGAATATTTGTACTATTTAAAAAAATAAGGAACTTGTTGTGAATTATCTTTGTGTATTTTGTGGCTCGGCCAGTGGTAAAAAAGATAAATTCACCGAAGTCGCACTGAATCTTGGCCAAGAAATGAGTAATAAAAATATTGGTCTCGTGTATGGAGGAGCTTCGATTGGAGTAATGGGCGCTGTCGCTGATGGGGTTTTAAGGTCGGCTGGAGAAGTCATTGGAGTTATCCCTCAAGCAATAGTAGACCTTGAAGTGTCTCATAAAAACTTGACTCATCTACATATTGTTGACTCAATGCATACTCGAAAAGAAAAAATGTACCAACTTTCAAATGGTTTTGTCGCGTTGCCTGGGGGAATGGGAACTTTAGATGAGCTTTGTGAAATTGTGACATGGGCCCAATTGAAATTTCACACCAAGCCAATTTATGTTTTAAATCAAGACGGTTTCTACGACCATCTTATGGCCCATTTTAGGTCTATTTGTGAAAATGGTTTCTTAAAGAAAGAACATTTAGATTTTGTAAGAGAAGTAAAAACTGTTCAAGAGCTCCTTGATGATTATAGTTCTGTGATTTAATGGTGTAGTAAAGTTCGTTGCCAAGTTCTTTTCTTTCACTTATAATCTGCAAGTTACTAAAATGATTTAACTCTACGCGGAGTCCTAATGAGCCGTCTTATATTTTTTATTTTACTGTTAGTTGGAATTGGAATCATCAATTCGTTGAAATCTTACAAAGATATTCCCGTAACAAATAAAAAATTTAATCTAAAGCAAGCAGAAACAAGATATAAGATACGTGTCAAAGAATCCGAAGATCTGGCCCTTGCTAGACAAGAGGTTCTACACCCCGTGCATAAAGAAAAAGAAGTAAAAGTTGAAGCTCCTCTTGTGGTCTTATCAACTCCAGAGCTGGAAAGAGGACATGCCCTCTATAAGAAATGTGTTGTTTGTCACGGGAAAAGAGGAGAGGGTAAAAAATCTCAAAACGCTCCTGCCATCGGTGGACAGCATGATTGGTATCTCACGAATCAATTAAATAATATGAAAGCTGGTATTCGTGTGAACAAAAAAATGAATCCCTATATCAGTAAATTATCTAGCGAAGACTTTAACGATCTCGCTTCTTATGTTTCAAAACTTCCAAAAACTTGGAATAAGTAATTGTCTCTTTATAAATTTAACAATCTCACACCTAAAGTAGGACAAGATTGTTTTATCGCTGATTCTGCAGATATCATTGGGGATGTTCAGTTAGGTGATAATGTTAATGTCTGGTTTAATTGTGTCCTCCGGGGTGATATTCACAAAATTGTCATCGGTGAAAATACGAATATACAAGACCTCTCTATGCTTCATGTTGTGGAAAATATTCCTTTAATTATTGGAAAAAATGTCACTATAGGTCATCAAGTAACATTACATGCCTGTACTGTTGAAGATTCTTGTCTGATTGGAATGGGTGCCATTATCTTAGATGGTGCTGTGATTGGAAAAAACTCTATAGTTGCAGCAGGCTCTGTGGTGCCCCCAGGTAAGATTTATCCTGAAGGATCCTTTATTATTGGAAATCCGGCTAAGATTAAACGTGAGCTTTCAGAAGAAGAGAAAAAGAAATATGGGGATCATTATAAGGGTTATGTAATCTGTAAAAATGAATTCCTAGCTGATGGAGGTTTAGAACTTCTCAAATAATAAAGGCTCCGTTCAAAGCCTTTATGTATTTATTTTTTAAAAATATTTAGTAAAAACTTTTTGGCCAATTATTATCTTGCTCACCAGTCACAACAGCTCTTTGCTTCTTATCAAATCCTCTTAGAATTTGCTTATAAGTCTTTGACCGTCCAACCATTCCATTAATGATTGCCATGTTAGATCTATAATTCATATGAAAGTAAGAAGGCATGGCATTTGTAATCACATCAACAAATTTATCTTTTCCATATTCAGGATTAACTGATTGATGAGCATTTCTTAAAGCATCATCAACATAAGCAAATGTGTCACAACCATTTATTAGAAAGACTTTATATTGCCCTGCTTGAAATTCACCCATGTTAGCAAGTGCTCTAATATTTGCACCGAGACCAGAATGACCTGAGTAAGATACATAATCAGAAACTAATGTTCTTTCGTTATATGAATTCCTAAAATTTGAAGTGGCCGATCTAATTCCTTCAATGAGGTAAAGAGAAATATCAAGTAAACCTGATTTTGTTTTAAAGGTCATGTTGATAGTAGGGTTTTTCAATCCGTAATTAAATCTATATCCAAAAGGAACCGTAGAAGTTAATGGCTTTCCATATTGGCCAATTAATGCATTGATTGTTTGCTTGTAAGCACTGACTCCTGCATCATATTCTGTTATGGCCCCTTCAGTTCCCTTCCCAAAAATTAATGTAGCTACAAGTTTTTCGTCTTCCCAAATCTTTCCGTATTCAGGAGATTTTCCTTTTGTATTCTGGTCAGAAACAGCAAGTTGAATATTTTGAAATCTGACAAGAGACTTGTTCTTGGTCGATTTAAGACGAGCGGTGCAGTAGTTTTGATTCGGCCTGTAATAATACCAGAAGATTTCTTGGGTCACATCGTGAGCATGACCGTCTAAACATTTTGAACCGGAGTTTTCATCTGAACCAAACGCTTTAAAGAATCTATTTAAAGAATTGTAGTCACCGCCTTGAGGAAGAATCAGTTCATAAGTTTCTGGAAAGTTCACATCGTTTGGCCATGCTAAAAATAATTTAGCTGCATAGGTTACTTTATAAAGTCCACTTTCTAATCTTTCTTTTTTATTAACTGAAATCTCTAATCGATTCATGTCAGGAGAACCCCCGTCGAGTCCATTCATCTGGCCTATGACGTACATAAGTTGCTCTTTAATTTCTCGTTTTAGGTTGTAATCGTAATTTGTTCTAGAAAGAATCACTCCATCAGTAATATAACCATCGAGAGCAAGGGTGTGCGCAGAATCAAACTTAAGATTTTGTCCGTATGCTGATTGCATTAATAATAATATCATCATAGCAATTAAGTGTTTCATTTGTGTCCCCATTTACGTGTTAGGCTATGTAAGAATCTCAGTTATGTTATGTCTCATTGACAAACCACTTTGTAAAATTAACGCAAACCTGTAAGTGTTTGAGTTTTATAAAAGAATGTAAATTTTTCAAAACCTTAAAGATTAATTTTACTTAAAACCTAAAGCCGCTACGCGTCTTTTTTGATTTGGGTCAGAACATAGGGTTGTACAATTAGAAAAGAAAATTTCTTATGTGTAGGGCTTGCCTGGAAGTCAGCTAATTGGTCTTTAGTGGGCCTTGAAATTAAGTTGTGTGAGATCCAACCCTTAATGGACTCAACATCGTCTAAAGCTACCTTAAGGGCCACTTCAGCTAAGTTTAAAGAAGAGTCTACCATAAGCAAGGCGGATCTTTCCTCATGGACAGCGAGTTCGGACCAGGAGGTAGTGTCAATTTCTTTTGTGAGGTTTTCTTGGGTTGGTAATTCTTCGGTCATAAATTTTTGGTTTTAAGGAGGGGAATAAACAGGGTGGTCAATAGACCACCTTATTTATCTCGGTAAAGATTTCTTAGAAATCAGTACCACGTACAGTTTTTCTACCGTTAGCTGTACATCTTGTTTGAGCATCCATGATTAGATTGTGAACTCTTTTGTTTAGCTCGTCTAATGCATCTCCAGCTACGTTTAATCCAGAATCTTTTAAAGCTTCTTTGGTTTTAGATCCTACAAGTAACATTTCTTTTTCTTTAGACATAATCATTCTCCATTCGATGTGTTTGGTCTGTTTTAGAATATCTATTCTATTGAGAATCCCCAATCTTTCAAACATTATTAATGTTTTAGAGAAAAAATATATTTAGCCCTGCATCTTTTGTTGGGCGTAAAAATTTTAATTAAGAAGATTTTAGCGATGCCCAAGAGGATTATATTCGTAATAATTTCACTATAATAGCAATGCCAGGTTTCGTGGATTTCACGAAAAGAGATAATTATAAAAAGATATTATGCACTGCTTTTATTTTATCGCTTAGCAATTGCGTCAAGGTCATTTTCGACCATTGACAGCGATGAATCATGGTTTAGGCCTCTTACGGTAGATAAATCTTGGGCCAATTGAACTAAGATTTCTTTTGAAATATTTCCATTTTGGTAGTTTATTAGACCTTCATAGTAGAGTGCTTCTAGCCTTGAAAGTTTTCTTTCTCTCCTTGTAAAATAGGGTGTGAGTACAAAAAGAAAAATGAGAATAAGCACCATAGTGCCAGCAGTTTGTTTAAAATCCATCAAAGTAAAATAAAAGACCTTTGACTACATGACAAGTCTTGATGGTTCATTTTGACTTATTTCACGGGTGTAAAATTGCTCCAGTTCATAAATAGACCTCATTTAAACTGTTAAGCATATGAATTAATAATATAGATTTTGGCCTTTAGCACCTTATCTATGCAAGTGTTGCCGATGTGAAGCTTTGGTTAAAGATTAATCTGTTTAACTAGAAAGATTTGGAGGGCAAGTCTATCGATCCTATGTTAATAATATTTAATGCAAGTTTTAGATGTCATAAAATTATCAAAATCGTTTGATAAAAGAGCTATTCCCGCTTTTAAGGAATTAAATTTTTCTTTGGATAAAGGAAAAATTCTTTCCATATTTGGTCCTTCGGGGACAGGAAAGTCCACATTACTTAAAATTATTGCAGGAGAGATTGAACCAGACTCTGGAGAAATATCTTTAATTGGTGGAGTTGAGCTCGTTGCATCTTTATCTGACGTCGATGTATCAAAAACCTCATCAGAAATTATAGGTGAAAAAATACTTCATCTTAGCGATCAACAGCAAGTCCAAAGAAAAAGAGAGATGGTTGATTTCTTTTCTCTTTTTTATAAAGAGAAGCAACCCATAAATACCCTTTCTTTAGGTGAACAAAAAAGGGTTTTATTGGCGAGATCACTTGCCCCTAAGCCTGCCGTATTACTCTTAGATGAACCTTTTTCAAGCTTAGATCTCATTTTGAAAAATGAAATTAAACAAGAACTAAGAGAAGCTTGCACAGTCGAAAATATAGCCTGTCTTTTTGTTTCGCATAATTTCGTTGATATTATGGATTTCTCTGACCGTGTTGCTATTCTCGATGTTGGGCAAATTCGCCAGATAGATAGCCCAAAACAAATCTACGACTTTCCTAGGGATGCCCATGTCGCAAAGCTTATTCAAAATTCTAATTTAATAGCATGTGAAATTATATCTTTTGCTCCAAAGTGTATTAAGATTAAATCTGAATGGGGAGTGCTCTCGGTTAGTCGATTTCATTTTGCAATTAATGATTCTACTACAAGGGCAAACTTATTAATTTATCCCCATGAGCTGGAAATTGATGAAAATGGCTTTGAGGCGAAAGTGATAGAATCTCGCAAAAGATTAGGTTTTAAAGATGTCGTTCTCAAGACAAAAACTCGCTTCCTGCTTGCTCAATTTTCAAATTCAGTCACGATAGAGACAGGACAAGTATTAAAGCTAAGAATAAAAACAGATGAGGTTAGACTTATTCCACTTTAACATAAAGAAATATGTTTGAAATCATGTGGACCAGGTTGTCTCCCTTCCTGTTCACCTTAATATTTCTTTTGTAGATTTGTGTAAAACGTCAAGAATGTCTTTCAATATTGTTATCTATCTGTTTTTATAACTCCATAAAAAATCACTAGAAAGTGAGCGATGCATTGACTACGGAGAGTAAAATGAGAGCGATAGACCTTAGATCAGATACAGTTACAAGGCCTTCAGAGGGAATGTTAGATGCAATGATGTCAGCCGACGTTGATGATGATGTCTTTGAATCAGACCCCTCTGTGAATAGGTTGCAGGAAATGGCAGCAAGCTTTTTTGGAAAAGAGGCAGCATTATTTTGTCCATCAGGAACTATGACAAATCAAATTGCAATTCAACTTCAAGCAGCACCTATGACAGAAGTTATTACTGAGGAATCATCACATGTTTATAATTATGAAGTTGGGGGAATAAGTTTTAATGCTCGGGCCTCTGTTAAATTGATAAATGGAGACACAGGAAGAATATCCGCCTATCAAATAGATCAGGCCATCAATCCTGTAGATATTCATAAGGCCCGAACTTCACTCGTTTGTTTAGAAAATTCGGCAAATCGCGGAGGAGGGGCTTGCTATCATTTGGGAGAATTAGAAAGAATCCATAAATTATGTCGAGATAGAAACCTGAAGCTACATCTTGATGGAGCAAGGCTTTGTAATGCTGCAATTGCAACTCGTACAGAGTTAAAAAAATACGGTCCTTTATTTGATACAATCTCAATTTGTCTCTCAAAAGGTTTAGGCGCCCCTGTGGGCTCTCTTCTCTTGGGAAATCAAAAAACAATTTATGAAGCAAGAAGAGTTCGTAAAGTATTTGGTGGAGGGATGAGGCAGGCTGGATTTTTAGCTGCAGCCGCCCAATATGCCCTAGAAAATAATATTGAGCGCTTAAGAGATGATCATGACTTAGCAAAGAAAATGGCCGAATTATTATTGGAGTGTGATTATATTGAATCAGTTATTGAACCAGAAACTAATATTTTGATATTTGGTTTAAAATCAAAATATAAACCTGAACAATTTTTGAATCATTTAAAAGAAAACAATATTCTTGCTGTGGGAATCGAAGGGCAAGCTATTCGATTTGTAACTCATCTTGATGTCAGTCCAAATGATCTTAATCACATTGAAAAGATTTTAAAAAGCTTTTCATCATAATGCGATACCATTGAACTCCAATCATATTGCATACAATGACTTCTGACTTTTTGAATGGCCCAAGTTTTACTATTACCAAGTAATAAATTTTTGAGCATTGAGTATAGCTCTTCGTCGCTATCATAAAGACATTCTAAATGGTATTGAGTTGGTATTAATTCAGGAAAGGCAAGTCTATTGGGAAGAAGGGGAAAGACTCCAGCACAAATGGCTTCAGTTGCCGAAATCCCAAAAAAATCTTGAATCGAAGTCACTGGGATAATGTGGCTCTTTCCTAATATTTCTAAATACTCATGGGGTTGTGCAATCTTATGGTGATGTATAATTTCGTCTTTATATTTCTCTAACGAGTCTTTAAAGATTTTTGGAGCTTTATTATTACGAGGACCAATAAGATTAAGTTTAAATGGAATATTTTCTATTTTTAGTTTTGATAATGCTTCAAAAAAGACATTTGGATTTTTGTCGTATTCCCAACGGTGATTCCAAAGGATTGTTTTAACATTCGAATCATCTTGATTACCAGTGATATTTTTAAGATTTAGTCCTAGTCTTAAGACTTCTGATTTCTTTTCAAGGTCATATATAGTCTTCAAAGAATTAAAGTCAGGCATCATTGATAGAAGTCTTTTACATCCTGTGAGATAAGTTTTTTTATTATACTCAGAATTAAAAAATAACTTATCTACGCAAAGTCCACTTGTATAATTAATAAATCCATAATGATCATCTCTGTTTTGTTCTTGATCTTGATCAAAGTCTGATTTCGGATAAACAAATTGATTTTCATGAAAGTAAAGGGCCGTTTTAATCTTAGAAGATTTTGATCTCGTTAATGACAGAAATAAATTAACATCCATCATGTCAGTAAAAAGAATGAGGTCTGGTGTGAAACTTTTTAGATCAAGGAAAAGTTTAGAAAGCTCGAGAGAGGAACCATGCATCCTCCACTTCCAATATTTTCCTGGAAGAGTGAGAAGTTTTATTTCATGTTGTGAATGATCAATATATTGATCAATCCAGGCCTTGTGTGAGCCTTTATAATAGGGTTCAATTGCTAATATTTTCATATAAGAAGAAACTAACATGAAAATAACAAAATGGGGATAGACCTTAGGGTATTGATTCTCTAAAATAATACTATGAAAAATTTTCTTCTTATATTATTACCCTTGATCGGCCTGTTTATAGGTTATTTCCTGGGGCAGCCAAGTGATTTTGAAAAAGAAGCGACTTTAAGTTTACAAGAGAGAAATCTATCTTTTCAGGAAAATGCTTTAAAGTATGATCTTGCAAAAAAGAAGTTAGAGCTTTTTACTGAAAAACAAATGAATGAATATCATTCATTATTAGGCGAAAAAGAAAAATACAAAAAAGCTGATGATATATTGTCAAAGGTGATGTTAATTTTCTTAGCAGACCTTGGACTACATTTATCTCAAAAAAATAAAGATTGGGTTAAAGATAAAAGAGTCGAAAAAACTGAAAATCAAGAAAAAGCAAAACCTTTCATCGCGACACCTAAAGAGTTACAAGAAAGAGAGCGAATTGATGAACCTGCACCCGATTTAGAGAATGTTATTTATGGTTATGATCAAGAGCCAAATCAGAAAGAAGAACAGAGGATTATACTAAACAAAAAAAGGAGAGAGTTTCGTTATTTTTTTGATAAGCTTGGTCGCAGGATCAGAAGCTTAATCCCCATTCAGAATAACTTCAATATTTTGGCTTCAAATAAAATCTACAAAGGAAAAACGAAACCGGCCAATAAAGAACTTATAAAATTCTATCTTGGAAATAAGTCAGGGTGGCTCCGAAGAGGATTGAAGTCAAATTTAAAAATGACTTATAGATTAAAAATTGACGCAAAGTCTTTAATAGATCCTTATAATGTGAAGTTAAAATTTCATGCCTTTGGTGACTCTTATACTGCCATTCAAATCAATGATAAATTTGAAGTCGTTCATCCTGATAATCATAATTCTCAGGAGCCAGAATCATGTCAATTGCTCATTTTAAAAGGGAAGAATGGACTTCATCTTTATTTAACATATATTAAGAGACAGAAAAAAATATTTGGAAGAGTCGTGAACATTAACAGAAAAAGGCCTACGCTTGGTTACTTCTTACTTGAGAAGCTTAGAGTTAAAAAATAAGAGATGAATACTTGTGTAAGTGGTCAATATTAAGGTACAAATTCTAAGACAGAGGTACTGAATATGATTAAATATTTGCTTTTAATAATATTTCTATTTTCTATAAATACTTTTTCAGCTGAAAAGAAGAAGTTTGATCCCAAATTAAAATCTGAAGTGTTGCTTGTTTTAGAAGAAAATGAAAAGCTTCATGCTTCTTTTTTTAAGTATAATGGTAGTAAAGTTGAAAAAAATACTAAATCTGTAATAACAATAATTAATAAAGTTACTCACCCGGAACTTAAAAAGCTCTTCGCCTTCTCTAAAGCAAGACTTAAATCAATAACTTCAAAAAGAAATAGAGAAGATAATAATAAATCTTATCATATTTTTTCTATGGCCTTGATTTATATAATGAAGACCTATGAATTAGGCGATGATTATCATGGTTTCTGGTGCCCTATGGTGAGAAAACAATGGGTACAAAATATAAAAAAGCAAGCTAAGGTGCATAACCCTTATGCACCCTCAATGCCTAATTGCGGCGAACATACAAAGGTATAGGAAAAATGGATGCTACAAAATTTAGATCAATAAAGAACTTTACAGGATTTCCTTGTACTCATAGACAATGGTCAGCAAGTGAATCCCATTGCCGATTTATCCATGGATATTCTCGCTCATTTAATTTTGAATTTTCCTGTAGTGAATTAACTAAAGAGGGATGGGTAGTTGATTTTGGCGGACTTAAAGAAGTTAAAAAATGGCTCGACTATATGTTTGACCATACTTTCTTATCCAATGGTGATGATCCATATATGGAAAACTTTGTTCAGATGGAAAAAGATGGAATTATTCAATTAAGGGTTATGCCAAATATTGGAATGGAGGGAACTTGTTCTTATGTCTATGAAACAGTGAACGAAATTATCAATAAGACTACAAATGGTAGAGCGTGGGTCTCTATGGTTGAAGTCCGTGAAAACGAAAAAAATTCGGCCATCTATCGTCCTTAAAAAGATCATGAACTTTAGAACCAATTGACTTGATGGACTAGGGTCTCTGCACTCAAGGCCGAACGCAGTCCTGAGTCAGAATCTTCAAAAACAATGACTTCACTTGGCTTCAGCTCAAGAATCTCACAAGCTTTTTCATAAGGCTGACGATCGGGCTTGGGAAATTGACAATCCCCTCTACAAATAAGGGGGTTGAAATGATGAATAATTTCTAGACGTTGTAGCACGTCTAAAGTGATATCTGACTCACTATTTGTAACCAGACCTAGGCCAAGTTCAGCTGTTATAATTTCTTGGAGTAGTTTCTCTATTTCTGGAATGTAAATCGAATCTAAATGTTTTCTACTATCTGCTATAATGACTTTTGCCTTGGCCTTTAAAAATGCAGTCATAGTGGTCTCATTAGTTAAAATTTTTTCATTGATGCATTTCGCAAATACCATTGGGTCATGCTGTCCACGAAACATCTCATCTAAGTCTTCGTTGCTAGGAAGGTTCTCTCTTCCTGTTAAATTAACGAGGGCCGTTCTTAATGAAGAGGCATGGATAGGCTCTGTGTTAAGGAGTGTTCCGTCCATATCAAATAAGATGGCCTTGGCCATAGGGTGAAGTTCTTTTAATTCTAACAGGGAAGGAACTTTGTCCCATCTTTTTACAATATCCAAAATAATTATCCTCTAAATCTTTCTATACTCAGTTTGTTTTCTTGAAGCCACGGAGAAAACTTACCCTCAATTAATTCTTTAGCTTTTGCTAAGTCTACATCTTCTGCGTTCTTAAGATCTTTGCATAGTTCTTCTAGAATTTCAGATTGAATCTCACCAGCTTCTTTTG
Source organism: Bacteriovoracaceae bacterium (assembly GCA_018675575.1). Taxonomy (GTDB): domain Bacteria; phylum Bdellovibrionota; class Bacteriovoracia; order Bacteriovoracales; family Bacteriovoracaceae; genus M0603. Next base: position 51,241 of record JABGXW010000144.1, on the reverse strand, counting down.
CCATATGATAAGGGATTAATGTGTAGGTTACCATTCCATACCTCGATCGATAAATGTCGGGATAGGTCTTTTCGATGATATGTTCAACTCTCTTTTTAAATAAAAATTCTGTATCTCCCACTTTTTCACACATCTCTGTGAAATTTTCTATGCTCAAATCGGCAATGGCATCGCCATTTAGTTTTTGATGTTTATTGTAATTATTTAATGAAGAATGAAGGTCATCACTATTGAGATCTAATTGATCGAGAAGATATTGAACATCAGAAAATCCACAATTCATACCTTGACCGAAAAATGGAACGATTGCATGGGCAGCATCCCCAAGAAGAACAACCTGATCTTTATAAACCCATGGAGACATTCTTATACAACCTAAAAACCCTTGAGGATTTTTATAATATTCTTCCAAGTAGTTCGGCATGAGAGGTATGGAGTCTGCATAATTATCTAGAAAATACTGGGACACTTTTTCCGGCGAATTGAAATCTTCATACCACTTCTCGGGCATATAAAGAGTCATAGTAAATGAACCATCTTGATTTGGGAGTGCCATCAACATATGGTTTCCACGTGGCCAGATATGAAGGGCCGTCTTTTCCATCTGATAATTTCCCGAATTATCAGAAGGCATTGACAACTCCTTATAGTGAGAACCGAGGGGCTCAATATTAAAACTTGCCAAAGGTCCAAGCTCCGAAAGTATGGCCTCTCTAGTTGGCGAGCCAGCTCCATCTGTCCCGAGGAATAGATCATACTTTTTATCTGTTCCATTTAAAAAGTATGCATTCTTACTTTCAAGATCAAGGCCTTTTAAGCCCGTTTCAAAATGAATAATGACACCTGATTTTTCAGCCTCAGTCATAAGCAATTTATTCAGCTCAGCACGACTGACAGAATAATTGCATTCCGTTTCATCTTTACCATAGGGTTGATAAGTTAGATTTGCATCCTTAGAATGTATCATTCTTCCTGTAACAGGAGTCACAATGCTCTTCACTGTCTTCCAAAGTCCAAGATTAATAATGGGATTAATTCCTTTCGCAGTAATAATTAAATTGATAGATTTTCCTATTAAGCTTTGATCTTTTCTAATATCTGAACGTAATTCATACAACTCAACATCATGTCCACGCTGCTTCATTGCTATGGCCAATAATGAACCAACAAGACCAGCTCCAGAGATAAGGACTTTTTTTGAACATTCCATTAAACTGAGTCCTTGATTATTTGTATTAACTTAAAACAATCTTCAAACGAATTATAAAGAGGTGCTGGACAAATTCTCAAAATATCAGGTTCTCTGAAATCTAAAAGCACCCCTTTTTTTCCAAAAGTTTCAACTAGTGGTTTAGGATCTCCTTTCATTTTAAGACAGAGCATAGAACCGCGCGTTTGTTTGTCTGGACAGTATTTGGGGGTTGTCACATCAAGAAGGTCTGCACAATTTTCTTTTAATAACCATTCGAGGTAAGATGTGAGTTTGTCACCTTTTGCTCTAATTCTTGGCATCGTTGCTTCATCAAAAATATTCATACTTGCTTTTAATGAAGCTAGTTGAAAAATAGGCGGATTAGATAATTGCCAGGCTTCTGCAGTGGGGATGGGATCGAATCTTCTTCTCATTTCAAAACGAGTTGTTTTATTATTTCCCCACCAACCTTCAAATCGAGGGATGTCAGACTGTGCTAAGTGTTTTTCGTGAACGAATGCACCTGCTAATCCACCAGGTCCTGAGTTTAGATATTTATATGAACACCAAACAGCAAAATCAACATTATCTTCATGTAAATTAAGTAATAAATTTCCTGCACCATGTGCTAAGTTAAATCCGCACAGAGCACCAACTTCATGTGCTTTGATCGCCACAGAAGAAATATCAAAGCATTGACCAGAAAGGTAATTACAATTTCCTAACATAACTAAGGCGAGAGAATCTCCAAGTTCTGCAATTTGGTCTAAGATGTCTTCTTGATCTACAGTCTTTCTTCCTTCTCGAGGTTTTAATTCTACAATGGCGTCTTCATAGTCAAAACCATGAAATCGAGTCTGAGAATCAACAGCATATTGATCAGATGGAAATGTATTATTTTCAATAAGAATTTTATATCTAGCTTTAGTGGGCCTATAAAATGAAACCATCATTAAATGTAGATTCACAGTTAATGTATTCATGGCAACGACCTCTGTTTCTTTTGCTCCAACAATATGCGCGAAAGATTTTGTAATGTTTTCGTGGTAGGGAAGCCAAGGATAAGGGCCATCAAAATGTCCCTCTACACCATAAGTTGACCATGAGTCTAATTCTGTATTAATTGCAGTCCTGGCATCTTTTGGCATCAATCCTAATGAATGTCCGCAAAAATAAAGTGAATCAGCACCTTCTGGAGCTTTAGGGAAATTAAATTTGTTTCTAAAGCTATTGAGTGCATCGTCTTGGTCTAATGCTTTTGCTGAGTCTAAATGATTATCTGAACTTTTAAATGTCATGCTTTAATCCTTATTTTGAAATACTTACTTTCATATCTTGTAATTGCTCAACTTCAAGACTTACTTCCATTCCTTCTTCCAGTGCGACTGCAGCGGTAGCGGCACCGGCCAATACAAATGTGCCCGCAGGAATAGATTGACCCCTTTGATTTAAGAGCTCAGCTAATTGAATAATGGAGATTACCGGGTCGTCTGAGATGGCCTTGGAGTTTCCTTCCTCTGCAATCACACCATTGATTTTCATTTTCATAGATAAATTTTTCAGGTTAATTTTTGAAAAGTCTGAAGTTTTCGGACCGAGTATATAATATGAAGAAGAAGAATTATCAGAAATAACATCTTCCATAGAGAAATACTTAAATCCATCATAGCGAGAATCTAATATTTCAAGGGCCGGGCAGATGGCCTCACAGGAAGAAAGTACTTCTTCTCTTGTCACTGTACCTCTTAATTCTTTATTAATATAAAAAGCAATTTCAGGCTCTATTTTTGGATGAATACTTCCTTTTAAAGTATAAGTTCCTTCATTTTGAATTTGCATGGTATCTGTGAGCACACCATAGAGAGGAGAGTCTAGGTTCATTTGTTTACGTTTTCCTTCACTAGTTAATCCCATTTTTAGACCAATGATTTTTTCGCCATCTAGCTCTCTTAATCGCATACCTTCTTCTTGAATTGAGTAAGCATCTTCACGTTTGAAGTTTTTTAAATGGGCTGAGAATTGCTTCAAAGACTGTCCAGCTTTTCTTGCGCCGTGTAAAGTGCTGGCAATTTCTTTTATTTGATGATCTTCCATAGCGGTATCCCTTTTCTTTATCTGCTTTTTAGGGTTAAGTTGAAGGCAAATCATATTGAGTTTGTAGGCCTCTTTCAAGGAGAGAATGTGACTCAAATTCAAAAAAATCAAGATTCTTTAGAATATTTCGATATCTCACCAGAGATAAGTGCTCTCACTGCAATATTTCCAGGAGATACACAGTTTTCACGTAAAATTAATATGAGCTTTGAAGCTTCCGATAATTTATCTCTTTCGGATATAACCACTACAGTCCACATAGGAGCACACACAGATGCTCCAAGTCATTACCATATTTCAGGGGACTCTATAGAAAAAAGAAAACTTCATTATTATATGGGCCCCTGCCAAATTATTACTGTGGATACAAGGGGAGGAGAGAGAATTCTTCCCGAGGATCTTTTGAAACTTGGGATAGAAATTAAATGTCCAAGAGTTTTATTTAAAACTAATTCTTTTCCAGATCCAAATAAATGGAATAATGATTTTACTAGTTTAAGCCCTGAGCTTATTAAAATGTTGAATGAACAAGATGTCATTCTTGTGGGTTTGGATACTCCATCTGTTGATCCTGCAACAGATCAAGAACTCTCTTCTCATAAAGCAATTTATGCTTCTGATATGGCAATTCTTGAAGGTGTTGTTTTGAAAGATGTTCCAGATGGAAGATATAATTTGATTGCGCTCCCTTTAAAAATTAAAAATGCTGATGCTTCTCCAGTGAGGGCCATCTTAACCCCATTGGAGAAACAGTAAGTGGAAAAGATCTTAAACTATATTGAAGGTGAATTGATTGAACCACAATCAAACGAGTACCTAGATAATACTAACCCTGCTAACGGAGAAGTTTACTCTTTAGTTCCTAAATCTAACGCAAAAGATGCAGAGCTAGCAATTGAAGCTGCGAGTAGGGCCTTCACGCAATGGAGTGGCCTTTCAAAAACTGAACGAGCAGAATACTTACTTAAAATTGCTGAGCTTATTGAAGAAAACTTTGAAGCACTTGCATTAGCTGAAACAAGAGATAATGGTAAACCATTAAAAACCTCACGGATGGTAGATATCCCGAGATCAAAAGAAAATATAGAGTTTTTTGCCAATGAAATTCATAATTTTAATTCGCAAGAATTCGATAATCAGGGAGCTGGAGATAATACAGTTTCATATGAACCTCTTGGTGTTGTAACATGTATTTCTCCATGGAATTTACCACTTTATTTGCTCACTTGGAAAATTGCACCTGCACTAATAAGTGGATGTACAGTTGTAGCAAAGCCAAGTGAAGTTACTCCAATGACAGCGTTTCTATTCAGTAAAATCTGCATTCAAGCAGGTCTGCCAGAAGGCGTACTAAATATAGTTCACGGTCTTGGGGGAGAAGTTGGGGATGTCCTAACAAGGCATCCCGCAGTTCAAGCAGTATCATTCACAGGATCTACGGCAACAGGAAAAATCATTGCACGTAATTGTGCTGAAACAATGAAAAGAGTTCATCTAGAGATGGGTGGAAAAAACCCCAATATAATCTTTGCAGATTGTGACTTCGAAAAAGCATTATCAACAACGATGAGATCATCATTTGCAAATCAAGGACAAATCTGTTTATGCGGTTCACGAATTTTTGTAGAAAGGCCAATCTATGAAGAATTCAAAATTCGCTTTATAGATAAAATATTGAAGTTGAGACAAGGAAACCCCGAAGATGAATCTGTTCATCAAGGAGCTGTAGTATCAAAAGATCATTATGAAAAAATTCTATCTTGTTTAGATGTCGCAAAGAAAGAAGGTGGCAGGTTCCTGACTGGTGGAGCGGCAGTTAAGATGGAGGGCGAATTCTCCAATGGTTTCTATATTTCACCAACACTGATTGAAGGCCTTCCTTTTAATTGCGAAACTAATCAAACAGAAATTTTTGGCCCTGTCGCAACCATCATGCCCTTCGACTTAGAAGAACAAGTGATTTCTTATGCCAATTCAACTGAATATGGATTATCCGCTACGATTTGGACAGAAGATAAAGTGAAAGCAAAGCGGGTTGCCTCTCAGGTGAAATCCGGAATTGTATGGATTAACACTTGGCTACTAAGAGATTTAAGAACTCCTTTTGGAGGAATGAAGGAATCTGGAAGAGGCAGAGAAGGGGGACTGTATATATTAAAGTTTTTTAGCAATATCAAAAATATATGTTTTGGGTAGGGAAATTATGAACGATGCAATAGAATCACAAAAAGCACCTGAGCCAGTAGGAGCTTATCCGCACGCAAGGAAAGTAGGAGATTTGTTGTTTCTCTCTGGAGTAGGTCCAAGAGAGAGAGGAACTAGTATCATTCCAGGAGTAACATTAAATGAATCCGGAGAAATCTTTGCTTATGATATTGCAGAACAATGCCACTCAGTTTTCAAAAATGTGAGGACCATATTAGAAGACTCTGGTGCCAAATGGGAAAATCTAGTTGATGTAACGGTTTTCCTGACTAATATGAAGGATGACTTTCCAATTTACAATAAACTGTGGAAAAAATACTTTGGAGAAAACCCTCCTTGCAGAACAACTCTTGAAATAAATTGTTTACCAACACCCATAGCGATAGAATTGAAATGTATTGCTAGCCTCTTATAGGATAGATATGGAAATTATGGCAGATTATTCAAGGCTTCAAAACCCTTTTAGTTTTAAGTCATGGATCGAAGAAAATCGACACCTACTTAAGCCACCTGTTGGTAATAAAGTTGTTTTTAAAGATAGTAACTTTGTTGTGATGGTTGTTGGAGGGCCTAATCAAAGAACTGATTTTCATGTAAATCAGACGGATGAGTTCTTTTATCAGCTAGAAGGAGATATCTTTCTAAGAACTGTTAACTCTGAAAAAGAATTTGAAGAAATACATATTAAGGAAGGGGAAATCTTTCTACTTCCCGGAGGAGTTCCCCATTCTCCTCAGAGAGCAGAGGGGTCCATTGGACTTGTCATAGAAAAAACAAGAACCAAAGATGATACAGATGGTCTCCAATGGTATTGTTCAAAATGTGGCACTAAACTTTATGAAGAATATTTTGTTTTAGAAAATATTGAAACCCAATTTGGGGAAGTTTTTGATCGTTATCATAGTTCTAAGCATGGCCTATGCTCTTGTGGACATAGAAACGGGAAAGTTTGGGAATAGCTATGTTAACAATTGATATTCACACACATATTCTTCCCCCTGTAATTCCAAAGTTTAAAGACCAGTTTGGCTATCCCGGTTTCATAGAGCTGCATCAGCATAAAGATTGTTGTGGTGCTGATATGGTCAATGACGAAGGAAAATTTTTTAGAAAAATTGAACTAAACTGCTACGAACCTGAACCTCGAATTGAAGAATGCGATCATCACTATGTTGATGTTCAAGTTCTCTCCACGGTACCGGTCATGTTTTCTTATTGGACGAAACCTAAAGACGGAGAATATGTTTCAAAATTTCTAAATGATCATTTGATATCGGTTGTTGAAAGATTTCCTAAACGATTTGTAGCGCTTGGAACTCTTCCAATGCAGGCTCCCGATTTGGCCATCAGAGAGCTACGAAGACTAAAAAGAATAGGTGTTCCTGGTGTCCAAATAGGTTCCCACATTAATGACTGGAATCTTGATGATAAAAAATTATTTCCGATCTATGAAGCGTTAGAGGACTTGGATATGTGTCTCTTTGTACATCCTTGGGATATGATGGGAAAAAATAAAATGGAGAAATATTGGCTCCCATGGTTAGTAGGTATGCCAGCAGAAACAAGCCTGGCGATTTGTTCGATGATCTTTGGTGGCGTATTCGAAAAATTTAAAAAACTGAGAGTAGCTTTCGCTCATGGGGGAGGGTCATTTCCTATGACTATTGGAAGAATAGAGCATGGATATAATGTTCGACCTGACCTATGTGCAGTTGACAATAATGTTAATCCTAAGGATTATTTAGGGAAGTTTTGGTTAGATTCTCTCGTTCATGATCTAGATGCCTTAAAATTTATAGTGAAGCTTATGGGTGAAGATAAAATCGCACTTGGATCAGATTATCCTTTTCCTCTTGGAGAGTTAGCTCCAGGGAAATTAATATTGGATTCAGATTATCATCCAAAAATAAAAGAACAATTGTTAGGAAAAAATGCATTGAAATGGCTAGGCATTTCAAAAGAACAATTTATACGGAGTTAGCATGGATTTAAATCTTAAAGGTAAAAAAGCTTTAGTTATGGGATCAAGTACTGGAATTGGAAAAGCAATTGCAGAATCTTTAGTTAATGAAGGAGCTGAAGTTTATCTTTGTTCAAGAACTGAAGAAAAACTTCAGGCATGTCAAAAAGAAATTGGGGCTGCGGGATATGAAGTATGTGATTTAACAAAACCTAATGCGTCTTCTGTATTAATAGAAAATCTTGTATCAAAAGTTGGTCCAATTGATATTTTGGTAACTAACACAGGCGGCCCTCAAAAAGCTAACTTCTTAGAGGTTTCTGATGAACAATGGAATACAGACTTCCAATCTTTGTGGATGAGCCCAGTTGAAGCTATAAAAGCAGTCATTCCACATATGAAAGAAAATAATTATGGAAGAATTTTAATGGTGACATCCATTGCAGCATTAGAACCTTTAGAGGGTCTAACAACGTCAAATGGCCTGAGAGCGGGACTGTCGGGACTTGCAAAATCAATTTCTAATGAATTTTCTGCAAACGGAATTACGATAAATCTCCTGCTTCCAGGATATACAAATACAGACAGACTGAAAGCTTTAAATTTATCAGACGAAAAAGTGAAAGCAATGGTTCCTGCTGGAAGACTTGGGAAACCTGAAGAACTAGCTGATCTTGCAACTTTCTTGTCCTCAGAAAAGGGGGCATATATTACAGGTCAAAGTATAGCTATTGATGGAGGGGTTACAAGAAGTCACTAGACATCACAGGAAACTATAGAAATTCCCTTAGCGTGACAATAATTTAAGAAGGCCAAATGTACTGCCGCCCAGCCTGATGATTGCTGAGATTCTGCTTGAAGAAGCCTTGCTTGGTCTAATTGAAGATCATTAACTGATGCTTTTCCAGCTCTGAATCTTTTGAAATTATCCCGATAAAGCGAACGTGAGATTTTTACATTTGCCTCTCTTTCTCTGGCCGTGTGGATACTATCAGCTAAGTTTTGTTTTAAAGCATCCCATTCCGCTTCAGCTGACCTCATTTTAGACTTATAATTATAGTTTGATGAAGAGAAAGTTGTTTGAGCTGTCTTATATGAAGAGTAAGTCTGCCAATTAGAAAATAGAGGTATTGATATAGTTAACAGCGATGTTCGCGTGTCTGATTCGACTGAGTTGGATGTATTCGCACTCATTGTGTAGAAAAAATCAATTTTTGGAAGAAAAGATCTTTTGACCGATTTTAAATTATTCTGATCGCGCATCATTTGATATTTAGCTTCCAAAAGATCTGGTCTTGAGTCGAAATTTAATTTTGAACTTTTAAGTCTTTTTAAATTAAGTCTTTTAAGTTTATTTTTTAGAGGCCAACGTACTGCTAACTGACTATGGCCAAGTAGATTAACTAGTTTTGATCTCGAGAGAAATGAGCTTATTTTAGAGCTGTTGAGTTGCGCTTTTGAAATACCTAAATCTACCTGGGATTTGAGAACTTCTTGTCTCGGGGTTAACCCTTTCTTGAATCTTCTTCTTGTTGCTCTGAGACTTTTTACTTTTGTTTTATAAATACTTTGATAAATGTTTTTGTCTATAGACTTTTGTAAATAATCAACGATCACAACAGTAGCTTTGTTTTCCAGCGCAAGAACTACTTTGCCTAACTTTGCTTGTGATGCAAACAAATTGTAAGATCCCGCCTGATAATCTGCGTAGTCGGATCCACCGTTAAAGATATTAAAAGATGATTTCAAAAAAAGAGAATCTGTATTAGATGAATACGTAAACTCTTCAGACTTGCTGTAACCAGCAGCAAGAGAAGGAACGAATTTTAATTTCTTCGATAATTGAAAATGTTCAGCAGCTTCAACTCCTGCTATTACAGGAGGGATGTCTGTAGATCTCTTATTTATTTCTCTTAATGCATTTGAGAAAGAAACCCTGGCCTCAACATTTAACACTAAGAATAATGTGGATAACATTAAAAAATATTTCATTGTTGATTATCTTCCAACATTTTTGTCTCTAGCTTTTTAGCTAACACTGCTCGTTCCAGCATAAATTTATCAGAGATATCTTGCTTTCTAAGATTGAGATTATTAATATCTTTTGCAGTATCTCTAAACTTTAGCGAATCATCTAATAAAATATCCTGAGCTTTAAATCTGTCTTGAAGCGTTAAGTAAAAAACTTCAAATGTAGGAACTAAAAATAAAGTAAAAAACATTGAAAACCAAAGACCACCAGCTACAGATAATCCAAGTGGCTGAAGAATCTTTCCCCCATCACCTAAACCAAGAGCAATAGGGAGCATCCCTAAAATTGTCGTCAGAGAAGTAATAAGTATAGGTCTTAATCTTTTTTTTGAGGCCAAAATAGCCGCTTCAAGAGGAGTTATGCCTTCGGAATGAAGTTTCGTAATAAAATCGACTAGAATGATACTATTATTGACAGCAATGCCATTTAATAAAATTATCCCTAATATTGAATTTAGGCAGATAGTTGAGTCAAAAATATATAATGATAACAACCCTCCCAAAATTCCTAGTGGCGCAGCAATCATAATAATTAAAGAATGAATCAAATCTCCAAACTGTAATAATAAGGTGATAAATATTAAAAGTGCCGCCAGAACTAGCGCTAATGAAAGTTGCTTGAGTGCATCTTTTAAACTCTTCTGTGTATCTTCAAAGTAAAAGATAGGGGCTGACTTTAATTTTAATTTATGTAAATCATTTTTTCTGTAATCTTTAACAACAGCTTTAACCTTTGCTAAGGATGCTTTTATTTTATCCTCCTGACCTTTCTTCTGCTTTCCATTGATATAGATCAATTCTCTATTATTAACCTTATAGATATTAGACTTAGCTTGTTCTATTTTAATAGTAGAAAGTGATTTAAGAGGAATGAACCTATCCTGTACAGCGATGGGAAAAGACTCTAAATCTTCTTTTGAAGCGATAATACCTTTTGGAAAACTAAGTTTGACGGGAATTGACTGACTATTGAGATTTATATGCCCAAGTTTTTTACCATCTGTTGCCACACGAGTTAAATCGATAAGATCAAAAGGAGTGAATTGCACTCCGATCTTAGATAATAGAGGCCATCTCTTAAAATGCGGTTCCATAATAATATTTTCTTGTTTAGAAGAACCTGGATTTGTCCACGTACGAGGGAAGGCCTCACTTTCTCGAATTGTATCAGCAATATCTTTAGCTAGAAGAACTCTGTCCTCTGTAGCTCCTCCTTGAACAACAAGTCTCATATGAGGAGGATTTGGAAGAGGTAATTCTGCAGGATTCCAGGGACCTACCCAATAGAATATAATAGGAGAATTTTGAAACTCTTCTTCCATTTTTTTCCACACCCGAGACATATCGTTTTTATTCTTGAGTCTTGCCATAATGGTTGTTCTATTTGGCGCTTGAATCTGAGTAAATGTGTATCTAATCTCTTCTGAAAACTTTTCAAGTAATCTTGCTTCTTCCTTGCTTGCGATCTCTTCCATTTGCTTAATGAGCGTATTTCCCTGTGTACTAACAGATAGAATCATCCAGTCCGTATCTGGAGTACCAATTATCTCACGTTTTAATTTGGGAACAGTATAAAGAGCTACGCCTGCAATAAAGGCCACCATTACAAAATAGAGACAAATTTTAAAGGTCTTTGATTTAATAAAAAATCTAAGACCTTTCTCATATAATGCTTCTAATTTTAAAAGGGTTCCGTTGATAGGGGAAATTGGCGCAATATCTCCATCTTTTGAACTGTTCATTATATGTAATCTAATTGTAGGAACAAGAATCAGTGCAATAAACATTGAGAAAAAATGAGAATAAACGACTGCTTTTGCTAGGTCTCCTAAAATGGCGTTTGTTAAATTACTTGTAAAAGCTATCGGAGCAAAAACAACTAAAGTAGAAATTGTAGAGGCGATGATTGGCAGTCTAACTTCTTTGACGGATCTTAAAACCAGTGCAAGTCTAGTTTTAAAATTGAGGGGACCCTTTACATCATTAAGGTTTCTAAAGATATTTTCCATGATGACAACAGAAGCATCTACATTCATTCCTGCTGCGAGAGCAAGCCCTCCCAATGAAATCAAATTCAAATTCATATCAAAGATATTCATTAAAATAAAAGCTAAAACCATTGAGAGAGGAATTTCTAATGCCGCTGTTATGGTATTTTTAATTGAGCCAACAAAGAGGAAAAGCACAAAGACAGCTAAGGAGGCAGCTAAAAAAACTTCATGAATCACATTGTTAATAGATGATCTAATAAATTCAGATGGATCAACTAAGACTTTATATTGAATATCTTTAGGAAGATTAGGCATGGCCTCTTTTACTATTTGTAAAATCTGTTCTGCCATTCGTTTCACATTTCCACCAGATTTCGGCTTTGCAAATAGCATAAGAGACTTTGAGCCATTTGTTTTAAAGATATTATTTGAATCTATAGCTTCTCCAATGCTAATTTCAGCAATCTCACTTAAATGAATAATTCTTCCAGTAGGAGTTTGAACAAGTAATTCCTGTAGAGATTCAAGAGAGTTTAGATATCGAGGCATTTGCACTGACAACTTTGCATTATCAACAACAACTGTTCCCCCAAGGTACCCCTGTACACCTTGCCTAAGCGCTTGTTCAATATGTCGAGGGAATATTCGCAATGAGGTAACGGCCTCAGGATTAAGAACAATTGAAACTTCCTTACTCCCTGGATTCCATAGAGAAGGATTTTCAGCATCCTGGACGGAGGCCAGCTTAGGAACCAATGCCGGTTCTAAAGTTTTATAAAGATTATCTATATCTCTCTTTTCACTAAAAAATGAAATAGCAATAAAACCAGAACTTTTTGACCAATAATGGACATTGATAGAATCTTTTATTTCTCTAGGCCATGATGCAGACACAGCGTTCATAATATTCTGTACTTCTCTCTTTGCTTTGATTGGATCTGTTCCCCAGTCAAACTCGGTCTTAAATCCAGCACTTGTTTTACGATATATAGTAGTAATTTCTTTTATGATTAGAGAGTCTGATGAAATGGCCTGAAGACGTGGCCCAACTTTATTTCCATAGTTTTGAACGAATTCATCTTTGTTCAAATGCCCATAATTGATAGAAACTTGAATTGTTGGTTTGCTGCTATTTGGATAGAGGGAAACTTGCAACTTAGTTCCTGCAACTATTCCAATCACAGCTAAGACGAGAATAATGAGATAAACTCTAAATGGACTCGAGTAGAGTTTTTTCATTTTTTCTTTCTATCCATTTTTTTTGTAGTGTTCTTTTTTATAATTTTCTTTGGCAGGTTTTGAATGGCAACGATAGATCCATCTTTAACAAAACCAGAAGCCTTTTCAATCAAGTAAGTACCCTTTTTAACTCCAGACAAAATCTCTATTTGTCCCTTTCTCTTAGCGCCGAGCTTAACGTTAATTCTGCTCACCTTATTTTCATCTGATACAACCCTGACTTGAGGTTGATTGCCCTTATAAGTTAAAACGTTCTGTGGAAATAAAAATCCTTGATGAATGTTTGTTTTGAAAGATATCTTTCCGATTATGCCAGGTAGAACCTTGGTTGGAAATTTGCTAATGAATTCTAGTTCTGCAGTTGCCGTTCCTGTCGCAGAATCAATTAAAGGAGAAATTCCTTTGAGCTTAACTTTATATCTTTTGTTTTCAGATCTTGTTATAAATGTACCTTTCATTCCTTTTTTTAATGACGATAAATCTTTTACTGCTACTTCAATCATCAATTTTGTTTCATTAGGATCAGTTAAAAGCATAATCTTTTGACCTTTTGTAATCTGGCTTCCAACATTAGTAAAAACTTTAGATACAACACCACTAACAGGTGCTTTCAATAGAAAAGGTCGGTATTCGTATACAGGGTCAGCATGGGTTATCTTAGCAATTGTTTGATTTTTTAAGACTTTGTCTCCTAAATTAAAACTTAACCTGGTCATAACGCCTTGAGACTCAGATAAAATCATAGCTGAAACTTTAGGAGTGACTCTTGCTGGATAGGTCAATTTGTCTGAAATTTCTTTTTTCTTAGCAATTTTAACAAAAACTTTTTCAATGTTTGCTTTGGCAAATGCTAGCTGACAAAAGACCAGAAGTGGCCCAAAGACCATTATAGATTGTATTTTCATATATACCTCTAAAATTACATAAATATAGTGCAATGCATATCATTCTCTGTCTCAATTGACTTCAACTTTGTATATATTTCATCCTTTAATTACAGTTATTTATCATGGAAAATAAGATAATTACTGATCTTTACAAATTTATAGGTGTATTCAGTAAAAAAACTGAACTATTTAGATTAAGGTAAATTAAATACGAAAACTGAATGACAATAAAAAAGAAATATACTTTTAAAATGATAACAGCAATTATTTTGCTGGGATTTACAAGTCTGATCTTCATACCATGGAAGTCTATTGTCGAGTCAGAAATTAAAAATCAACTAGAGCTTAAGAACTTTAAAGTCCATTCCCTTCAAGTAACCGAACTTAATTCAAATGGAATTATCATAGAAAATTTGAATGTGAATGATGGTGCTATTGCATTTAAAAAACTTCAAGTGAAAACAACACTTGATTCATTAATGAAGAAGTCAATTGGGAGCATACAGCTCGATGGGCTTCAATTAGAAAAAGAGAAACTTATTTCAAGTTTTAAGAGTGACAAAAGCTCTCAAAAGAATCACAAAAATGAGAACCTGCAAGAGACGATTCAATCGATACCTATTGATAATATAGACTTCTCTTTAAGCTCTCTGGATGGACTGCACCCTGATATGAAATCTGGAGAATTTCCCACACATATTAAGTTCAATAGATCTAGAAATGAATTACGCATAAGTATTAAAGGCGGACATGTAAAAGAATTTAAAACATTAAAAGATATTTATGTAGATACCGAATTAATTCTTAATGTCTTTAAAAATCACATAGAATTAAACTTACAACATCTAATAATTAATTTGCCAGGTAAAATAATTAAACTAGACCCGAACACTAAGATTAATATGGACTTAGATAAGAATAATAATCTAACTTTAGATAAGTTAGATATGAAATTTAACCTAAGTTTGGACATTACCGATCAGCAGCAATACCTTACAAAGTTACAAAGTCAGAATGATATTTCCTTAAAAGGGGGACGTTATTTACTTGAAACTAAAATAATTCATCCTGAAAAAACAGCAGAGCTAATTATCAAAGGTTGGTTAGATAGTAAAAATACAAACATAGGTGTCTTTGATGTTGATTTAGAAATTAAGAACTTAACTGAAAAAAAACTATTTAAAACATCTCCTGCATTAGCAAAGCATGTTAAAAAAATTGATGGTAGTTTAAGTTTGAATGGAATGATAAAGATGACAGAAAAAGAAATTATTCCAGAATTAAAAATAGAAGGTAAAGAAATAAACTTTCAATATGAGGAATCTAAAGTAAAAGGTCTTGCTTTTACTCATCATTTATCTAATATTAAAACCTATGGAAGTAAAAATGAGAATTATTTTTTTATTGAAGAATTAGATGTTGGCTTAATAATCAAAAACCTAAAAACAAAATATAAAGTATTCAATAAAAATAATATTAAAATCAACTCATTTTCTCTTTCAACATTCGATGGGCTTGTCTTTGCCGAAGACTTTTCACTGCAAAACAATAAACCAAAAAACCTTGTCATTAGATTGAAGAAATTTCCTTTGAGTAAACTTTTAAATTTGGCGTTAAAAGATGGTGTTCTCGCTACTGGTGATATTGAAGGGGAATTGCCCATAATATTTGTTAAGAATAATGGTATAATTAAAAATGGTAGACTTAAAAATTCAAGTAAGGGAATCATAAAGTACCGTCCGGGAAGAGCTAATCCTTTGAAATCTATGAATCAGATGCAGGTTAATATTCTTCTAAACTACTTAAAAGATTTCTCATATGACAAACTATTGATTGATGCTCATTCTGATGAGGAGTACAATCTAATTCTTAATTCAAAACTTCAGGGAAGTAATCCTGATGTTTATAAGGGGAGACCTTTAAAACTTGGAGTTAATTTAAATTTTAATGTTAAAGATGCAATTATTTCCAAGATGATGTTTATGAAAATCCCTGAAAAAATAGAAGAACGCTTAATAAGAGAGATGGAAAAATGAAGATTTTATTATTTATGATGCTTGCTATTTTTATCACCAATTGCGCACCAACTATCACTGTTGCTGCCCCTGACAAGCCCATTGAAATTAACTTGAATGTTAAAATAGATCACAATATTAAGGTTAAGGTTGATAAAGAACTAGATTCTGTAATGAAAGAAAATGAAGATATTTTTTAGGAGAATAGTATGAACTTTAAAAAGATAATGATGATTTTAGTGCTACTTGGACTTTCACAGTCAATCTGGGCCTTAAATCTAAAAGAAGCTAGATTAAAGGGCTTCGTTACAGAAATGGAAACGGGTTATATCAAAGGATTAAATGTTGATGCTAAAGACTTGGTTATAGAAGTTAATAAAAAGCGAGAGAAGTATTATATGAAAATTTCATCTGAAAATGGAGCGACAGTTAAAGAGGTGGCTACACGAGCTGCAGCGAAACTTCAAAAGAAGCATAATAAACAAGAATAGATTTATTAGTAAATATTTACTTGCAACCGACTTTCAATGAGTGAAATAAAATCTTCCCGTTTGTATTTCACTTGTTCAGGGGGGCCAAGAACTTCAAAAATATCCTTCACCACTTTGTCTTGTAAATTTCTTGCTTGTTGGAGTGCATAAGTTCTATTGAAAATACTAAAAGCATAAGGCCGGCTCTCTGTATTAAGCATACCTGCTAAAGTGGCCGTATGCCGTAGAGAACCTGTTTTTGCAATGACCGTTCTTTTGTAATCGTTTTGGAATCTTTGCTCTAAAGTACCCTTATCTTCCCCTGGAACAGATACAATATCTGCGAATACCAAGCCTTTTCTACTCAAATACTCTCTTAATTCTTCTAACAAATAAATTGTTAGGCGACATGTTGTCACATTTGGCTCGAAGCCCGCTCCGTTATCGAATGTGATTGTATTTTGATCTACTTTAAATTCTTTTTTCATAAACCTCGAAAACCCAAGTTCGCCACCAAGATATTCAAATAATTGATTGGCAATAAAGTTATTCGAATAGATATTCATTTCTTTTAAATGTTTTTTCAATGGCGAAGATTCAAATACAATTTCCTCTTGGAAAGAATAAAGGTCTATATTGTGACTTTTATAGACATGCTTTGCAGAAAAATTGATCGTATGTGGCATTTGAACCTTTAATTTAAGATCATTTATTTGAAAAAGAAGGTTTTGATACTGCGTACTATGTAGGAGATTCCAACCTTGTGTGTTGACATATTTTTTTAATATTCCTGCCAGGTTTTTTTCGGGTAGTGCCCAATTAAAATAAAAGTTGCTATCAAATGTTAAGTGTTTTACCTTTGTGATTCCCAATTTATTTAATTTAGATAAAATAAAATATAAACTTTCTGAACTGAAGTAGGGGTCATTGCCACCCCGAAAATGAATATGTCCATTTTTTATTAGGACTTTGGTTTTAAATCTATGATCTGGACCAAGCTTTTTAAGAGCAAAATAACTCAAATAGAGTTTGCTAACGGAAGCAGGAAACATAGGTTTATCAATATTTTTTCCAATTATTTCACCATTAGAATGTCGAAAACAGTAAGCCTGTTGATTAAGTTTCAAACCATGCCGACGCACAGCTTTTTTCCAAAAGGGAAAATTTTGACCAAAGGAAGATGTGCTAAAAAATAATGAAAAAGCGACAGAAATAATGACGTATATGCGCATGAGTAAACGTCTCCGAGTATTCAGTGGCGATGTGTGTTTATCAATTTTATGACCCGCTATGGATATTGTAAAGTCTTTTGGCCTAAAGAACTCGCTTGAAAGGTCTTTAATTTAAGCCACTTACCTTGTGTAAGAGATACAGGGGGGCTTGAGTTGCGCGCCGCGTAGTGATATGACTTCTGAGTTGATTAATTAAGGGGCACTAATTGAGTTTATTACGATTGATTTTATCATTTACAGTTCTGTTTTCCCTTCAACAGGGACACGCTATGGTATCTAAAAAAAGAATTTCATTAGCAGATATTCTTAATTCACAAAGAAATAGTGAAAATATCTGTATTCGTACGGTGAGAGAAAGTCTCTTTACATATAAATCCTGTATCAATGTAGGTCTCCAAGTAGAAAATACTTTAATCGACGTTGCTAACTTTACGACATTTAATAAATTTAAATTAGAAAAAAAGAATCCCTATACAAATTGTCGTGCCAAGCAAACTATGAAAATACGTTTTAAATTAAATGGTAAGTCTTATTTACTAAAACATAGAATTGTGGAATCAGCTAAAATTAAGTTTGGTAAAGCTCAAGAAATGAAAAGGGATTTAGTTTTGAAAATTAATAAGAGATCAAATACTATAAAAGAGGAGCTTCATTTACTACCTCATTGTTCTTCTTAATATGAACTATCTAGTGAATATTGAATCAAGACCATTTTTTATTGCTCTTTCTAAAAGTTTCGGATTCATACCTTGTATAGATAGAGCTTTTTCGTGTTCTTCTTGAGACGTAACCTGAGAAAAAAATGTATTATCAGTGTTAATACAGGCGCTTACACCTAGATTGAGCCATTTTCCAAGAGGATGAGTTTGATGACTCTGAACTACTCCACATTGGAGATTTGAAGTAGGACAAGATTCGATTGTTATATTGTTTTCTAATACCAAATCGAGTGCTTCTTTACTGTCGAGTAATGTTGTTGCATGGCCTAGCCTTTCAGCTCTGAGTATATTAATAGCTGTTATTATTTCTTGCGGCCCTCTTCCTTCGGAAGCATGTACAGTTCGATGAATTCCATATTCATAGGCCTTGTCATAAGGATCCTTGTAGTCTTCTAATTTAAATTGATGATTACTACTGGGCCCTCCTGCAATATCAAGGGCGACAACACCTAATCGTGTCTTTGCTATTTCCATAAACTCACAAAGTAATTTAGGATCATCACCATAAAGTCCGCATAAAATTAAACCTGCTCTACCATTGATTCCTTCTAAGACAGAGTCTATTATTTCTTCAAGACGCAGGCCTTTTTGTTGATGCAGCTGGGGACCAAATCTTATTTCTAATCTTTCAAGTCCGCCCTCTTTTGCATCTTCACATATTTCAGAAGCTACTCTGGTAAGTTCTCCAGTTTCTTGTAAAAGTAATAGTGAAGTATTAAAAAATTCAAGAGCAGTGTTCAAGGTCATATGAGGCTTAAAAGTAAACTCAGTCGGAATAATGACATTAAACTTTTTGGCCAATTCATTGATTGTAGCTTGTCTTAGCGAACCATCTAAATGTCGATGAAGATCAGTTTTTGCTTGTATCATGGTATCCTCTCATAAAATCAATATGTTATGGTTATTGCCGCTTGATTGACTATCTTCTCTTTAGAAACCCTATCTTGTCAATTTTACATAAATAATTAATTGATTGTTAAAGGTTAACTACGGATTTCCGACTAGTATTGTATGAAAAAAATAATTTTTGCAAACCTTTTTGTGATTCTACTGACTGGATTATTCCTATACGGAAAAAATTATTCTATAAGAAACAGTCAGTCACTTGTTTTTGAAAAATATGGCCTAAATGCAGTTCAAGATAATTTAGAAAGCTTGGCCAGACAGAATATAGAACTCACTGCCAAATTAGAAAATTACATATTAGATCATACCTCTACTTTAATTTACAAGAGAGAAAATAAAAAATTAGCCTCTCAAATTATAAAGCTTGAAAAACATAACTATAAATTGTTGACCTATATTGGCTCTTTAAAAAGCCAAATGCAATTACTTGAACATTCAAGTAAGCATAATAAAAATTTAGCGATGAAAGAATATGAAAAGATTAAATATAAAAAGAAAATTGTTCATGCAGATATACTTAATAAAAAATTAAAAAAATACATGAGACCTGATTTTGATCTAAATAGCAGAGCTCCAGCATCAGCTCCCGCTAACAATGGGGTTGAGTCTAAGGAATACAAAATACATACGACAAAAAAACACGTGATAGATCTAGGTGAAGACCTTATGAAGATTTCTAAGATCCACTACAATACCCATAGTAAATGGAATATTATAGTAAAAGCTAACCCTGAAATAGATATGAATAAACTTGAAGTTGGACAAGTCCTTGTGATCCCCAATATTGCAGATGAAGCAGTTGTATGGATTGATGGTAAAATGATCTTATCTAAAGATGCACCGTCAGAAAGAAAGCCTGCCACGATTAGCAAGCCTCAATACGAGTAATTAAAAAGCTTGAAATCTTCCGGAATGAATCATAGCAAATAAGTCTGCTGAAAAAGCAATGCAAGCATGGACCAATACTCCTGGCCATATAGATTTTGATTTTAGGGCAAGATGCCCTAAAACGAGCCCAGCAAAAATGGAACCTATAGCTTCTTCAAACGGCTTATGAATATGAACTAAGGAATAAGGTATGATCATAATAAAAATTCCATACCCTGGCATAATCTTTTCAGCTCTGAATAGTCCAAATCCTCGGAAGAAAAATTCTATTGAAACGAATTGTGTAAGATAAATTAGTTCATAGATAAAAAACATTTTTAATGAGTTAGGTTTATAAAGAGGATAAAACTGATAAAAACTTGGTTGTTTACAGATAATCCATAGGATTGGCATCATAAGAACGACAAGAGGAATGTAAATTAGAAACGCCTGCTTCCAGTCTGTTCCATCTAAACCAATATTCTTTAAAGTTGGATGATGAATTGGAAAAAGATAATTAAATATAAGCGGGAGAATAAATAAAAGAGAAAAGAAACTGCAGCTTGTGTAAATTTGTGCTTTTAGAAAAAGTTCATTCTTTGCCGGTGTAAAAAAACCAAATTGTTTAGAAATATGATTAATAAAAGGACCTTGCCAACCATAATATTCCAGCACAAGCATAATGAGGGCAATAAATGTAAAAGTTAGGCACGTATTTCTTCTCTCTTTAGAAATCAGAGATTCAGGAATATATGAAAGAAGAAATTTTTTCACAAATTACTTTCTGCGATGTAATTCTTCCATACATCTTTGTGGGTAGTTAGTAGTAATAAAATCGACATCACGATCTAAGTACTTTCTAATATGTTTAAGTGTGTTCTTAGTAAATATTCCTATTATTCGGCCATTTTTACGTGCCGCCCGAACATGTCTCTTGCCAAGATATTTGGTGTTAAGTCCATCGAATCGATCTGTTCTTGAATAAGAGATTCGCTTAAGTCGAATAACTTTTGTTTTTTTTAAGAAAGGAAATGATTCTCTCCATTTGATAATCTTATCTAAAAAGTCTTCCTTAAATGAGATGAAATATATTCTCTCCGGCTGATCACCATAGAGCTTTCGGAGTAATTTCATTTCATCTATTTTGGGGGAGGATTTGTATTCTATTACAAGTCGTATTGGATAAGATCTTAGCTTTCTTACTATGTCATTAAAGCGGGGAATAGATTCTCCGTTTAAGAGCTTGCACTTTGAGAGTTCTGAAAAAGTAATTTCTGAGATGTTTTTCTTTCTTGGGCATAATTCGTTCTTTTGTGTAACATTTTCTAGGTTTTTATCATGATTGATAACTGCGATACCATCTTTGGTATGATGAATATCAAACTCCACAGCTCCGACACCCATGTCTGCTGCAGATAAAAGTGAAGCTTCTGAGTTTTCAAGTTCTACTGAACTGTTTCCTCTATGAGCTACGCAAAACTGTGTTAGTTCAGCAGCATAGGCCATTGAGGCAGTAGTTGTAAGAATTAAAAGTGATATTAATTTGATTTGCATGGCGGCTAGTATAGATTTTTCTACTCGATGTGTAAAGCCAGTAATATCAGTGCATTATGTCGCAGCCGTGGTGTTGCTATTAACTTAATTAGCCGATAGGATCATTATGATCATCGACTCTAAAAAGCAATTCTGGTAGGTGCAAAATTCATTAAATAAGAAGATGATTTCTAAAGAACAGAGTTCAAGTCTGATAAAACAAAAACAAAAATAAAAATTATTTTAATTTAAATAGAGCATTGGCCAATGTTGTTTTAAGAGACATTTCCATCGCCGTATTATTTTCTTGATAAGCCGCCTCATTAACAAACAGTGGATAAATAGTATTTGGGCCTTTATAGGTAATTATTTCATCAGAATCGTTGCAGAACATTGGATTTCCATAAGTGATAGGATCAAAATCGTGCCCATCTATATCTTTATGAATTTCCCACTGTCCCTGATCAGGATAGGATTGTATTCCAAAAACCTGATAACATTCAATATCTTCATAATTAAACTCTTCACCGAAATCGTAATCCAATAACTTAGTTGTGAGTTCAAACATGGTTTTAATTAATTTATCGTCCTCTACATTGTTTATGACTGGACCAAACTCAACTGTTAGTGCAGAGTTGGCTAATGAACTAGTATAAGGGCAATCGTTGCCTGCTCGTAAGGAAACAATTATTTTTAACGATGGGATTTGTTTTTGAAGAAAACATGCAGCTTTTAAAGAGAACTCATCGATTCTTGTTAAGATAACTGTAAACTTCATATTTGAAGTTGTGGTATGAAGGTCTAAAATAAAATCAAACTTATCTTTTATAAGATCGGTAAGCTCAGATGATCTCTTTTTTTCATAACCCTTTGAGGAACCGTTAGGGCCAAAGGCCCTGTTTAGATCACTATCAACATAACGTTTTTTTAAGTCATAGGCCTTGGGATTACCAAGAAATGTTTTATAACTATTAAGGGTTTCTTTGTTCTCAGCTAAAATTTTCTCAATTGTTTTAATTCCAACAGGCTCATTTCCGTGGGTTCCACCAATTATTGCAAACTTCATACTTTTCCTTAGCTTAGGTCAACAATGATACAATATTATCGCGTTGTTGTTATTATCACTTTAGTCTTAAGCATTTAATCTAGTCGTTAGATCAGAAACAAATTCTTTATATTTATCGGCATCAACTGATCCTTGGGCCATGTCTGGTTTCCCTCCGCCTTTACCTCCAAATGTTGATATGGCCTCTCTGAGAAGATCAGAACATTTAAGATCTTTGTTTCCTTTAAATGTTTTCAAAAGAATTGCTGCTTTTGGACCCTTTAATGCTGTGACGAGTACGACTCCTTTAGGGAATTTATCTATAAATAAGTCACCAATTTTTTTTATATCATCATCTTCATTGGCTTCTATATGCTTGAAGTCGAGGTTATTTCTAATTTTAGATACATCTTCAAACATTGAATGTGCATTAGTAATTTGGATTTTTTCTTTTAAAGATTTAATAACTTTGTTTGCTTGTAAGAGGTTCTCTTGCAGTTGATTAAGTTTTTCTAAAAGCACGTGGCCCTTAGAAGAAAAAGAGAGTTCCATTTGATCAAGAACTTCTAATTTTGAGTCCACGTATTCGTAAGCTCCTAAATTTGACACTGCTTCAATCCTTCTCACTCCTGAAGCTAAAGAGGATTCTGAAAGGATTTTAAAATATCCAATTTCAGAAGTATTTTTTACATGTGTTCCTCCGCAGAGTTCTATTGAGAATTCTTGTATATTGATAACTCTAACTTTATCACCGTACTTTTCACCAAAAAGTGCCATGGCACCTAATTTCATTGCCTCATCTTTGGTCATAACTTGATGATTGACTAAAACTTGTTTTTTTATTTGATCGTTAACAACTTTTTCAACTTGCTTAAGTTCTTCTCTGCTTAGAGATTCAGGGTGGGTGAAGTCAAAACGTAACCTTTTCGGTCCGACGTTAGAGCCTGCTTGTTTTACATGATTTCCTAGAACTGAAATTAATGCTGCCTGTAAAAGATGTGTCGCTGTATGATTGCACATTGTATAACCACGAGAAACCATATCAACCTTTAGAGTATATTTGTTTCCAATTTCTAAGTCGGTATTGACAGTGGTTATATGGGAGAAGAGTCCATCTACAGGTTTGTTGGTATCTTCGACAATTCCAACGATTTGATCGGCGTCAAAGATTTCACCGCTATCTCCTTGTTGTCCACCACCCTCGGCATAAAATGGTGTTGAATCAAAAATGAGGGCGGTTCTTTCTCCTTGTTGAACTTTTCCTACTAATGTTGATAATGTTTGGAATTGATCAAGGCCTACAAATTGGGTCTCTCCATTAGCTTCTTTTATTCCATAAAATTCTTTACTATTATCAGCTTGAACTGAGAAATCACCTGACTTCTTAGACCTCAGTCTCTGTGCTGCCATTTCAGTTTCAAATTCTTTATTATCGACCTTTAATCCGTTTTCTTTAAGAATCATCTCAGTTAAATCGAGAGGAAATCCATTTGTATCATACAGAGTAAAAGCATCTTTGCCAGACAAGGTATCATTTTTGTTTTTCTTAAGTTCATCAACCTTTTTATTAAGGAGTTTTAATCCTGAAGCTAGACTCTTTCTAAAGCCATCTTCTTCAAGTCTTAGATACTTAATGACAAAATCTTGATTTTTTTTATTTTCTTCATACTCAGATCCAAAGGAAGAGAAAACGGGAGCGACGAGCTCAAAGAACGTTGTTTTGCTAACATCAAGTAAATCTAAATGGCGAACAGCTCTCCTAATTATTCTACGGAGAACATAACCACGACCTTCATTTGCCGGAATGACCCCATCAGCGAGCAGCATTGAAGCTGAACGAGCATGGTCCGCGATTACTCTCATCCAGTGGGGATGGTCTGTATATTTCTTACCTGAGATATCTTCAATTTTTTTAATAATAGGTGTAAAAGCGTCACCATCAAAATTATTATAAATAGACTGCATGACTGCAGCGATTCTTTCTAAGCCTGCTCCTGTGTCTACAGATGGTTTGGGAAGATTTCTTTTCTTGATCTTGTTTCCATCCTTATACTTTTCAAATTGCATAAATACGAGATTCCAAACTTCAACATAGCGATCTTCATCATCAAGAATACATTCTGATATGTCCGCATTGGGATCGGAATAAGCAGGCCCATGGTCAAAGAATATTTCTGAGCTTGGTCCGCATGGTCCAATTTCACCCATCTCCCAAAAATTATCTTTGTCACTTCTAAAAAAAATTCTGTCTTTTGGAATACCTTCTTGCTCATGCCAGATCTCTGCAGCCTCTTTATCGGTATGATGAGTAGTGACGTAGAGTTTATCTTTTGGAATTTGTAATTGTTTAGTTAGAAATTCCCAGGCAAAAGAAATAGCTTCTTTTTTGAAATAATCACCGAAGGAAAAATTACCTAGCATTTCAAAAAAAGTATGATGTCTTGCAGTGAATCCAACATTTTCTAAATCATTATGCTTGCCACCTGCTCGAACACATTTCTGAGAGGTGACAGCTCTTTTATCTGCAGGATTTGCTTTTCCTGTGAACTCATCCTTAAATTGAACCATACCCGCATTTGTGAAAAGCAAGGTAGGATCATTAGAGGGAACCAATGATGATGATGGCAATTTTTTATGTCCTTTGGATTCAAAATATCTAATGAACTTTGTTCGGATCTCTTGGGTCTTCATTCTTCTAACCTTGTCAATTTAGACTTAAACCTTACCTTAATATTTAGTTTAATTCACTGCATTTGTCATGGCATTTTACTAAATAAATAAATAGAGGGCCCCAATAAGATCTATAGAGGGCAAAAAGATCAACAAATAAGCAGCTTAAAATAAACTGATAAAAAATTAGCCTTAAAATGTGCTGTCTCCTATAATTGAGATATTACTTTTTATAAGGTTAATTTATGGAATCATATGGATTTGTTTCACTTATACCTGCATTACTTACAATCATTCTTGCAGTCAAAACTAGAAATGTAATAATCTCCTTAGGATTTGGATCTTTTTCAGGTGCCGTTATCATTAAACATTACAATCCCTTTCAAGGGGCGCTTTATTTAGTGGAAACTAAAATATTTGATCAAATTTCTTCACCATCTAATAATCAAGTTCTTATCACGATAGGAATTATTGGCGGCTTTATTAAACTAGTAGAGTCATCAGGTGGAACACAGGCCTTTGCTAAAAAAATGACAGAAGTTATTTCTTCTCCTTTAAAAGCTCAAGTTTCAACCTGGCTTTGTGGATTAGGAATTTTCTTCTCTGATTCAGGAAATTCTCTTATTTTAGGCCCACTTTTTTCTCCTATTTATAAAAAGCTTGGCATTTGTAAGGAAAAACTCGCTTATATTCTGGACTCCACCTCAGCACCTATTTGCATTCTAATCCCTTTTATTTCCTGGGGAGCTTATATCATGTCATTGATTGAAACTACCTACGCTGACATGGGAATTGAGGCTAATCCGCTTTCTGTTTTACTTACAGCAATGCCATATCAGTTTTATGCTCTTCTCACACTTCTTGCAGTTCCAATTATTGCTTATTTGGGAAAAGACTTTGGACCTATGTTGAAGGCACAAAAAGAATATATACCAGAAGAAATTGAGACAACTGAAATTACCCTAGAGGGAACGACAACTGTGTGGGCAATTATTATTCCATTGCTCACTCTGTTTGTTTCTCTGGGAACTTTGATGACTTATTATTATCTAGGTAAAGACGGCCTGACCTCAACTCACATAAGAACAGCTCTTTTTATTTCTTACCTCATTGCTAGTCTTAGTACTGCTCTCTATTCAAGAATTAAAAATAATCGACCTTTTCTTGAGTCAGTTAGAACATTTGTAAAAGGGGGAGAGAGTATGATTTTTATATTTTATATTTTAATACTCGCCTGGACTCTTTCCTCTGTTTGTAAAGAAATGCAAACAGGTCAATACATTGCTGAAAATATAAAAGAATTTGTAAGCCCTGGAATATTCCCTATGATTGTTTTTTTCTTGGGAGCATTAATATCAATCTCAACAGGTACTTCTTACGGAACTTTCGCAATTCTTATGCCGATAGCTTTGCCTGTCGCCTACGATCTGCAAGCCTCTCTAGTCATAACCTTGGCCGCGATCTTAAGTGGTGGACTTTTTGGTGATCATACTTCCCCCATCTCGGATACCACTGTCATTGCCTCAATGGGAGCTGAATGTGATCATATGAAACATGTGAATACACAATTAGTTTACTCGATGGTTACCGGAATGGTGGCAGGTATTTGCTTCTTGATAGCAGCAAGTTTTCAAAGCCCTTTCGTTTTATTATTTGGTGCAATACTTTTGGTTTTAACATTACTTGTAGTCACTAAGAAATTTGGAGAATCGGTTTGAATGGATATTTGTGATGATAACTTAAAAAGAAAAAGTATTAAAATAAAATTTCCTTGTTATGTAAATCCCTTAAGTTGTCGTTATTGCACTTGTCGGTACAGAAGAGAGAGACCAAAAAAATCTTGAAAAACCTCCTTAAGGCCCCTTGACGAGATATATTGCTTATCACAAAATACAAAGAAACCCTTCAAGTAGATAAAAAGGTTGAAACAATGAATGTTAGGGATATTGTTGAAGATACGATTTCATTATT
This sequence comes from Bacteriovoracaceae bacterium, assembly GCA_018675575.1. Lineage (GTDB taxonomy): Bacteria > Bdellovibrionota > Bacteriovoracia > Bacteriovoracales > Bacteriovoracaceae > M0603. Next base: position 24,214 of record JABGXW010000144.1, on the reverse strand, counting down.
AAAATCGCCTTATGAACAGGCAGGAATTTCATTAGATCATCAAATTGGAAAAAAGGGATGTTATATAGATGGGAACACGGGACATTTTCAACAAATACTTATGGACCTTTTTCAAATTTCTAAGGACTTATTAGAAGATTCTGCATGTAAACAGATTGTTATTCAAGAATTTATGAATAGTAAAAACGAAGTTGTAGTTACTATTAATGATACTGGATCTGGAATGACTACAGAAGAATTACAACCAGGTATAGGAATGAGAATGAATATTATCAATTCTCTCGTTCAAGAGATGAGCGGTAAACTTGAAATTGAATCTCAGGTAAATAAAGGAATATCGATAACTCTGACCTTCCCTGCAAGTGAAGAGGTTCAACCATCAAAAAACTCAATTAGCTCAGAACTTTTAACTCGAAAAGTTCTGATTGTTGATGATGAGGAAGAAATTAGAGCAATTTTAAAAGATAGCCTCGAAGAACTCGGTCTAGAAGTGGAAGAGGCTTGTGATGGAAATGAGGCCCTTGAATTATTGAAAATCACTAATTATGACCTCGTTTGTACAGATATGGCCATGCCTAAACTTTCAGGGGATGAATTTATAGAATTGGCCAGAAAGCTTCCTAATGGAAATATACCATATATTTTAATTACTGGCGGAATGACCTCAAAAGCTCAAGAACAAAAAATAGATCTTAACACGATTGCTGAGGGTGTCCTCGTTAAGCCTTTCGATCATGATACATTCTGTGAATTAGTTACAGATAAATTACAAAAATAATCCTGCTTGTCTAGACGATAAACAGCAATAGATAATATTGGGTACCAATAAAATAAATAGAAATTATCACTGCACAATGTATTGGTATTCAATTTGAATAATGGAGTCCGTTGCGGGGACATATCCTATGTTAAACTGAATAGTATTTGCATAAGGATCGAAAACATATTCACTAGCTGACACGCCATTAACTTGTACAAAAATGTCATCATGATTTGGATCAGTACTTGGATTTTCGCTAAGTGGAAAACTCGAAAGTAATGTGAGAATTCCTGTCGAAAATAATCCCAAAGTTTGTGAAAATTGTGATCTGATACTGGCAAAAACTCCATTAGAAAGTGTCGAGATTTGCTTGTATCTTGTTCCAATGCTTTCATACTGGCTTTGAATATCTCCAGTAGTTGAATTAATAATGGAGTAAACTTTGATAAGGCCTGCATTCTCATCTTTAAATGAAGAGTATTGGTTTACATATTCCTGAACTGACTTCGAAGACTTGTCTTCTTCATCTGAAAGAATCATAATAATAAGAAAAGCGTCAGGTCTAAGGAAGGTAGCACCATGTCTTTCAAGATATCTTTCAGCACCATTGAGACCCTTTTCTGTTCCCGAGCCATCTGTTCCAACGTTTATACAATTTGAAAACCTATCTTTAAAATCTTCTTCATTTGCTGCAGCATAGCTTGAAGTGAGATAAGAATTATTACATGCATTCTGCCCGTCTTTACCATCGTATTGAGAAAAGCTTATATTACTATCTGTTGTAGTAATGGCCATTTTAAAATCAATTGATTGCATGAGAAAGTCATTTATAAAAGTTCCAAAATTTGATGCTAAATCAGACTGTTCTCCTTCCATTGAGCCCGAATTATCGATTATCCATAAAATATCTACTTTTTGTTCTGAGTTTTGAATATAAAGATCAGTCTTGCTAGCATGTTCATAAACGGGAGGGTCCTCAATAGGATTATCATCATTTCGGATAATTGTATTCGGCTGTTCTATATTAGAAAATTGAGTCCCTTGTTTGTTACAAGCGACAATTCCTAAAGATAAGATAATAAAAATAATACCAATGAATTTCTCTCTTATTGCCTTCATTATTCAATTATCCTCTATCTCTTACTACCAATCACTAAAATTACGAAATTAGACTATAGCTGGTTGGTATTACGTGGTGTGAGGTGGAATAATATTTTTGAATGTGCAACGTATTTAGGGCTACTCCATACTAAGTAATTGAAAATATATACTTAAATAAAACCTGTGGGACTAATTATTCGATTGTCGATATAGTGCTTTATGAGATTTTTTCTGCTCAACATCAGGGATTCCAAGTTCATAATTTCTAAGATACTTAGGTATTTTACGGTCTTTCTTTTGGAGAATGTCTTTAAGAATTAGTTCCCTCGATACTTCATAACTGATATTTTTCTTGAGGAGAAAGTAGTCATGGAGATTTTCAACTAATTGATCTAAAGATAAACCATAGTTTCTTTGAAATTTATTAAAGCTATAAAGACTAAATTCAAAAAACTCATCGAATGGATTAGAGAGATTAAAAAGAAACTTCATGGATCCTTTAAAGTTTGAAGAATTGAAATACTTGTCCCAGAATTTTTGAAAAGATTGTAATTGTAGAATAACCTCAAAACTTAAATCTTTATTGCTTAAAATTTCATAAGGAGGAAGTGGATTGAATTTCATTTCAAACGATTCTATATGTTGAGAGAGAGGAGTACCCTTTAGATTTTTTAGAATTCCCACTTGCACTTCTTGTAAGCCTATGGAAATCAGTTCATTAAGGTCTGATTTAAATATACCAAGATCAGCTCCAGGAAGACCAATGATTAAATCTACATGAAGGTGAGCATTTGTCTTTTGTCGTAAATATTTTAAGTTATGCAAAGCTTTTTCTTTATTTTGTTTTCGTCCAATTCTATCTGAAACTTCTTTGTTTAGGGATTGAATTCCAACTTCAAACTGAAGAACCCCTGGACGAAATAACTCTATATGGCTTTTTAAATCGACAGGCAGTCTGTCTGGAATAACCTCAAAATGCAGAAAAAAATTTTGATTTGGATCAAGGTCTAGAAAAAATCTTAAAATCTTAGTCGAAAACTTAATATCAAGATTAAAAGTACGATCAACAAATTTAAACTGTCTCACTCCTCGTTGATAAAGCTTTTTCATCTCAAATAAAAAATCATCAATATTGAAATTTCGAATTCCGTCATCTAACGATGAAAGACAGAAATGACATTTAAATGCACACCCTCTTGAAGCTTCTACGTATATCTTTCGATTCTTTACATCTGAATCATTATAAAATTCATAGGGAAGTTGAATATCTTCAGTATTTAAGACTTCGCCTTTGATCACTTTATTGGAAGGAAACTTTCCTGCAAGTAATTTTTCAGTAAGCTTTTTAAATGCGAGTTCACCTTCAAGTTGAATGATATAGTCAACATGTTTATCAAGATCATTAGAAAGGCCATAACTAACCTCCGGACCACCAATAATAATAACAATATGGGGGGCCTCTGATTTTAAAAGTTTGATTACTTTAGTAAGTAGCTCCACATTCCAAATATAGATCCCTATTCCAATTATTTTTGGATTCTTGCTTAAACATTTCTGCATAATTTCATGGGCATTATCTTTAATTGTATGCTCAAGTATTAAAGTCTTTTGTTGAAGTTCTCCAAGGTTGGCATAGAGATACCTTAGTCCTAAAGAGGAATGAGAGTATCTAGCATTTGCAGTTGTGATTACGATCTCAAACATTTCTTTCATTTGATAATAGGGAGTTATCATTGTACTTGAATTATTTAATTAGTAAAATAATGAATAGGTTCTTCAGAGAATTAACAGACTCTTTTTTATGATGGCATAACGAAATACCACAGCAATATTTGCCATATATAATAGGCAGTTCTTAAAGTTAATATAAAAATAATGTACATAACTAGTTGAATTTTAGATCATGACTATTTTGTAGATAAAATACAAACATGAAGAAAAACTGCTTATTATACACACTCACTATTATGTGTTTATTTAGTTCTTGTGCACCAAAGGGACTAGATCCTTTTCTTGTGGAAATTAAAATTGAACCAGCAGCTGAATTACTTACTGTAACAATCAACCAATCAATATTACAAAACGATCCGGCAAAAGTCGTTCCCGTTGAATTTGATATTATTTTTGAGGAGGCGATCGACCCTCTGACTTTTACCACCGCTGATATCACGCAAGATGGTACTGCCACAGGAATTACTTGGAATCTTATTAATTCTGGTGATAATACAAATTACACTTTGCAGGCCACAACTATTACTGGTGATGGTACGTTGATGCCATCAATTTCTGCAATAACAATAATTAAAACGGTTTCATTAAAAGATAATAATGCTTCTACATCAACTGATAATACTGTTACGTATGATGCAGAGTTTGATGTGACAATTAACCAATCAATATCACAAAACGATCCGGCAAAAGGTGTTGTCTCCTATGATATTTCTTTCTCCCAAGTTATTGATTCAAATACATTCACTGTTTCTGATATCGATTTCACAGGAACGGCCAAAGATATAACTGCCACTTTAACAAACCAGGGAGATAGTAAGAATTTTAAACTTCTAGTGAGAAGTGGTGGCTTGCCGACAAATATAAATAACTCTGTTAATATTATTGCCACCATCCCTGCCGATGGTATTACATCATCAACTGGCTCAAAAAACTCAAAATCATTTTCTACTGATAATGAAATTACCATTAAGCCTAATATAATCATGAGTGATTTAGGACATGGATCTTATATTATGGGTAGCGATGTTTCTGTAGGCGGAGACTTTGATGGGGATGGTAAGGCTGACCTTTTAGTTGGAGGGACAAACTGTACTGAACCGATTTGTGGTTTGGAGGGTCCTGGAAAGGTTGTGGCGTATAGTGGCGAAGGATTAATTAAGATGTTTACAATTGTTGACCCATCAGCCACCCCAAAACAGGGAGCTTTTGGAGCTTATGTTAGCAATGCTCCTGATTTAAATGGTGATGGACTTGATGAAGTTTTAATAAGTTCACCTATGCATAATATCACTGGAGGTAATGCACAAGTTGGTAAGTTTGATATTTTTGATTCAGCTGCAGGACACGCAAAATTATTTACAGCTGAAGGAACAGCAATCTCTGAAAGTTTGGGTAGTGGAAGAGGCCTTATGGACTTTAATGAAGATGGAAAGCAGGATTTAGTCATATCGGGAAGAAATAAGATAAATATATACTCAGGCGATGATAATAGCGTTTTAAAATCTTACAATCTTGGAGATGATGGGATTGGATATGATTTGAGTGTAGGCGCAGACTTCGACGGAGATAACTTGCCTGATATAATCGCAAGCTCCGACATCTTCAAAGAAAACTCAGGAAAAGTAAATATTATATCTACAAGAGATGAATCCATTCTTTGGAACAAGGAAGGTGAATCTACTGGGGATATTTTTGGAGGACAGGTTGCTGTCTTTGGGGATATTAACTCTGATGATATTCCAGATTTTATCATTTCAGCAAAAGGCAGAAATACAAATACAGGGAAGGTTTATATTTATTCAGGAGCAAATTTTTCTTTAATAAGAAGTCATACCGGTGAGAATATTGGAGACTTTTTTGGTCAAGCAGTATGTGATGCAGGAGATTTTAATGGGGATGGCGTCAATGATTATGGAGTAGGGGCAACAGGATTTGGAACGAATCAAGGTAAGATTTATATTTTTTCTGGTTTAGATGGAGCAGTGTTATTTAGTGTAAATGGCCCTTTTGATGAAGCAAACCTTGGGCAATCTTGCGATGGCGGCACAGATTTTAATGATGATGGAAAAGATGATGTGGTCTTTTCTGCAAATGGCAAGGGACTGGTAGGCAGTGACATTGCTGTTGGTGGTGTGTATGTTGTAGGTGGATATTAAAAAGCATATAATTAATATATGCTTTTTAATTCTGGAATTTTTCTCTTCTTCTATCTTTTTCTATATCTAGGATTTGTGCTTTGTAAAAAAACAAATATTCAAAATTTTATACTATTATTGGGATCTTATATTTTCTATTGTTGGTGGGATTATAGATTTCTTTCGCTCATTCTCATTTCTACATTTGTTGACTATTGGGTCTCAAAAAACCTTCAAGCGATTCATGACAAGAAAAAAACAGGTAATAAAAAAATCTGGCTTGCAATAAGTTTAATAGTAAATTTTGGACTTTTAGCTTTTTTTAAATACTTTAACTTCTTGGCCGAAAATATCTTTTCAATACTCGGCCTTCTAGGAGTTCAAGATAAACCATGGTCATTAAACATTATTTTACCTCTTGGAATTTCCTTTTATACTTTTCAAACTGTTAGTTACACTGTGGACGTTTATCGTAAAAGATTTAAAGCGATAGATAATTACTTAGATTTCTCCTTGTTTGTTAGTTTTTTTCCTCAATTAATCGCAGGCCCTATTGAAAGAGCTTCTAGTTTATTACCCCAATTGCAAAAGAAAAAAGAAATATCAGAGGAAATGATAAGAACCGGAGCATGGCTCATTATCTTTGGGTTATTTTAAAAGGTTTTTATAGCAGATAATTTAGCCCCGTATACTTATTTTATGTCAGAATCTCTTGAGAGTAATAATGGTGTAGATTATTGGTTAATGGCCTTTGCTTTTGATATTCGTTTCTATTGCGATTTCTCCGGTTACAGCGACATGGCCATTGGACTTGCATCTTTAATGGGTATCAAATTATCAAAAAACTTTAATTTTCCTTATTTTGCGACTAATCCTACCGATTTGTGGCAGAGATGGCATATATCATTAACACGTTGGTTAAGAGATTATATCTATAAACCAATAATTGAAATTAATAATTCTAAACGAATTAAAATTATTGCCTTATTTACAACTTTGATATTTGCAGGGATTTGGCATGGAGCACATTGGAAATTTATTATCTGGGGAATTTTATGGGCCTCAGCAATCTTGATCCATCAGATATTAAGACCCTTTATAAATAATTTAATCAACAATAATCATAAGAAGAATTTTTTTTTGAGTGCTTTGGGAATGCTCACTACTTTTTTTGTATGGAATTTTATTAATTCATTTTTTATAGCAAAAGATATAACTAATGCAATAGCTATAACAAAATATATGGCCTTAGATTATTCTCACTCACAAAGGACTTATAAAGACTTCGTTACGGTACTATATTATACCGTGCCATTTCTATGTATAGAAACTTATTCATGGAGAAAAAATACTGATACAGCTATTTTAAATATAAGTTATCCAATCAGATTGTGTATTATATTTTTTATAATATTAATGTTAATTGGAAATGGAGCGATGGGAGAGAATGAATTTATCTACTTTAAGTTTTAAAATACTTAAAACACCATTTATTATTATAATGATATTTCTTTTTTTTGAATGTGGATTTAGAATCATAAATTTTGGAGAAAAAGGACTTTTTCAGTTTTGGAATTATTCTCCACAAGCTTTAAATAATACTTCTATCATTGAGAATGATAGGGACTCTGTCTTAGTATATAGGATGAAAAGAAATCTTAATACAAGATATAAAGGGGTTGAGCTGAAAACTAATTCAGAAGGTTTTAGGAATAAAGAATTTAATATAACAAGTAATAAAATTAGCATTGCGATTCTAGGGCGCTCATTGTCTTTTGGATCAGGAGTTAAAGAACAATTTATATGGCCAAATGTACTTCAGGATAAAGTTAAAAATAACAAAAACAAATTTGAAATTATGAACTATTCTGTTCCTGGTTATAAACTTAATCAGGTCATTCAAAATTATAATTTGAATGTGAAGAAATATAATCCCCCAATTATTTTTTTGCCAATATTTTTAGCAGAATGGTATATACCTTTAAGAAAACTCCCAAATAAAATTGAAAATAGTTTTGTTAAAAGGTGGTCTCGTCCAACAATGTATTTGGGGCATCTCTTCGTTTACTGGGCAATAAGAAGATTTATTAAATCAATAGGCCAAGAAAGTTTAGCCTCTGACTGGCGAGTAAAAGCAGAAGTTATAACCAGGAACCCTAATGAGTTTTTATTCTATCCTGATCAGTTAAAAAAGTTTGTTATGAAGTTAAATAAAGATGGTAAAAAAGTTTTTTTAATAACTATGCCAAGACCAGAACAAAGCCTGCGCTTAATAACAGAAAAAATACGTCCTCAATTGAGAGATTGGGTCAAGGGACTTCAAAATGTTGAAATATTGCATTTGGATTTATCCATGGGGGGGGCCCTATCCAAAACATGAGATAGTCTATTATGGTGACTCACACCCAAATTCAAATATACATGGAAAGATTGCAGATATTATCTATAAATATTTATTTCTAGGTCAAAAGTAACAGAAATAGCTCCTCTTATCTTTTTATAGAGCTGTTGTAAGTGACCGTGGCATGCTCAGAATCATTCACACCAAATTACAATACCTTAAAGTTGTAATTTTTATAATTTTTGAATAGCCTACGCTTTGAAATCAATCTCTATGTTAAAACTTCCTAAAGATATAAGTTTTGGAGGCCAGTAGATGAAATTGTATTTAGGTTTGATTTTGTTAATCTTTTGTCAATTAGCACATAGTAAAACATGCAACAAAAAAGTGAGTTTTAAACCTGGCTCTCCGATAAAATCGAATGTGTATCACTGTCCGGATGGATCGGTTTCCTATAGCCAAATTAAATCGACATTTGTTCCAAACAGAGCAGGATTATTTCTACGATATGCAACTGGAAGTCAATCTGTTCCCATTGGTAGAAATGAGAGCTACTGCGGAGCTACAGCTGCAGCTAATGTTCATAATGCTTATTGCAAGAAATATTTTATAAATCCAAAAACAATTGCTAATAGATACTTTGACGATATCAACCCTGGTGTTAGATATGACACTCTTGTTAGGGGATTGAACGATTTATTTCAAAACCAAGGTCGAGACTGTGTCGATGGATACTGGTATAGAACTAATCCAAAAGACGACCTACACTTTATAAATATTCTTTATAGGCAACTTAATAGTAAAAAAGGTTATTGGAAAAATCCCAAGACTAAAAAAACTATTTCTCCAGCAATTGTTCTTATCAACAGAACCCCAAAAACAACCAGTCTCCATTTTGTAACTGTTGTTGGTATTGAAGGGTATACTCCTTCGGCCCCGAATTCCAGAAATTCAAAAACATGTAAAATTACAATAAATGAATGGGGGAACCAGAGTAAAATAACTTGTTCAAGCTTTGCTAAGCTTGCATCTCAAGTCGATTCTCCTCGTTTGTTAAGATGGATGGATGATTATTACGTGTTCATCTATAGGTAATAATAAAATACCCTTAGAGCAAAAAAGCCCAAGTGGGTTAGACCTAGGCAACTTCAATCTCAAACATCCGAAGACGATTAAAGTTTAAGTAAAATAAGGGTCCCTAATCTTGCCTTAGCCAACCGTATACTAAAAAGGTACTTCCGCCAAAGTTTTCGCGACCACGGCCGTGCAGAGTTTTGTTTTCAATTAACGCCTATTGTTGTAGAGTTCAAAGATAAAAATATAAACTATAACTATTGAAAATAAAAAGAAATAGCAAGCTATTTTTAATTTTTTCCAAAGCATATGCCCGCGTACTGGCACTTGTTAGTGAAGGGAATAAAAATGAGGATAATAATTGAACTCAATTGAATTAGTAAAACAAATTGAAGCTGTGAAGGCTGGAGATAACGAAGCTTTTACCTTACTAGTAGAAAAATACCAAAACATTGTACTAGGTTATGCTTTCTCAAAGCTAGGTGACTTTCATAAAGCTCAAGATGTTGTTCAAGAATCTTTTATTATTGCTCATTCCCAAATTAACCAACTTGAGAAATTAGAAGCTTTTCCTGGATGGTTAAAGGGAATTGTTAATCGTAGATGCCATCGGGTATTTAGATCTAAAAGTGAAAAATGGTTACCGCTTGAAGAACATGATGAAAATCCTGAAAGTAGTCAAAACATAGAACATGATTTTCAGAAACATCAAGAGGGTATCCATTTGCAAAAAGCGGTTAAATCTTTACCTGAAAATCTAAGAACGGTTATCACTCTTTATTACTTGGAAGAAAGATCACAGAAAGATGTGGCCACATTTCTCGATCTTCCTCCTTCAAAGGTTAACAATTATTTATATGAGGCCAGAGCAATGCTTAAAGGGAGGTTATTAGAAATGGCAAATGACACTTTTAAAGAACAGAGACTTTCGGAAGAATTCGCAAAAAATATTGGTGAAATTATCAATATTCAGGGGCCAGTTGTTGAAACTAAGATGAAGAAATCCGAGCAACCAAGTGTTTTCGATGTACTTGGAAGCAAAACCGAAAGAGATAATCCAGCATCTGACCTAATCGTAGTACAGAGGCTTAAAGATGGAAAATTTCGATGTATTTCAACAGAAGATGAGGTTCATAATAAAGGCAAGCTTTACAATTCCGGTAATTACGATAAGGCAATTAAGTCACTAAAAGAAGAAAGAATTTCAGAAGCTGTTAAGTTTATAAAAAATGGTGGGGAAGTAAAATTTCTTGAAACAGGAATTAAGGCCATCGACTTACTATGTCCTATGTCCACTTACTCAAGTGTTGGCATCTTTGGAAAAGAAGGTGTTGGCCGAGCTGTCTTGGTAATGGAATTACTAAAAAGGAAAAGAGAACTTAAGGGAAATCTTTCTCTATTCTTTTATGTTGATATTTGGAATGCTCTAGGTACTCAAGACATGTTAGAAACAGAGCCTTATTTTGCGACTGATATTAACGAAAATATTCAAACCGCTTGGATAGTTCATCCGAAAGCAGGAGACCCTGAATATGCAAAAGCAGCGGACTATATAGATGTAAGACTTTTCTTTAGCCCATTAAAATCTATACGGAATTTATGGCCAGCAATAGATCCAGTATATTCAGAATCGTCCTTTCTTAATCCAAAAATAGTGGGTGAGAAACACTACGAGATAGCAGTAAAGGTAAAAGAAGTTTTAAAGAAATATCATAATCTCATGATTGATCCTGTATTTTTAGAGCATATTGCGATGGGGGCGAGAGAAAAAGCAGTAGAACAGCATGAAAACTTCACCAACAAAAAAGTTCTGAATTTAAATGAAGAGGATCTTCTAACTGTTAAAAGAGGAATGCGATTAGAAAAATTTTTAACACAACCTTTTTATGTTGCAGAGGAATTTTCAGGGATGAAGGGAGTAACAGTTTCCTTAGAAGAAACAATTGATGGAGCAAGTCGTATATTAAATGGCGAATTTGATGATTCTGACTTGGATGATCTTACTTGGAAAGGCTCAATATAAATAAAAAATACCTCTTGGCGGGGTTGAAAAGATTTTTTTCGATCCTGCTTTTTCAGTGTCCGTGATTCTATGATTTCGGAATTATTACTACAAAATGGTCGTTGAGTTTCTAAGAAATAGAATGGGGTATAGACCCTGCTTGGGGACGAACCGCTGAAGCTCTTTGTTATTATGAACTCAGTAAGGATATTGTGCTTTTTCCAGATTTTAAAAACAAAGATTACCTGTACCGAAAATATGTGATTGAAGAAAAGTCCTCTGTGGAGATTGGTAAGGAGCTTGGATGTTCTCATTCAACAATTTTGAAATACCTAAAACTATTTAAAATAGAGAGAAGGAAGTAGGGAATAGGCCGACAGCATTGACGATGTATGCCGGGTAGTTTAAGTTAAATATCTAGTCAAAATCAACTACCAAGGAGGCTATTATGAAAACTAAAATGATTATTTCAAACTGGGCATTCTTGGTTCTTTCGAACTAATAACAGAAACCATTTTTGCCCTTTTATTAAATTATTTAACGAACTTTAAAAAGGGTATTTTATGAAATTGAATAAAGATGATGTGCAGTCGCTTGCGATGGCCGTACTGAATACTTTTAATCTTACTGATTTAGTTATTAGTAAAGAAACAGCTCTTGATGAGCTGAGAGATGATGTAATTTCTGAGTTTGATGATTTGAACTCAGAGGATACGAAGAAAACAAGGTTAGAACATTTTAAAATTGAAGGGGCTAACTTAGACGATTATTCTGAAAGGCTTCTATGCTTGGATGAGGACCGGAAAATCTTATATGGCATTCGTCACATGGGAGGAAACAAGGAGATTCCATTTGTTCAGCTAACGCCTAACTTTTCAATTGATTCAAAGAGTGAGGCTTTGGAAGTATACAAGAGTATAAAATCTGAACTTGGAGTCTTTAATCCGTTGTATCTTAACTTTTGGACAAAGGATGAAGTAGATGCAGATTTTCTTGGTTCTACCTATATGGTTTCAACGTCTCAAAAATTTAAGGAGTTAAGACCTTGGTTTGATGAGAGTGGATTGGAGTTTGAAGATATTTCAAGTGACTCTTATTATGATTGGTACAAAAGAGGTTATGATGAGTTTCATGCAGATTTTCCTGAGTTGGAAAAGAAAGTGACTGTTAATAGTGCTGACTCAATGAGGGAATCATTAGAACAAGGTTTACTTAAATTTGTTAATATTGATGGAGAGAAGATTGGGCTTATTGCCGCAGAACAGAGTGAGTTGCTTGGTCATGATGGTATTTATTTCCTTGAAATTTATATTAAGAGAAAATGGAAAGGGAAGAGGTTGGCCAAGGCAATTCAACGTAAGTTCGTTGAAAAGTTTACTGAGGGACATGAATTTATTTGGGGAACAATTGATTTCTCAAATTTGCCTTCTTACAAAACAGCATTTTCAAATGGAAGAAGACCTATTCGATATGAGTGTTTCGTTAAATTAAATGGGAGTTGATTCCTCTCTGGGGACAAGCCACCTTTATGAAAGGTAGGAAATTATATGGGAGGATAAACTATTTGACAGAAATTCCGATATGACGCATATTGGGAATATGGAAATGATTAATTATCAAACACAAATTCACTCACTAGCTCCATTCATCGATAGAAATGATGATGATAGCTTGGTTTATTCAAGAGGAAGTGTTTGGACTAGATAATCACAAAAATTGAAGTTCAAAGATAAGCCTCACATAAGTGAGGCTTTTTTTTTGTCAAAAATGAGGAGATAGACATGAGAAAAATTACTGTAAGTAAAAAATTAGAATCTTTTATCAATGAACCGAGCAAATTCGTTGGTAAAGATGTTGATTTCAAAGGTGTTGTCTATCGAATTAAAGATTTAGGAAATTTTAGTTTTGTGCATGTTTTTACAACCAATGGAATTCTTCAATGCGTGTTGGGCGAAAGTGAGGTTGGAGTTAAAGAAGGTTGTGCTGTAAAGATCAATGGTTTGGTAAAAGAGGCCAAGATTAAAGATAAATTCATTTTCCCTCGGAATATTGAAGTTGAAGTAAAAGAGATTGTGATCTTGTCTTCACCTGAATCAACGATGCCCTTTGATATTACAAAAAAGAATCTCAATATTAATAATGACGTTAAATTTGACCTTCGAATGATCTCAATGAGATTTCCAATGGAAAGGGCCATCTTTAAAATTCAAGAGGGGCTTGTTCAAGGATTAAGAAACTACTTTATGAGTGAAAGTTGTACTGAAATCCGAACGCCTAAAATTGTAAAAGAGGGAGCTGAAGGTGGGGCCAACATATTTGAAATTGAATATTTTGGAGAAAGAGCTTACTTAACTCAAAGCCCACAGTTTTATAAAGAATTTTGCACTGGTGTATTTCAAAAGGTATTTGAAATTGCCCCTGTATTTAGGGCCGAGAAACATAATACAAATAGACATATTAATGAATATACTTCTGTTGATATTGAGATTGGAAACATTGAAAGCTTTTATGAAATTATGGAATTTGAACTTGGTGCGATTCAGTCTGCATTTAAAAATTTGATTAAAAACTATCAATATGAGTTAGAGCTACTAGACATTAAGATTTCTGAAGTTGGAGAGATTCCTGTCCTTAAGTTTAATGAAGTTAAAGAAATCCTGAAATCTAAATTCAAACTACAGGATATTGATAAATCTGACCTTTCTCCTGTTGAAGAGAGTAAGATTTGTGAATACATAAAAAATAAAACAGGTTCTGACTTCGTATTTGTGACACATTATCCATCGGAAAAAAGGCCATTTTATGCAAAAGATGACCCAGTAAATCCAGTTGAAACATTAAGTTTCGACCTTCTTTATAAAGGCATTGAAATAACGACAGGGGGACAAAGAATTAATGAGTATCAAGAACTTGTAGAGAAGATGCACTCTAGAGGGATGAAGCCTGAAGATTTTGAGTTCTTTTCAGTTGCCCATAAGTATGGCCTTTTACCACATGGTGGATTTGGAATGGGTCTTGAAAGGTTAACTCAAAAAGTAATTGGTTTGGACAGTGTGAAACTCGCAACAATGTTTCCTAGAGATATCCATAGATTGACGCCTTAGCATTATCGGACTTTCTTTTTGAGAAGGTCCGTGATTCTATGATTTCGGAATTTTTACCACGCTACGGTCGGTGGTTGTCTAAGAAAATAAATGGGGTGAGCGATTAGACTACTTTGGAATTTGCTTGTATGTACTTTCAATCACTTAATTATGGTTAACTCGCTGTTCAACTTATAGGATTTGAAGTAAGCTGTAGAAGTATGAATAAATCAAAAATCCGAGATAATTCTATTAATGAGTCTGACTCTGAAAAATTATTAATTTCAGCTTTAAATGAGAAGCTCAAACTTAGCTTTGAAATGAGAATTGAATCTCATGAAAATGCGAGAAAGTTAGTAGGAGAATTATCTAAAGCTGGCCAAGAACAACGTGCAAGATCTAAGCAAGCTTCTTAAATTACTTTTAGAAAATGATATTGATTTTGTTTTAATCGGTGGTTTCGCTGCTGTTGTACATGGCTCTACACTTGTTACGCAAGATCTCGATATCTGCTCAACAATGTCAGTAGATAATATTCAAAAACTACGGGCGGTTTTAAAAGACTTAAATCCGATTCATAGAATGAATCGTAAAGCTAATCTTTCATTTTTAGAACATCCTAAAAATTTGGATGGTTTGAATAATGTATACCTTGAAACTGATTTGGGAATTTTGGATATTCTGTCTGCAACTCAACCTGTAGGAGATTTTGAAGCGGTAAAGTATAATGCAATTGATATTCCTCTTTATGGATTTACTTGTAAGGTGATCTCTATTGATGATTTGATTAAGGTTAAAACTGCTATGAAACGTCCTAAAGACTTGCAAGCCGTTATTGAGCTTAAGAAAGTGAAAGAGCTTGAGAATAAATAATTCTTGAATCTAAAAAGAGGTCGTTTTTATATGTGGAACAGATAGGAAAGACATCAAACCGGAACGTCTTTAATTAGAAATCTCTTTTTTTACATTATTCTTTGGATATCTTCAATTCAATAACTTTTACTAATTTTTACAAAATGACCAGTATTCGTTAAAGCCTCGATAAGAAGTCCGAATATATATCTGGAATTACTAAGCCCTGTGAATAATTCGTAAATAACATAGGGGAGGTATGCAATAGAGAAACCGAATACTAACTTCAATGGAAATTTTTTATACTTAATAGCAAAGAGGAGAAATAACTGTAAAAAAAGTAGTATAAAAGAAATAGGTCCATGACAGGCTAGTCCTGCCGCCAATCCACTAAAAATAAGTAATTTATCTTGCTGCTGTGTTGAGAGAAAATAAAAGCCATAGGCAGCGAACCCCATGATGAAAGCAAGTATAGGGTTCCAGGAATGGTACGACGTATAAAAAGCACCATCGCTTGTTAAGATAATTGTGGCCAGCACCATAGAATAAATCATCAATTTTAAAATCTAATGCCCTTAACAGGTCTCAATCAATAAAAGTATTGTAGGCAAATGTATCTAATGCACTCCACTGAATAATGATTAAGATTATTAAAGGTAGAGCGAGTTGAATATTTTTCATGTTAAAATGAGTAATGTTCAGACCCGTTTGATATTTAGCCGCAATTACTAGTAAAACCAAATTCAATTGTAATAATAGTATTGATTTAAAGCAGATATTAGCTTTAGATTACAGAGCTAAATATTCAGAATCATTTAAATTAGTTACTGGCGAAAGAATTATCAGCTATGGTGATTTTGCTGTAGCCAAGGTAAAAATATATGCAGATAATGGTCAAAAAAAATGGACTCGCAGACATTCACCAGAAATATATGGTTATGCTAAAAAATCTAACCTTATTGATGATGGGACCATTGCAAAAATTGATCGTGGTGACTATACCCGTTCTTCTGTCTCTGGTGGGACCTTTTTAAATGAAAATATATTGCGAAGAAGATATCAGGTTTTATTTGTACTCATTCCCATTCTTCCACAAGCAGTAATTCAATTTATTCTTAAGCAAAACTTAGTGCGTTGGATCCCTTTGATAAATCCTGTTTTATTGGTTAATTTCACAAAATTTATCAAACCCAATAAGTTTGATGAGTTTAGGGTCCGCGGTATAAGAATGCCCCTATATGAAATCCCTAGATTGATTATAAACTTGATAAAAAAATATAAATTTGATTTTACTTTTTCTGATCCTGATAATATAAATTTATATGGAAGACATGCCAAAAAATAACAGAAGAGATTTTAATAAATTAGGTTTAATGTTAGGAGTAAACACATTACTCGATCCATTAACTATTTTATCCACTGCCCAGGCTCAGTCAGCATTAAATAATTCAAATGTTGGAGCTTTAGAAATGAGTTATGTTCAAATCAACTTATATGGCTCTCCCTCACGTTGGTATTTTGATTCTATTTTAAAACCTAAGGAATTCTCTCCTTTTAAAAAAGAAGAAATGATCTCGACTACGTATTCAAAAAAAAGTGGCTTTCAATATGAACATATTAATATGCATGGAATAGCTGCCCCTATGCTTTGGAATGAAAATATTAAAATTCTTAATCAAAAAAAGAATATAGGATCTCTTTTTGAGAACTCTATGATTATAAGAGGTTGTAATATGGGGGCAGATGGGCACGACTTAAACAGTCGTAAGCTTGTGGCCCCATTTAGTGGAGAGGTCTCGTTGACTGGGCAGCTGTCAGATTTATCTCACTTACCTTTAACAACTGTGCAATTAATGCAAAAGATATCTTCACAAGCTTCTGCTCCGGGAGCCTTTAAGTCCCATCAGGGCCAGAGTCCGGTTAATATAAAACATTCTCAAGATTATTTCCAAGCACTTTTTGGTTCTGTACAGAAAGAAAAAACACAATCAAATTATTCTGAAATTATTAAATTATTGAATAAAAACTCATCACATAAGCCTTTATTTCAATCTACAAGGGCGAATGCAAAAGACCTT
Source organism: Bacteriovoracaceae bacterium (assembly GCA_018675575.1). Lineage (GTDB taxonomy): Bacteria > Bdellovibrionota > Bacteriovoracia > Bacteriovoracales > Bacteriovoracaceae > M0603. The sequence goes on along the minus strand of JABGXW010000144.1, from coordinate 7,057 downwards.
TTAAAAAAGAATATAAATTTATTATCAGGTGAATATGAAGAATTAGTAAAAAAATATACGACCATTATAGATCAGGCCATTGGTACTTTAAGCAAAACATTTTTTATGAAAGAGAAATTAGGTGGAATCGAATTACCTATCACTTCCACTAATGCTAATCCACATTCAATACTTGGGCCGCAGATGTTCTCAGGTTATTTTGCAGGAAATGATGACTTCAGATCCATGGTAAAGAAGATTGAATTTCCCAAGATGGCAGAACAATTTGCTATCTCGGAATTTTTAATAAAAAATAAAATTACATCATCAATTTTGATGATGATGATTCCTCCAGAACATTTAAATATAGAAAATGCGCTCGAGTTAGATCAAATATCTCAAGTTAGAATAAAAAATAATATAGAACCTAAACTAGTTCGAAAAAAAGGGACTAAAAGCTTTAACGAATCAGATGAGGAGTTTAACTTTGATACCCATCAAACAGGACATTATCCAGACTTTATCGTGAATAATACATATTTTTATGTATTCTCCCATTGTCTTCTAATGTTTAAGGAAAATCTTAGAAAAATAAAGAAAATGGATAAGACCATTATTCACTTAACCACAGAGTTTGAGCGTACACCTAAAATAGATCAAGCCGGAAGTGATCATGGTTGGCAAGGTCATACATCAACAATTATTACTGACAAATTGAGCGGTCTCCACCTAATGGGAAATATTTATACAAGTTCTCCATACTTTGAAACACCAAACAAGAGAGTTGGGACTTGGGGTTTTGGAGCTCCCCATCAAGAATTAAAAGGACGTCATTTAAGCTACAGAAATATAATGTCAAGTATGTCTTACTTGATGGGAGTTGACTCAATTACCTCTATTGATCCGAGTTTAATTTATATGGATAAAACAGCAGGTTTAAAAAAACGAATTTCTGCGATAAATATTGATAATCAAAGATGATAAAAATAATAATAATGATATTCATATTTAGTTCTTCGGCCATCTCAGCTAACAGCCTGATGTTTCAGCCTCGGATGGGAAATAAATATTATGTTAATTCGGTACTTGAAAATATCTATGGTCCTGAATCGAAAATTATTTTGCAAAAGGCCCTCTTACCGTACAGTGATTTTTTTGGAGGTCCATGTGACCCATATGAAGTTGTTCTTAGCAAAAAGAAAGGGTCTAGTGGAACATTATATAAATGTTTTAATGGCATGCCGGACCTAAGAAGTCACATGATTTCACAGCCAAGCACATTGCGTACTATGCAGATGAAAAATCTTTGCCAAAAACTGAGCCAAGATCAGAAGACATTGAAATTCTCATTAAAAGTATTAAATAATGTAAAGGAATTTAAAGATAAAATACAAAGCTATTATCATTCATTCTATCCATGGGATAATTTGTCCAATAGTGAAATTGAAAATATTATTAAAACCTTGAATAAAAAATATTTTTGGAAAACCTATTCGGAACTTCTTTGCCAGTCTGAAAGGTGGCAAATTCCATGAATTATTTTACTGTATTGATTATTCTATTCTTTTGTTTTTCTTGTAATAAAAAACCGACGCTAGCATTACCTAGTGGGACAGACACTCACTTTGCTAAAGTATTTCCCATCATCCAGGAGAAATGTGTAAGCTGCCACTCTGAAATGATCTGGAACACTACTAATCAGTGGATATTAAGTGATTATATTATTCCAGGAAACCCCAAACAAAGTCCTTTTTTTCTTTCTCTAAGAGGGACACATGTGAAAGGGAAAGGGAATATGCCAATAGATAAACAGGAAGATTTAACAGCTGAAGAGTTATCGATAGTCGAAAATTGGATATTAACGGCGAAGTTAATTAAACCGAAATCTAATAACACTGCTTCAAATGAAAAAAAAATCATAAGTGATTTAAGGTTATTCTATCGATGTTACGGACATCTTACCCAAGCTCGGCCCACCCCTAGTAATATATTCATTAAAAAAATTAAGAATGGAGAACTTAAAGGATTAGATGCTTGCAACAAGCTTGTAAAGGGAATGAAGTTTAACAAAAATAAGTTAGATATTAATAATATAGATTTTACTACTCAAAAACTAATGCTTCGAAATTTTCAATCTTTACACAGTAGCTGGTTTCCAAATTATAATTTTGCAAATAATAATCAAACGTGGGGTACCTTTGAGTTTTTTGATCCCAATGACGTTGCATTGTATATTACTCGTAGTTTATTTAACGACCAGGTGCCGTTTAAAGAAATATTCTCTGGCGAGGTTACGTATTCAGCAATAAGAAAGTCAGAATTCAAAAGTGATTATTTAGTTTATAGATCGAAATTAGAACTCTATCAACCCATGGAAAGCTTTTTACTTTCTCTAGGGCAAGATGCAACAAAGCCTATGCCTTGGTTGCCGCGTCCAAAGTATCTAGAGCGGGGATCATTGGTAGGAGTCACTGCCACCGCAATGAATCAGAATAAAATTAATATTGGCTTTATATCTGATGCAGTTAGAAAACCAATTAAATTAAACACTGACTTTAACAAAGGTTTTGGGGGAGGGTTATTGGGATCTCCTGGTTATCTTGTTCTTAATTTCGGAAATAATCTTGGTACTATTATGGAGGACGGGCAACATAATATGAGAACATGGTCTAAGGGGATTTTTAGGGATTTATTTTGTAGAGATTTGCCAGTCATTAAAATTTCAGATTCTAAAAATTACATGGATGAAGATGATGACGAAGATAGAGATCTGGCCTTTGAAAAATCGGAACAATGTATGCAATGTCATGTCTCCATTGATAGCATGGCCATATCAGCCAAAAATGTAACTGTGCTGTTAAATAATCTGATAGCAGCAGAACTTGACTTGGAGGATATGGACAAGGTGCATTTGCAAACGATGTTTCCCGTTTCAACTAAAAACCTTATTAACTTTAAACATCCCAATCTACCATACGCTAATGGAAATGAAAAAGCCTATCTAATCTATAGAAATTTTTATGATAAATTAATTGAAAAAGAATTTTCAAATATAGAAGGATTAGGAAAAGCAATGACTGATCAGATAGATCCTTATATCTGTATTTCGAAAAGATATTTTGAATACTTTACAGGTATAAAGATTAATTTGAACCAACTATTAAAACGTAAAAAAATACATGACGCTGGTGAAACTAAAGTTTATCAACTTTTAGAGAAGTTAGGATTAGAGTTAAAAAAGCATCAAAACTTAAAACTTTTAATTTTAAGTATTTTTAATACAGAATGGTACCATCTACAAGATTTTGGGTATAATCAATATAGAAAATAAGACTGATATCATCATGTTCTGTTATACTTGTGCTGATGTGTTAAAGGCATGTTAATATTTAGAATATTAAAAAGCTTCATTAGAAAATACGCTGCTAAAAAAATATTTTTTTCAGATGTTTAACAATTGGGGAAGTCATTTTTAGTAAATCAATTTATAAAATTGGGGCTCAGCTAACCTATGATGCCTACTTTCCGTTCCAGATAAATATGGAGCTTTCCCGCGCCTGTAATTATGATTGTCCATTTTGTGCTAGGACTGACACTGCCACTGGAAATCATATTGATTTCAATCTAGTAAAAATAAACACAACAAAAATCACTTAATGCAATAATCATTAGTCGATAAAAAAGAAAGATCAGCAGGCCAGCCAAAACCTGCCAGAGGGACCTCCTCAAAAAGGGGTAGCGTCCTATACAAGACCCGTCTCTGAAAACCTCAACCAAAGCTTTCGCGACCACGGCCGTGGCAGCGGCTGAGGCTTTATTTCTTACGTGTCGTGTCGCAATTTCTGATAAGACACCTCTTCTATCCTAAGCTATCCTCATAAAAATTGAAAAATGGAGGAGTAATGAAAACTTTATTTATAATGGCTTTATTAATGACTAGCATAATCACTTATGCAGGATCACCTTTAGGAAACTTAGGGGAAGTATCTTTGCAAACTGATGACATTGATAGTTCTATTTCGTATTGGAAGACCCTTGGTTTCACATTGAAACTAAAAGAAGCTGATCCTTACCCATGGGCAATTTTGGTTCAAGGTAAAGCGGCTATTGGGCTTCATGAAACAAATGAATGGAGTGGCCAATATTTGACATTTTTTCATCCAAAAGCAATTGAAAGAATTAAAGAATTAGAAAAAGATGGAGTCAAAATTGATCATTATATCAAAGGTGCTGATGGCAAAATTATAGGTGTTACATTTATGTCCCCAGAAGGCCAAAATATTTTACTTGTTACTGGCGTTGCGCAAGATCATGGCAAATGATAATAAAACCTATGGAAGAAATTAAGAGATTAAATCATGCTATAAATATACTTCGATCGGATTTGTCTTTTAAGGGCCAAATTTCAGAGTTATCTACAAAAGTGGGTTTATCTTCCAGCTATCTTAATCAATTATTTAAAAAAAATTTGGGAGAAACCCCAGGGAAATTTTTGAAGCGTCATCGACTTAGACGTGCTGTTCAAGAAATTCGTTATAGAAAAGATTCTGTTATGGATATTGGGATGGAATATGGATTTGAATCTGCTACTGATTTCACTCGTTCAGTAAAACAAGCTTTTAATTTGACTCCGACAGATATCCAGAAAGGGGCAAATTTCTCTGTTAATGATGACCGAAAAGAGCGCTTTTTTAGGATAGAAAAATTTAAAAGGGGTATGGCATGCTCTGCTATTTCTGAAATTGAGATTCGAAATCATGATGCAATTAGGCTTGGATATTTGAGAGTTTTAAATGCGATGGAAGGCGGTGGTAGTAATCCAGAAGAGAGCTTGATAGCAATAACTGAGTGGGCTATTAAAGAGGGTATCGCTTTATTTAATCCTTTTGGTCCGGTAGGTATTTGTTATGAAGATTTCGACTTAGATCATTATTTACGATTTATTTATGATGCAGGAATTGTTCTTCCCGTAGATTGGGAGGGGGAGTTGATGCCGGGAATGAATATCCAAATGATTCCAGCAGGTAAATACGCCGTCGTGAAAATGCGTGGAGATTTAGAGGCTGAAACAGACACTCTTGATTACTTTAGCTACTATTGGCTACCACATAATAAAGCATTGCTGGATGATAGACCTCATTTAGAAGTATTTGTAAATGAATCATCGGTTTATGATTGGTCGGACATGCGCCTTGAGCTTCATTATCCCATAAGAAATATATAGAGGTAATTATGCAAACAAAAGCTATTTTTCAAACTCCAACAACTAATCTGGAAGCAAGTGTGAACTTTTATTCGAGACTAGGTTTTGAAAGAATTGAATGTGAAAAACGAAATATTTATACAGATGGCAAAGCTGTTGTTGAAATTAATAATCATAAATACGCTAGAAAAGGTATAAAGTTATTTTCTAATAACTGGACTTCTGTAATTAAAGAATTAGAAAAAATAACTCCAATACATAAAACAGAAGAAGGATATATTGCTGTTGATCCAAATGGTGTTAAAGTTTATTTAGTGTCAGGAGAAGAGTATAATATTTCAAATGATGAAAAAGCTTTTGGCCTTATAGGAAACTTTGCGGGACTCAGCATTGAAACAGTTGATTTCAATAACTCTCTCTCCTTTTGGGAGATTTTGGGTTACGCCATTTCAAATGGTGGAGTTGAACAAGGTTGGATGACATTATCTGCTGGAAATGGAATTGATATTAGTGTTATGAAACTTGAATCTTGTCCTCATTCGTTTTCTAATCCGGGATTAACTTATTTTAATAGTGGGAAAAATCCAGAAATTATTAAAAAAATTCGCGAAGTTAAAATTCCAATTTCAGAAGAAATTAATTGTTTTAACGATAAAGGAATTGTTGACAACATTATCATTCGTGACCCAGGTCATACTTTGTTTTTTATTTTTAACGATTAATAGGAGAAATAATGGCGGAAGCAAAAACAAAGCCCACAAAAGCCAGTGTCACTTCATTTATTAATTCTATTGAAAGTGTTCAATTGAAGAAAGATTGTAAAGTGATTCAAAAATTAATGACCGAGGTTACAGGAAAGCGGCCTAAAATTTGGGGATCAAGCATAATCGGCTATGGAGAATATCATTATACTTACGCTTCTGGCAGAGAAGGCGATTGGCCCATCACGGGGTTCTCTCCTAGAAAATCAAACCTGACTATTTATGTTATGCCGGGGTTTAAAGATTATAAATCAGAGCTTAAAAAACTTGGTAAACATAAAATTGGTAGTTCTTGTTTATATATTAAAAAAATTGACGATATTGATTTAAAAATTTTAAAAAAGATATTGAAATCTTCTGTTGTTACCATGAGAAAAAAATACCCCTGCAAATAAGCTTAATTCGTGTCCGTGATTCTATGATGTTGGAATTTTTACCACGCTACGGTCGTTGGGTGTCTAAGAAAATAAATGGGGTGGCTTTCTTCTCTAACAGCAAATACATCCTGATTCATATTTCTTGATTTTTAAATTCGGATGCATTTATTCGATAAAGAACATGATGCCTCAATTTATGACCATCCTTAACATTTGGATGCTCGAAGTCTCCTTGAATATCTCTAGTCATGCCAATTCGTTTCATTACGCTTATTGAGGGAATATTTAGGTTAGAAGTGAAAGAAACAATCTCTTCTTTGTGAAGGGTGTTAAAAGCAAAATTTAAAACAGCTTTTGCACCTTCTGTAGCATAGCCATTTCCCCAATATTTTTTATGAAGTCGCCATCCAATTTCAGTACATGGGGTGAAGTGAGTTTTATACGAGGGAACCGCTAATCCAATAAACCCTATGAATTCGTTCGTTTCATTAATTTCAACTGAGAAAAGACCCCAGCCATTTTCTTCAATTAGAGCTATCATTTTATCAATGAAAATATCACTATCTGAACGAAGGATAGGACTTGGAAAAAATTCCATATTTTGAGGATCAGCGTTTAGCTCAGCAAATAGTGCCCTGTCATCATCTATCCATTGTCGTAATCTCAATCGATCGGTTTCAATAAATGTTATTATATTTTTATATGTCGTCATTTGCGAAGAGGGAAAAATGGGGTGG
>JABGXW010000011.1 GCA_018675575.1 Bacteriovoracaceae bacterium | reverse complement strand
CCCAAAAATAGCGCCAATCCAAAAGCTAAAATTCAGTCAGAAGCTGCGAGTAATACCTGTTTATTGGATTATGGAGAATCAGAGCTAGCGAATTGTACTGGCACTAAAGTATGTTCAGAAGGCGATAACGATGGAAGGTTTCATTTTCCACCTTGTCCAAGCGGTTCCAACCCACTACCGATAACTTCTGCCACAAGTAACGAGACAATGTATCATCTCGTACTGGAATCAAATGGAGCTGACGTTTGTCAAGGAGCGAGGACAAGTTCTACATTTGCTTCAGGAAGAGGGGACCTTCGAAGGCCATTTACAATCTGTAACGCAAATCAATTTAATAATATAGGAGGCGATACTTATCTCGCTTTACTACATTATGAGGTTCTTAAGGATCTAGATTTTAATGTCTCAACTAATGTTGTTAGTAATTGTACTTTATATAGATCTGAAATATTACATAACTTTATTCCTATCGGTGGCGGTTTTAATACCGCTTGCGATGATATAACAACACTTTCTGCGTCAGCTGGATTTAATGGCTCTTTTAATGGAAATGATTTTACATTCTTAGCGCCCAGATTTATTTTCACTGATACTGCACCCACAGGGGCATTAAATATGGGACTGTTTAGAAAGACTTTAAACAATTCAGTCATACAAAACATTAAAATTAATCATGGCCATATCACTGGTAAGTCTCAGGTTGGATTATTAGTAGGTAATTGTGACGGAAACATTAAAAATATTGAAATAACTCATTCTTCAGCTGAGGATAGAGACCCTGGTAATAGTAGTGATATAGGAGCAGTGGCCGGTATAGGCGCTGGTAATTGCATCATAGACAATGTTTCTGTTTATAAGACGAGTGTTTCTGGTTCTTCACATAATGTAGGAGGAATTATAGGTTCAACAGCGGGCATGATTAGAAAGACGCAATTTTTTGGAGATGTAGAAGCCCATAATTCCGACAATGTTGGAGGCATTGCCGGCAAATTGGATCTCAGCGGCAGCGCTTTGGAAGTCGCAGTAGAGGGAGTTATTAGTTCAAATGGTATAGATTTAGGCGGTATTGTTGGCTGGATTGGGAGTAGCGCGAAGCTCGAAGATGCTTATATGAAAGGCGCGGTCTATTCTAATAAATTTGAAAATACTGGATTTGCAGTTGATGTCGGAGGCATAGTCGGAAACAATACTGGAACGGTAGCTAGGACATTATTTATTGGTCATATTGAAGACAATTGCACTAACAACTCGTCTCCAACCACCTGTAAGGTTGGAAAACTAAGTGGTACTGGTACTGCTCCAACAATATCATACAGCCAATCAGATTTTGGCACTTTAAATAAAGGTGGCAATGACGGGACAGAACAGTCTGATCTAAACTTACGAAACCATACTAAATACGGCGCTAGTTGGGATTTTAATTCCGCTAATCCGAAATGGCGCCACACCACCAACCCCGGCGACTACCCTCGTTTAGAAATGCAAAAAGATCATCAATGTGAATTAGCTCCTAATCAAGACACTGTCACTGCCCAACAAAATCCTGGCAGAGGCACTGCCACTAACCCCATTATTATCTGTAACATTGCACAGCTTAAAGAAATAGGAAATTCAACAACTAATCTTGCTTTAAATTATAAAATGGCCGACAATATCTCCCTATGGGGCTGGGGCATCTCTGATAGCCCCATAAACTTTAGTGGATCCCTCGATGGAGCAGGTTTTTCTTTGCTTGGTGGAGAGCTTGGGAACCATAATGTAACCGAGAGTGGATTTTTTGCAAGTACTACTGCTACTGGCTCTATTTCAAATCTAAATTTACTAGGCCTTAAAAACTTTGCCGGCACCGGAGATCAAGCTGGAGGAGTGGTGGGAGTAAATAATGGCATTATTACAAATGTTCTTTTTCAAGGTCTGGTTGATGGAAATACAAATGTTGGACTCATTACCGGAAAAAATACAGGCAATATCATAGGCTCTCAAGCTTTTGGTCTGTTGGCGGGCTATTCGCTGTTCGGAGGGATCGCAGGAGAGAATGCATCTTCTGCAACTATTTTAAAATCAGAATCTGAGGCAAGTATAACGAATAGTGCTAATAGTGCTAATAAGGCCGGAGGAATCACAGGAGAGAATTCTGGCACACTTGATCAAGTAAGTTTCTTTGGTAGGATAGAAGAAAGTATGAGTAATATTTATTCAGGCGATGTAGGCGGAATCGCAGGAACAAATAATTCTATTATTAAAAATTCATCTTTCTCTGGTGTGATTGAGATTACTGATAGTACAAATGTTGGTGGAATCGCAGGAGATAACACAAACTCAAGTGAAATTAAAGCTTCAGTTAGTTTTGGTGAGGTCAAGCATCTTCCCCCCGGTAGTTCTTGGGCCAGCACTGGCGCTAATAGCGATAGTTGGGGACCGATTTTTGGTCTTAATAGCGGCACAGTGGGCAGTGGAGTGCTTGATAACGTCTATTGGACTGATGATGCATTTGAAATTTACTTTGAGTCTTCTATATTTGAGAATGTTTCTACATGCAATTCCATTTCCCCTTACTCTACAGCAGAAATCGGTTTCCAACCAACTTCCTCAACTGAGAATCTTAGTCCTGACGAGATATACTTGGTCGTTAACGACGCCAACTCTCACCAATTTAAGATTACTAGTATAAGTACTACTGGGGCGCTAATCATCAATACTAATGATGTTGATGAATGTCCTCTTATCCTATCAGCAGGTACTTCTTTTGAAACCAGACAATATAAAGAAACCTCCTCAACAGAAGGAGTACAGTTATCTCTACTGGACGCCAGAGATATTTCAACTTATTGCCAAGGAGCAGCTGGCACTACCGATCCAGATTTTAAATGTGCAGCAAATGATGGTTTTGACATCATCTACGAATATGTCGGTAGCGATGATATTGGAACTCAAAGATTTCTAGATCAAATTTTTGCCGAAGTATATAATCAAGCTCCCCCTACTCCTCCAATATGGGTGATAAGCGACAGACTGGGGGCGAGGCCTAAATTATTTCAAAAATAATAATCAAAAAGATACTATTTTAGAGTGGTTTTTTCTTCTTACAGAGTAGAAATAATACCTTTAGCACTTAAGTGCAGTAGCAGAAAAAATTTCATTCAGTTATAAGAAATTGAAACAATACATTATTTCGGCCAGGCCTTAGGAAGTAACCCATATAAATTACATACGATTTAAGGAAATCTAAACTCATAACATAATGCACATCATTTCCAAAGGCCATCTGACAAATACGCGTGACGTCAAGTTAATTGTTAATAATTGAAGTTTTAGTGAATTACAGTTATTTTAAATTTTAATAAATATTAAAGGAAGATATAGAGTGACACCAAATCGACAGCAAAAATTAACATTGAAAACGATTAACAAATCCACATTAAAAGAATGGTATTTTTTATGTTCCTTAGGAAGAGCTTTAGATGAACGAGCTCCTAATTATCTTAAACAAGCTTTAGGCTGGTCTTACCATGCCCCCTACGCCGGTCATGATGCAATTCAGTTAGCAATTGGAGCAACATTTACATTAGGTGAGGATCATTTATTTCTTTATTACCGAGATATGTTGGCAGCACTAGCTGCTGGATTAACTGCCGAAGAAATTATTCTCAATGGTATTTCAAAAGCTACTGACTTGGCCAGCGGAGGAAGACATATGAGTAATCATTTCGCAAAACCGGAATGGAATATTCATAATGTTTCTTCATGTACAGGAAACCACACTTTACATGCTGTCGGTGTTGCCAGAGCTATTAAGAAATATGGAAACAAAGGGGTTGCAATAAGCTCTCAAGGGGAATCATCTGTCTCAGAAGGTTATTGTTATGAGGCCATTAATGGTGCATCAAATGAAAAGTTACCTGTTGTATTTGTGTTTCAAGATAATGGTTATGGAATATCTGTTCCCAAAAAAGATCAGACTGCGAATGAGTTTGTAGCAGATAACTTTACAGGATTTAAAAACTTAAAAATAATTCATTGTGATGGTAAAGATCTTGTTGATTCTATCAATGCCATGACCGAAGCTAGAGAACATGCTATTGCTAATCAAGAACCAGTTATTATTCACGCTCATTGTGTACGAATTGGTGCTCATTCTAATTCAGACAAGCATGAACTGTATCGAGATGAAAAAGAAAGAGCTGAGGCAAAAGCTCAAGATCCATATAAACTTTTTAAAACTCAACTTAAAACTGCTAAAATATTTACTGAAGCAGAACTTAAGGCCATTGAAGATGAAGCTCATAAAGATCTCATTCAAGCTCATAAGAAGGCCTTAAAAGCACCGAATCCTGATCCAAACACAATCTACGACTTTGTAGTGGCAAAAGAATTCAAATGTGAAAAATACCCCGATGGAACACATCTCTCAGCCTCAGAACCTGTGAAATTTATCGATGCCTTAAATAGAACTTTAAAAGCAGAGTTTAGGCATAATTCTGACACCTATATTTGGGGTCAAGATATGGCCTATAAAGATAAAGGTGGAATTTTTAATGTGTCAAAAGGAATGCAAAAAGAATTTGGACCTGAAAGAGTTTTTAATGCTCCAATAGCTGAAGACTTTATCGTTGGCACTGCCAACGGTTTTTCTAGATTTAACAAAAAGATTCGTGTTGTGGTCGAGGGCGCAGAATTTGCAGATTATTTCTGGCCGGCGATGGAGCAATTAGTCGAATGCTCACATGAATATTGGAGGACAAATGGTCAGTTTACTCCCAATATTTTAATTCGATTAGCATCTGGAGGCTATATTGGTGGAGGTCTTTACCATTCACAAAATATTGAAGCAACTTTATGTACCTTTCCAGGATTAAGAGTTGTCGTTCCCGCATTTGCAGATGACGCTGCTGGCTTATTAAGAACTGCCATGAGATCTGAAGGCCCGACATTATTTTTAGAACCTAAAGCTCTTTATAATGCCAAACAGGCCATGACTCCTGTACCTGAAGATTTTGAAGTGCCATTTGGAAAGGCCAGAACCAGAAGAGAAGGAACTGACCTTTCTGTTTATACCTATGGTAATACGGTTCACTTTTGTTTAACTGCAGCTGAAAAATTAGCGGAAGAAGGGAAGTCTGTAGAAGTCATTGATTTACGTTCTTTAAATCCATTGGACGAAGAATCTATTCTTCAATCGGTTAAGAAAACAAATCGTGCATTAGTTGTTCATGAAGATAAATTATTTGCAGGCTTTGGCGGTGAAATTGTCTCTCTAATAAATGAAAAAGCCTTTTCATATCTAGATGCCCCAGTAAAAAGAATTGGATCCAAATATACCCCTGTTGGATTTAATAGAATTCTAGAAAAGGCCATCCTCGTAAATATTGATGATATATACGAAGGCATGAAAGAGGCCTTATATTATTAGGCCTTGAAAAGTTAAATTTTATATTAACTGACGGAAAACCACCATATATGTCAACGTAAGATGTTGTGTTGCATCTAACAAGAAGCTAATGTCCCCCTAAGGGAGAAATCATGCTTAATATCTATTCTATTTTAACACCCATTGCTCTAACTCTAGTCATCATAGAACTCATTTATTGCCGGCTAAAAAAGAAACATTATTTTAATTTTCAAGACTCAATGGCGAGCTTTTATACCGCCATTGGTAATCAACTGATTAATTTAATCGTCGCAGGACTAGTGATTTTAAGCTATGGATATCTTTATCAGTATCGAATTATCACTATAGAAGATAATAGTCTCTCATTTGTCTTACTTATTTTATCCATTGATTTTTTATTTTATTGGTTCCACCGATTAGGGCATACAGTTAATATCTTTTGGGCCGCTCACTCCCCCCATCATTCCGCCGAAGAATTTAATTTAGCAGTAGCATTGAGAGCAAGTTTTACTCAAAGACTCTTTTCTTTTTTCTTTTTTTGGCCTCTGACACTTATAGGATTCAATCCTGAAATAATTTATATAGCGACAGGGGTTCATCTCATTTTAGGTTATTGGCATCATACCAAAGTGATTCCTAAATTGGGATGGTTTGAAGTGCTTTTTAATTCACCTTCGCACCACCGGGTCCACCATGGTACCAATGAAGAGTACCTTGATAAAAATTATAGCGAGGTTTTGATTATTTGGGATAAGCTATTTGGCACTTTTGAAGAAGAACAGCGAGAAGTTAACTACGGCATTTTACGACACCCCGAATCTTGGGGGCCAATGGCCATTAATTTTCATTTTTGGGGTTTGCTATGGAAAGATTGTCTAGAAACAAAAAGTTATTTGAATAAATTTCGCCTGTGGTTTATGCCACTAGGCTGGAGACCTCCTGATGTAAGTTTTCGTCCATCCATAGGCCCAATAGAAGTTGGTGAAAAAGAAAAATTCAGCACCCCAATGTTTTCCAAAACTAAACCCTATCTAATAGGACAATTAGTCATTGGTCTGCTGGCCATGGTTTTTGTCATTCACGGAAGTACTCCCCTTAATATTTTAGAAAAAATTATCATGAGTATTCTCATTTGGATGATGATTATCGCCTGGGGAGGAATTCTTGAGATGAAATCGTGGGCCTTGAAGCTAGAAGTCGTACGATTGATTCTAATGACGTTGATGACAACTTACCTGTTTAAAAGATATTCTTTAGGATTTTCAATCGAGTATATCCTGATTCCAATAGCCTTAATTTCAATGGGATGGATATTTCTTTATTTTAAAAATGATCAGAGGACGCAATTTGTTTCGATCCCGGAATTTTAAAGAATTTAAAACACTCGTCGACATCGCTATCTTTAAGACCTGGAGAAGTTGAGATCCCTAACTGTAGGGAAAAGATGGCACGAGCTTGAGATTTATTTATACCCGTAATAAATTTCATTCGTTTTTGAAACCCTTTTTCCTCATACTTTCGAATAAGCTCACCGATCTCATTTTGGGTATTCCTATTTAAAAAATAAAATGGAATGAGATAGGGAAACTTTTTAATTGCCCGACGAGATAATTTTAACCCAGCATTAAAATCTCCTTCTTCCCAAGCTTGCACGTGGGCCTGATCTGTTCCTGCTAAGAATTCACCAAATAAATGACAGGCCTGGAGTATGATATTGAGTTTTGATTTACCAAAATAATAATATATAAGCGAACGCGCCACCTTGGCCTGCCTTGCTAACTGAGCATTGGTCCACTTTAAGTGCCCCTTTGTAATCTCTAAAGCAATGGCCTCATTAAGAATAATCCAATAGGTTTTATCTTTCCCTTTTGGAGAAAAATCTTTATCTTTCATCCTTCGCTCTTTGTTACTGATTAAGTAATGAAACCAAGTATTATCACCTGTACTTCTAACCTGTAGATAAATAGAAATTAAAGTACATCAATTTATAGATAAAAGCCTGTTAAACAGGAAGTCATGTATTTTTTATAAGAATAATTAAGTAATTATATTATCTATTTCTTAGTTATAAACCAACTAAAACATAAAAAGAGGGTAAGTCTTTTGCAATAATTACATCTGCTCGATCCAAAATCGGATATCAGAGATTTCAGAATCTTCAAGTGTTCTTTGCCCTTTAGGCATTCTAGATCCTCCTGATGTTCCTGATACTCTTATAAATATTTTTGATCTTGAAGGAGATCCTGCGACTACTAATCCTTTTCTTACAAAGTCATTATTTGTGTTAAGCTCGGCAAAATCTCCGTGGCAACCCAAGCATTTAGATCTGATGATTCTCTTTGCTCTAACTGCTACAGATGATCCCTCATTATCATTTGAAACTGTAGTTTCATTAAAATCATTACTTCTATTTCTAGATTCGTTTTGAACATTACAAGAAACAAATAATAATATGGTTGCAATATAAAAAACTGCTTTCATTTTGATCTCCTTAGTAATTATTAAAGACAATTGATATATTCTTCTTGACCATTATTAACAAAATAATTCTCTATTACTTTTTCTCCAAGATCTGTAATTGTAAAAACTAAGTTATTATCTGAATCAGTTTTTATTTTTATTTCTTTTTTAATGATTAATTTACTCAACGCCGCTTCAGCTTCTTTTATAGTTTCACTTTTTCCGATAGACTTAGAATGCTTTTTTGTTAATAATATGATTGTCTTAAAGTTTGTTTCGTTCTGGTAACAAAAAGCTAATATTTCATTTTTTAAAGTTGTAAAAGACATGTTGTTCTCCCTTTAGGTTTTGATCTGAAACCATAATATCTTGTTAATGGACTCTAATCGACGAACATTGCAACAAATAAATGATGCGATTTGATGTGATTAATGATATGATAAATCATGGACTTAGACATAGAATACCTTAAATCATGCTTCTATAAAGGGAACCATATTGAGCTATTAGAGCGGACTTATGACTCCCCTAAGGCCTTAACTCCGCGACCTTTAATATCCTCTATCGCGGGCTCTCTCGCTTTTACAGGACGATTAGAAGAAGCTGAAATTCTCAGTAATAGATTCAAAGAAGATTTAGAAGACCACGCTATGATTGAAATTAGCTTTTATCTTGCCATCGGATATTCAAGAGTGTCCGATTATAAAAAGGTTCGGTCCTATCTATCAAAAAATTTACGAAAGTCTCGAAATAATTGTTCAGACAGAGCTTTATTTTATATTTATCAAGGATTAGGTTTTTATCGCTTTTTTTGTGGACAATTAGAAAGAGCTTTAATGTACTCAAAATTAGCTTATGAACATGCAACAAAGGACCATTTTCAATATGGACGAGTTCTGTCATCTGATCTATATGGACATTCTTATATTAAAATCGGTGAGATTCATAAAGGTATTAAATATCTTAAACAAGCTAAAAAACTTTCTCTAACAATCGGTGCTGGAGGAGTTTCTGAGGCCATTGATATTTCTCTTGCAATTTATGACGCACGTTATAGTTATAAATCGCAGAAGATTTTAAACAAATTAAAAAAACTTATTTTAAAATCTAGTGAGAAAGACAGTTACTCCCTATCGCAATTATATCTAGAAATCTCAAAAGTTTATATTTTAAAAGGTAATATCTCTGCTGCAAAAGTGTCATTAAACAAGGCCTGTCAAATTATTTATAGTTCAAAAAACTATAGACACGAGATAGAATATAATATCCGCTATGGTTACATATACTATCTCGAAGGAGAATATCATCAGGCCTTAAATCTGCTTGGTAATGCAAGGAGAAATATTGATTTTGAAGTGGATAAGTTATTAGAGCTTCCACTTCTTGGAATGGAAATAAAAGTTTTGTTAGCGCTTGGACTTGACTCTTCTGTAAAAGAAAAAAAAGAGAAACTTCTATTTTTGACTTCTTTTACAGGAGAGCTAATCAATAAGAGAATCCTAAAAAGAAAAGGATATCAATTTGATATATTTATCAAACATGGTGAAGATCGCATTGGTGATATCATTGATAGTTTATCCGTAGATAAATCAGAAGGAATTAAACATATTCTAGAATCTGGTTACTACGGTTTATTTAAAAATATTTTAAAAACCAAACCTAAATATATCTCAATTTTTTTAGATATATACCCCGGAAGTATTATCATAGAAAAAAATGGAACTATAGATTATATTCCTTCAGGACTCACAAAAACATTTCGAAGATTAATTAAATTTTTAAGTAGTGGAGCTAGAACAAAAAAAGAAATCATAACTGAGGTTTGGAACTATGCTTATGACCCTATAATGCATGACTCATTGATCTATACCAACATTTTGCGACTCAAAAGGTTATTAGGTAATTATGACAAGATTATAGAAATCACTGATAGCACATATTCCTTTGCAAATAATATTAAGGTGGAGTTTAGCTCCAAAAATATAGAGGTGAAGGCCGCTCCTATTAAAAAACAAGAATCTCAAAACTATAATGATCTCAACTATAGGCAATTACAAATACTTGAATATCTAACTGAGAATAAATTTTTAGATGTGAGATCATGCAAAAAACTTTATCAAGTCTCTATTATTACCGCCAGCAGGGATCTTTCAGAATTAACTAAACTATTTTTTATAAGTAGAGTTGGAAAAGGAAGATCTACCAAATATACCAAAATATTTTAACATAAGAATTTTTCTTCACTTTTATATGATATAATGAAATGAGGAGTTACAAATGAAATTATTAATAATTCTAGCAATTAGTCTTTTCAATTTTAATTTAGCCAATTGCGAAGAAACGTACTTAAGCACGCAAGAAAACTTCAGGGGAAATTATTTGTATCCTGTAGATGAAGATAGCCAATCAATGGCCACATGGATTTTACAAGGTTTGAAATGGACTGTGGTTAATAAAAATGTTCGAGTCAGCTACTATTTACCTGTTGAGCTTGTAGGTGAACCTGTAGAAATTGAAATGACAGGAAAAATTTCAAAAAATAAATCTTTTTTTAAAATTACAGGAAAATATGGCATAGGGATTTGCTTGCCTAGACAGAATAACGAGTTTTCTTGTTTATTAAAATTTAAGAAGATGAAAATAAAAAAGAAAATAATTATGAATTACCTAGAAAACAAAATTAAAGATACTGGCGTTAAAAAGTTTAAATACAAATTAGCAGCCTTATTTAGTGCAGACCCTATAGGTGTTCTCAATATTACTCATGATTAAAAAGGTCATTCTATTCTTTACACTTTTCCAAGGTGTTTCCTTTGCAAAAGTGCAATTACAAAATGAGATATTTCTACAAAGTAAAAATAATCTAACTATCGCACCTTTTTTTGAGACTCCTTATAAAGATCAGGGAGCATTAAAAGCTCGAGTTCGTTCAGAATTGAGTTATTCAACAAGCTCATTTCATTTTGTTTTATCTCCTCAGTTTAACACCTTATATAAAACGTTTGGAAATGTTGAAGTTTCTCAATCTGAAATTAATAAAGATAATCTTATTTTACATAAAGCATTTGCCTCATATGAGATTGGGAGGTTCGAACTATCGGCAGGAAAAAAGGACCTTTCAATACTTAAAGGGGCCATGGTTGGGAGTGCTTCATGGACTCAATGGAATCGTTCTTATCTTTCGGGAACAATAAGATATCAAAAGGATTTTTTCCATCTCTTTATTGATTATTGGAAAGCAAATCAGGATGAACGCTTAAAGATTCTTGAACTTGGACGTGATTATGAAGTTATTGATATGCAACTGAATTGGAATTTTTCCTGGTTGGATGAACTTCAATTAGCAATCATTTATACAACAAAAGGTGAAGGTCAAGATACATTTTATCATACTGGTCTACTAATGCAGCATAAATTGAAACACTTTGATTTCTTTTTTAAATCTATTTTACAAAAGAAGCAAACTTCCACATTAGATGTTATTGATTCATTATTTGAAGGTAGTCTAGGCTACACGTGGGGAAAAAAGGTTAATCATGCGGCCAATATTTCGATAGGACTTGTATCTAAAGAATTTAATTCCCTAACAGGTACGGGTTTAGATTTTTCTGGTCATATGTTTAATTATTTTGGTGGCCACAATATAAAAAAATATACTGTCTCTTATAAGAATAGAATCTCTGATTCAATTAAGCTTGGCCTTTTCAGTCATCTTTTTGAAAGGAATGACAGTGATACTTTAATTATAAATCAAGTAAATAGAGGCTTCTTTGCCGGACAGGACGGAACAACAACAGAGAAAGTTATAGGAAAAGAGCTCGGTATTTTATCAGAATTCAAACAGATGAATGGCGCTAACTCGATTAAATGTGGCTATTCAATTTTTCTTCCAGGACAATATTTTAAAGGTGAAAATACTCTATCTTCAAATCATCTTCTATGGGCAGATTTTAATATTTCATTTTAATTAAATGATACTAATCTCTTATTATTTCGCTTAAAGTCTAAGATTGAATTTTCTGATAGTATTTTTTCCTATTTCGGAGCATATGCCGAAAGATCCCTGCTCCTAGAAAGAAATAAGAAAAAATTAAAGGTGCCAATAACCATTTTAGAGGATGTGTGGCCTCTTTTAGTATGATAAGAGAGATAATAACTTCTAATAATTGTCCTGTAGGGTAAAGGACAAAGAAAAAATTATATCGCATCCATCCAGAAATCTTATTTCTTCTGAGATAATAAAATGCCCGTGAAAAATCAGCTAAAGACCAAGCAATAATGAGCAAGAGATAAATCCATTCATTTGAATAATACTGTTTTGAGATAGCAAATAGAAGCCAAGTATAAAGCAGACGACTCACCGCCTGAATACATGTAAAAAAGATGGAAGAATAGATAATTTTAAAGATAGCATGAAGAATCTCTAAAGCAGCAAAGGTTTGTATAACTTTGAGACAAAAGAAAGGGTCTAGAGATATTTGGTATCCAATTATATGTAACAATG
Source organism: Bacteriovoracaceae bacterium (assembly GCA_018675575.1). Taxonomy (GTDB): domain Bacteria; phylum Bdellovibrionota; class Bacteriovoracia; order Bacteriovoracales; family Bacteriovoracaceae; genus M0603. The sequence goes on along the minus strand of JABGXW010000011.1, from coordinate 26,091 downwards.
CCACAACAAAGGTAATAGACCAGCCAATTAAACTTATTTTGTTATATATATTTAAATACATATTCCTATGGTATCATTTTAAAAAAATTATAAACAATAAAAAAAGATATTAAAATGAACGAATCAAATCTCCCTCTTGAACAATTTTACTCTAACGAAATAAGTTTTAAAGACAAAATCTACATGCGCCAACCTATTAATAGTGAATGGAAAACATATACCTGGCACGAAATAGGACAAGAGGCCAGAATCCTAGCAACCGCAATTAAGAACATGAATTTTGAAGAAAAATCTTGTATTGCTATAATGTCTAAGAATTGTGCCCATTGGATTATTACTGATTTGGCCATTTGGATGGCCGGCCATATTGCGGTACCTCTCTACCCTACTCTGGCATCGGCCACGATTAATCAAATACTCACTCACTCAGAATCAAAGCTTGTTTTTGTTGGAAAGTTAGATGATTGGGAATCTCAAATGTCAGGAATTCCTGATAATATTTCAAAAGTAGAGTTTCCTTTTTGGAAAAATAATGGATGCCAGCCTTTCGCAGATTTTGTCGAGGGTTCTAGGCCATTAGAAAATAACTCAAATATAAAAGCAGATGATGTTGCCACAATTATTTATACCTCGGGAACTACTGGAACCAGTAAAGGAGTTGTTCACACTTTTGATTCTATTTCTTTTCCAATGAAAGAGGCCAAGAAAAGGATCGACTTAAATGAAAATGATAAATTTTTATCTTATTTACCCCTGGCCCATATTGCTGAAAGGCTCTTGATCGAAATTGGTTCCATTTATTCAAAAGGAGAAGTTACTTTTGTAGAGTCATTAGATACTTTTGCTTCTACCCTACAAGAAACAGAACCTACTGTATTCCTGGCAGTACCAAGAATCTGGACCAAGTTCCAACACGGAGTACTCAAAAAGATTCCTCAAAATAAGCTAAATCTACTTTTAATAATTCCTATTATTGGGAACATTATAAAAAAGAAAATTAGAACTCAATTAGGATTAAATAATGTTCGAATTCCACTTACTGGAGCTGCTCCCATTTCAAAGGACCTTCTTAAATGGTTTGATAAAATAGGAATTAATATACTTGAAGTCTATGGCATGACTGAGAATTTTGCCTTTGCCACCTTTAACTTTCCAAATTGTTATAAATATGGAAGCGTTGGAAAGTCGTGGGAAAAAGGAGAGATTCAAATTGGTCCAAATGAAGAAATCATGACTCGCTCTAGAGGAACTATGAAAGGATATTATAAACAACCTGAAAAAACGAATGAAGTCCTTAACCAGGAAGGATGGTTGATGACTGGAGATCAAGGAGCTTTTGATGAAGAAGGATTTCTTTCCATTACTGGAAGAGTAAAAGATCTTTTTAAAACAGCTAAGGGAAAATATATTTCCCCTAATTTAATAGAAAAACACTTCGCGATGAATTCACTGATTGAACATGTATGTGTTGTGGGAAGTGGAATGGCCTATCCAATAGCGCTTGTAACTCTTTCAGAAATAGGACAGGCAGGCAGAAATGAAGTAATTGAAAAGAGTTTTAGACTCTTACTCGATGAGGTCAATTCTAAGGTCGAAAAATTTGAGAGATTAAAGAATATAATCGTGATTAAAGATGAATGGTCTGTTGAAAATGAAGTATTAACACCTACTCTTAAAATCAAAAGAAGTGTTATTGAAAAAAATTATCATTTAGCTACAGAGAGTTGGAGTGAGAGCTCTTTACCGGTTATTTTCCAATAAAGAACTTAACTACTCGAAAATTCTTATAAAAATCAAAAAATCAGGGACCGAAAAAGTTGATTTTCATTACTGACTCTGGTCTATTCAAGGTAATTATTACACTAAAAATATCTTAATTTTACTAAATACAAAACAAAAAGTAAGTTGTTTCATAATAAGTAAAATATCAAAGTAAACTTAAGGTTTTTCATATGAAAATGATTCTTGCAGGGATTTTATTTTATTCTTCCGTATCTTTCGCGACCACGAGCTACGACTTGAGCTGTATAAACAATGATATCGATACAGATCTTGGAACGGCGAAATTAGCTTTACATACAACACTGACAGTGAATGGAGCAAATAATTATGCTATTGAGAATGGAAACTTGAAGTTCTTCATCGAAGATGCTTGGACTGATCAAGATGTTAATATTGAAAAAGTAAATAATTATAAGAAATATCGTCCTCGTACTTATAAAAACCATGCAAAATTTCCTAACGTTGGGAAAAAGTTTTTCGGGAAAGTTGATTTTATAGCTCCACACAATGCCCTGATAGAAGGAAAAGAAAAATTCGACGGAGTTTTTATTCTTTCTTGGGTTGAAGATCATTGGGGCGGGACAGTAATTACTGAATGTTCTTTAAATCTGATCAATCAAGAGTAAAGTATCGCATAGAAAGTTCGTTCATACTAAGAAATGCCGAAAGGTATCTCGCAATTATTTAAATCGAGGTTGGTTTGATGAAACAATTATTTTACATTCTGAGTCTTCTGCTTATGTCAACTGTAGGGCTTGTTCAGGCCCAAGGTCCGGATAAACTTCTTACAAAAATTCATTTTAATGGCATAAATATCTCTGGAGAAGAATACTGGGTTTTCGATGATGATAAGCCGGGTTCACCTTATGCCCAAAATAGAATTATCTGGAGCTATCGTTCTGCTCCTATTACTGCCAAAAAATGTGCTCGAGTTGCCTATGACAAATTATCTGCTTGGTTAAAAGATCATGATTCTCTTGTTTATAAATCAATGAAGGCCTACACAGAAATAACAGGTGTCAAAGGAATTTTTTTATGGGTCAACGATTATTCTAAAGCTCCTAAGCAATCCAAAAGTCCTCGGAAATCAAGATTATGGATTTACCAAAAAAGATTATATAAGTTTGAGTCTACTCTCATGCCTGATGGAAAATGTCATACTCCTTCTGAAAAACAAGTAGTGAATTTCATCAATGCCAAGCTTGTTGCTAAGGGACTCGAAAAAGTTCAGGGAGAACTTAATGGATCAAATATTGCAGATAGTATTGCCATCGATACGAATGTGGTTGATGACTCTCCGAGAAGAAGTTGGTGGCCCAAGTTAAAGAATTTCTTTAATTTTCGAGAAAAAGAATCAACAGAAAGTTCACCTCAATAATTTAAAGTAGAAGACAGACCCCATTCTCGAAAAAGAAAACTAAGGATTAGTTAAGAAAAGATGGGATATACATACTAAGAAGATAAAAGTTTGTAAGTGGAATACAGATTTATTGCACAGTTTTTAACTCGTCGAAAATGAGCCTTATGTTAGATGCTTACTGGATGCAAAATGTTAAATTCTGAGGGAGTATTAATAATATGGCCAAGAATTTCATCTTTAATAAACTGATGACAATAATTACTGAGATGAAAAATATCCACAAAACATTTTTTATAAAACAAAGAACTTTTCAGTGTCCTCACTTTATTAAAAAGGTCGATAATAAGAACATTTTCTAGTTTATTAAAGAGTTGATAGCTACTGGATTTGATTCTTCTATCGAATCCCCAATTGTCATTATCCGCTATGATTTGCAAATCAGAGATATTATTTTCACGTACTGATTGAGAAAAGCTTTTGGCAGTTTTATCAAGAGGAGTATGGGGAGGATAAACGAGGTTTCCAATAGCTGGAATAATGATTACTTTCACCTGATTATTATTAGCTAGCCTTATTATAGAGTTTATGTTCTTAAAAAGTTGTTTACTGATTGATTCATTAATAAGGGAAAATTGTGAACTATCTAAAAAGTTGGAATGAAATGTGCGATATAATTTTAAGATCCCCGGTGTAATTGAGTCTCCAAGTATATAAATTGCCTTGAATATAAGATCATCAGGAATTTTTATCATGCGAAGAGTTTTTTTAACTGTTGATTGTGTAAAGGGTGAGTATTCTTCAAAAATGGCACGCCCACCATTGGAAAAATCATTATGACCAGTGTAATAAATGAGAGCTTTAGGTTTTATCTTTTTAGATAAAATTTCCTTAGTTAGCGATAAGAGATTAAAAGAGTCAAACCCGCAGGCTCCCATATTAATTACTTCGATATTTTTTTGGATTAATTCTTTTTTAAGTAAAACAGAAAATGTCTTGCTGTCATTTAGTGAGCTAACACAACCGTCCGGAAGTACAACGGAGCTTCCCCCAAATATAATGATGGAGTCGTTTGATATAGATTCAAGCAGTTTTGTATGACGTTCATGCCTTTCGGAGGATTCATGTGCTTGAGACTCAAAATGGTCTAAGAGGATTTCTTGATCATTAATTTCTGAGAATGAATAGAAGTGATGAATTATGAAGACACTATAAATAAATAATAGAATACAGGGTGAAAATATTATCGAATAAAAAAGGAGTACTTTTTTTTTTGAATGTTTAAACATGAACATATTATAACAAAAATATGGCGGATTAAAACCGGTGTGACAATATTTTATTTTGAGAAGAATATTGAGAAGATACTTTTCATCGGTTATTAGAAAATAATCGTATCTATACCCTTGTAAAGCAGATTAATATTAAAAGGGATGCTTAAGCCTCTTAAGATATAAAATGATGAATAATGATTGGCAAAAAAAGTATAGAATAGAAAAGAAAAAACTTCTTTTTTAAGGGTTTATTGAGCATCGTATTATGTTATCTTAAATAGAAATGAAGAAAAATATAAGAAACATAATATTATTGGTGTTAATATTTCTCATGGTGGGAGAAATGGCCTTATTGGCACTCTCAATAATAAAAACAAAGCCGTTCGCGATAAATCCACCGAATGAAAAGCTTATCCTAGCCTATGGGGAAAGCACTACTCAAATGGGAGGGGAATTCTCCTGGCCTTCACAATTGGAAAAGATCTTAAACAAAGCCAATGTACATAAAAAATATAAAGTGATTAATCGCGGCGGGGTTGGAATTAACTCTATAACGATCTTAAATAAAATAAAAGAAGACTTAAAAAGGTTAAAGCCATTTGTCGTTATTACAATGATGGGAATAAATGAAGAGAGTTCAACAAAAGAATATAAGGTAATAAAAGATTCACATGAAACACCTGGTTTAGGAATGTTTAAAACTTATCGTTTGTTTAGGTGGATGCTTTATAGATTTGATATATGGATGCGCATTAAGAAAGTGTCATTTGGTAATACAGAAATAAATGAGCTTGTAGAATACCTTTGGGAGAATGGAGAAATAGAAACTACAATTGATTTTCTAGAAAATGTAATAGACGATAATCCTTGCAAACAAGAATCTCGACAAATAATTCTTGCTAGAAAATATCTTGAATTAAAAGAATTAAATAAAGCTTCACATCTCTTAACTAAAAAAATGAAATGTAAAAATAATGCTGACATAAAAGCCCTCCTTCATGCAAACCTATTAATCAGTCAATATTCAGAAAACAATACTTTAGAAAATATTTATAATAATGCTCTTTTAAGACCGTATCAGTATCTAAAGAAGATAAAAATAATAAAACCAGAAAGTCTAGATGATCAAATTAAGTATTATCAACGAATTTTAAATTCATTTCAACCCAATAGAGATAGTTGGTGGTCTTTTCAAAATGATTTTAACTCAGATATTGAAGAAAGTGATATAGAAGTATTGTTAGCAATTCTATATTTAGATAAAAGCAATTTCAAAAAGTCTAGACATTTTCTTGAGTCTGCCCTAAAAAAGGTTGAAAGAAAAAGAAAACATGGGTGGATTGATAACCCTGCCATAATACAATTATTAATAAATGACATTGATTCGTTTACAAATTTAACAAATCAAAAAAGTGACTATTTTGGTAATGAAGATATGGACAGTTTTCTAAAACTAACAATTGAAAAAAGAAGATCATTTAAAAAGTCAGATATAAAGCAAACATCTTTTGTCCTAACACCATTAATTACTGCACGTAATATGCTTCTTAGACTAAGGGATAATAATTCATCTCAAAGTATAAGAATTGATGTTCTTAATGTCTTAGCAGAGATTGAATTTATATTAGGTTTAAAAGATGACTGTTTAAAGACCTTAGAGGACCTTAAGCTAATGAAAGTAAATAGTTCAAATCTCGTTTTACTTCCACGGATTTTATCTATACTAGACAGAGATGGTGACTCATTAAAAGAAATTAAATATCTGATGAATATAAATGGGATTGATAAAGAGGCAATATTAAGAGAAAAGTTATTTATCTTTAAAAAGCTTGGTTACGAAAATGATAAGATTATAGAATTGGAAAATGAAATAAATAAGCTTGACATGAAAAGTTTAAATAAGTTAGCAGCAATTAATTATAGGAAAGTAAATAGATTGATTCTTAAAAATGGTGCTATTCATGTGGCGATGCAGTATCCGATGCGAGAAATCGAGGTTTTAAAAAAAGTAGTTAATAATACAGATAGAACTTATTTTATAGATAATGAATCAAGTTTTAATAACTCAATTTCAAAACATGGCTATGATTATCTTTTTATTGATAGGTTTGGTGGTGATTTTGGCCATTGCTCCCCTTCCGGTAATAAACTAATTGCAGAAAATGTAAAAGCCTTAATAGATGATATCCAGATAAAAATGAACCAATAATGTCTGTCAATTTAAACTAAGCCTAGTAGACTTATTAAACGAAGCACAGAATTGATTGAAGAAGAAAAACTATTTAAATTTTAAAGTACTATTTGGAGAGATGTCCTTGACTTTAAATTCTTTTAATTCGTAATGTTGAATTTTGGGATTGCCATTCCTAATTATACTTATAGATTTTAGTTCTTTCATATTTTTTAAATCTCCGATCAATACATTATTCATTCGAACGACCCTATCATTTACCTTTAAACCAAGTTTTTCTAACACACCTCCAGGTTCAATTTCAGTTAATATAATTCCATCTCCTTTATTTGCGGAAAGTTTTTTATAACTTTCCGCCATATAAAATTTATATTCTTTGGGAAACTCTTTTTTAAATTTTATAGTTGATTCAAGATGACCGCGAGCTACTTTTCTAATTAGAGCATGGATTCGCTGCTTTTGTTTTTGAGTATAAGATTTCTTGAGAAGATCTGAATTATCCCCCCATGTAGTAGAAGAAAAAATCATGATAATAAGTGTAAATAGTATCGTTCGTTTCATGGAAAAAATATAGCACATTCTTTCAAGCAGAACATGACGCCGCCAGCCACAGCGGTTAGCTTAATAAGTCTTCCGGCCATTAACTTCAAAAAGGCTTTTCTATTGGCCTTACAGTCCACTGGAACGATGGTATTTGTCCCATTAAATATGGCAAACAAAAATAACCGTATTTCCTCTTTGTCGCGGATACATAACATTCAATTTGATAATCAAAATATTGTCAAAAGGTGACAATATTAAAATTTCCTTTTTACTTTTGGAATCTCATTTAAACATTTTTCTTTTATTTCTTTTCTTTTTATATACGCAACCTTATTTCTTAGTATTTATATCCCATCTTTTTCTTAATTAATACTTAGTTTTATTTTTTGAGATTATGAATAGGGGAACCTATTTTAGCTTTTCCAGACGGCGGATCTGCTCTGCGATTTCTTTTGAATCAGGTTCTAGCTTTTGGGCCAGCCAAAAGTAATGCTGCGCCTGTTTGATGTCCTTTTGCGCAACAAAATAATAGCCGACCTGCTTGAAATAGAAAGGATTGATTTCTACCCCCTGAGACAGAGCCTTTTCGTAATAGCGAACCGCGTGCGTAACGTCTCCCCCGAGACTGAGTATCCCCTCTACAATTCCATGAACGGGCTCCCCATACTCCGGCTTTAGCTTTCGCGCTTTTTTATAAACCCGAATTGAGTCGGCCCACTGAAGCTCCGCTTTCAAGGCCGTTGCAAAAGACATGTGTAAAGGATAACTCTCAGGATTCGCCTTAAGAGAGTGACGAATTTGTGAAGAACTCGTCCGCCATGTCTTCGCCTGAAGAAAACTCATTCCAGAGTAAATCAACAACAACAAGACAGGTACACACCAAAAGTACCGTTGTTTATTTTTCGACGGCCGAGATTCAAGCCTCTCGTCAAGACGTAACATTAAGCCGCAAAAAAATACCGAGACCCCTAAAAAAGGCAAATAGAAATAACGATCGGCCACAGTCGATATGTTTTGAAATACGTATGTAATAACTCCCAAATTCGGCAAGATGAGAATCAACCCTATCGACAAACCTAAGGTTTCCACTGAAAACAAGCGGCGTATCCTGCCAATATAACTTAGGCAAATAAGTCCTATCGTAAACAGCAGCATCAATTTGTAAGATAATTCGCTATTCCACTCATTTAGAACGTTCGAAACAGATCGTTCGTAATCGAACGACAAGGCGACCGGGTTCAAAATATTTACTGCGTAAAGCCTCAAAGCATCTACAGAGATGATCATTCTCTCAGCAAAAGACGGCAACTGATGTAGATAAGATGAAGGCTGAAGTTGAACAGATATATATGCAATAAGAATAGACGGAACACATAGCAAAGCATTGTCGACGATCAACTCGCGAAACTTCAAACGAAACACCACTCGATCAAGCCACGCCAAAAGCACAACGAGAACCGAGATGTTTGATTTAGCTAATACACCTAGCACGATAAAACCAAATGCAATGTACTTGTACTGCTTGGCCTTTCTTTTCGAAGTTGTCGAACGATAAGCAAAGTGGAAAATCAGTGCACATAAGGCCCAAGCAGTGCTATTCAAGTCTTTAAAGGAGGACACCCATGCAACGGCTTCAACATGAATCGGGTGAACATTGAAAAGAACAGACCCTGTCAACGCGATCCATGGGATAGAGTTTCGATGTTGAAGAGCTTTGTTCCTCTGCGGCAAGCAGTTTAATAGTTGAGTTAGCCAAATAAAAACCAACCAAGAGTTGAAGGCATGGAACACCAAATTTAGTACATGATAAGGAACCGGTGATTCCACCCCAAACAAACCTGCGACCACCGACCAAAGTGAATAGGTGATCGGTATATAGAGTGATTCGTATGAATTCGTCCAAAACAAAACGAACTCCTGAAAACCTAGAGACTTAAAATGAACATTTCCATAAATGTGAACTGAATCATCAAAGACAAAGAAAGTTGCATTGATCGCAGGCCAATAAACGAGGAAAGTGAGAACAAGACAGACCGCTCCCGCAAAAACGCAGTGTGGAGTCATGAGAATATTCTTTCCCAAATGACCTAGGGGTTGTTGTTTTTCGTTCATAATGATTCTCGTGCGCGATCTATTTTGGTAATGAACCTAACAAGTCGTGAGCTTTTGTTCAAGGTTTCACCAGCCTACTTGCCAATAGTTATCCATTTTCACAACATTTATTTTTTTTCGGTGGCCAACCATGAATGCTAGGGTACACACGCAAATACAGAAAGTATAGGACTGCTCTCCCCCCTTTTCATAATCACAAAAATTAAAACTAAGTATTAATTAAAACAAAAATAGAATATACATACTAAGAAGACGAATTCGTCTTGCCATTTAACTACATCTATCAGATTATTAAATTATAAACGATTCAAAGGCTAAATCCTGAAAATTATAAAAATAGTATTTTTTTGTTTCTTCTCTTTCCCCATCTATGCCCAATTGTTGGATGTTACCCCAACAAGTTCAACTATTGTGTCTCCGGATCTGGGCTCAACTCAAGAACTTGTAGAAACTCCAGCTCCGGTCTTGGCCCCTATTCCTATTGCTACTCCTGTCGCGATTGATGAAGAAGTAAATAATAGTTTTTTTTCGTTTGGTTATTCGAAAAGAAAAAATGATGCGATTACCGTTACACCGGGATATGAAATTCAATTTGAAAATAGTGTATTCAAGCAAATTCAATTCACTCAAGAGTTTCAGGACATTTTTATTGGTCTCGGTGTTGATGTCGGAGACGATGTAAATGATGTGCTCAGTGTCTTTGGAATGATTGGAATTAAAGAATGGAGTATCTTAGTTGAAAAAAGTAAAATTTCAGGTGTTATTAAAACTGACTTTGTGAAAAATAATGTAGTGCTATCAACTTTTAAAGATAATAAATATACCGACGTTAAAATACTCCGATCTTTTAAGCAATATAATAAACCAGGTGAAATAGCCGGAACTCCCTCATGTATAGGATTTCAATTCATCAATTATGAACGTCCAACTGTTGTCAAGGCACAGGATATTGATTATTATGACCCCAAAGCAAAACTTAAATTTTATGGATTTGTTTTTGAATTGGATACTGTAAAGAAAAAACTATCATCTGGAATAAAATTAGATAGACATGATTGGTATTTCTACAATACGACCTCTTTCGGTTATGGAACTCTTGAATTTTCTGATCAAACCAGAAATGGAAGTAAACAATTAAGCAAACCAATTGAGTCAGAATATAGCTCGCTAGGACTTAACGGAGAGTATGAGTTAGGATATCTTTATGCTCCTACTTTTTGGGGAAACCAAGCTGTTCTAAAAGTTGGTTACCTTTTTGAAGTTGAAGGCCCTTTAGCATTTAGTTTTGCTGAAGATGGGGACGTCAATCCAAATGAACAAATCATAAATCATGGAGTTAATATAACTTTGGCCTTCGCTTTTTGATCATCGCTAGTTTTCTCTTTGGAATAAACATACTAAGAAGGTTATTTCGTTTACTCTTTATTTGGGGCCATGAAGAAAGTGTCCAATAGGAGTATGCCTAACAATTAAGTGGTATACCAAAAATAAAACCACATAGGAGAAGAAACTGACTGTTATCCATTTGAATATGGGGTGCCATTCAAGAAAGTAGACAGCTCTTTGAAATAGTATCACTACCGGAATATGGACAATATAGATAAAATAGCTTGAATCACTTAAGTAATTGATTATTTTATTTTCTATGTTAAAAAACCGCAGAGATAAATTAATAATAACTTTTAAAGTAGCAAAACAATATATTGTTGTCGTAAGTGAAGTAAAAAAGTAAAGATAAAACGCATATTGTGTGGCTTCTGTTTTCAGGAGTATAAGGACGAGAGCAGCCGAAATGCCTGCGGAGAAAAAAGAAATAAATCCATAGCTATTTATGTTTATAATGGTTAATTCTTTTAAGATTTGATCGTTTCTAAGCAGATAACCCCAACTAAAAAATTAAAAATAAAAAACAAATGCCAAAGGATTAATAGTAAGAGTAGAGGTTGCATTTATTTTCAGCACACTATCCATACTTAAATGTAATAGAAATAGAGATAGCAAAATTAAAAATCTAGAGAAGGTCTTGTTTTCTAAAATAAAGGTTTGAATTTTAGTGAAGAAATTAATTTTTCTTAGAGGGATGGTCAATATTGAAAATAGAAATAAATAATAGAGAAACCAAAGATGTGCCAATTGTGCTAATTGAAAGTTTTGAGCTTTATAAGGCATTTCTATATTCCCATTATAGAAATTTCCTGAGACAAGTTTTTTCATAAAGAGCTCAACAATAATAGGAAGAATGATCAAACAACTAATGACTAATGGAATAAAAACTTTCTTAATTCTAGCCTTTACAAAATATTTGATTCCTTTCTTATCTAAGACCATACAGACAAAATATCCGGACATTAGAAAAAATAATGGCATTCGTAAACGGTGGCTAAACCAAATCATTAAATCTAGAATTTGGGCACCTTGGGTGGGATCGAGAATAAGCCAAGGGGCAGGATCACTAGTAATATAAGCAATTGCTGCGTGAAAAGGAATACCCCAAAGAGCTGCAAAACTTCTTAAAAAATCAAAAGCGTGTATTCTCTTTGTTGAAATATTCATTTTGAATACTGTCTCTTATAGTGAATAGTCACTATTAAGACCCATTATAAATCCTAGTACATGGGCCTATCAGGAAATATGACATTGATGCCAGATTTTAGTTCTTTTTCCGATACTTACATTGTCCTCAACGGTAGCGGTTTCATGGATGAATATGTCGCTTATATCTTTCATAGTAATAATTATAAGTATCTGTCCTAAAAAAGATAGTCATTCTCACTCTCCACGCGTCACAAAAATTTAATTATTGCAGAAATATTTCCGGTACAGGATTCTTTGCCCTAATAATCTGAGAACGGGTCTTGTCGGTCGACACCGCATCCTATAAATTAACATTCATCAGTTAAGTGAAAAACGAAAGAGCTAAATTAGTTCCGAAAGGAAGGTGGTATTTGTTCTTTATTCAAAATGGTGGATTTTACCGATTTACAGTAAACACACCAGTTTAGGTTAGTTTCGTTAACAACAGTAGCGAACGTGAGTCACGTCCAGTCACATTGAGAAGAAAAAAAGCTTTTATACCTTTTGTTTGTTTTCTTTTGATACCTGTACCGCTGCATGCCCATAGACGTATACTTGGTGTAGAGGTACTGCAAGGGGGGCTTCATATTTTATATGAAAATCCGTTACATTTATCTTTCTGCTATCTAATTTATCCCAGAGTTTTTTCCTGTCGTTATCCCACAGGTAAGACACGTAATGAATATGTGTTCCACATTTCCAATGTTGTCTTTTTCTTGGCATGTTCTGAGAATCTTCGTAGCTAAAATAAAAGCAATGCCACATTATGCCGTTCTCAAATATATGACAACAAACATTTCTTCTCTGTTCGAAAGTGCCAGATATCTTATTTATAATTTTCTTTCTTACTTTTTGTTCGGTCGTATGATCGGCCATCGTATTAATGTCACCACGTTCGTAGCGAAATTGTTCAGGAGTATGGTGTTTAAATTTACTTTTGTGCGAGAATCCAATTTGATCAGAATTGTATATTAATAAAAAAAGTTCTTCTTCTGAAAACTCTATATCACGACAGATTTTCTTTACATCATTCTTTGAAGTCTGATTGAAGAGATTGATAAATGAATCCGGAATGCCCTGATGCTTAATAGCATTATCTGTTTCGATTAATTTATTTTGAAATGACTTTTGAATATGTTTAATTTTGTTTATATCTGGTTTACCTGTACCAAGCTTTACTTCAAACTCAAGTCCAATACATCCTCTGAATGATTTACAAATAGCAATAGCACCATCTTTCGAAGCGACATCTCCCATTATTTGTAAGTCATGATGTGTTAAATCTAAAATCAAGGTCATGTCTTATTAAGCTGCCTTAACGATATTAGTTAGCTGAGAAAGAATCTCTTGTTCCCAAAAATTCTTAATCTCTTCATCTTCATTAATGGAAATTAACAATACTGAGTAAAGAGCATTTTTAACGACTTTACTGCGCTTATATCCAGACAAATTGGAATAAGCTTCAATATCTCTTATTCCGACTGAAGAGAAATAAAGACTCTTCTTGAGAGTTTCACCCTCTTGTAAGACATCTAGATCTCCATCAGCCACATATTTATTTAACTTATTTAAGATTGGTCGTCCTTTTCTAGTATCAATAAAATTGATGAAAGTAATAGTGATGGCCCTGACTAAAAGACTGTCATCAAAAACACCGATTCTTTCTTTTAATTTTTCAAGAACTTTATAGGCATTTCCAGAAACTGAATATTGAACTTTAAACAATTCTCTATTCTCTGCCCTAAGTTGATATAACCATTTTGAAAATTCGTTATCTATTGCATTAGTCCACAAGGCTTTTCCATCCTCATTTACTTCCGTCGTATATGTGAATGTCTCTCCTAAAAATTCTTTTTGTATACTTTCCATTTTAATCCTCACGGAAGCTCTGTATTGTAACTCCCTTTAAATCACCTTTATCGAAAAAATAACCCTTCACAAAAAATGTCTTGGTTTCATTTTCAAAAATTCCACCAAACTCTGCTGAACAGTTAAATTTAAAACAATCATCCTCGCCAGTTGTCCCATGAGGACCTTCTTCGCTTTCTCTTGTAACCCAGCTTAAGCGATTAGCTCGATCTATTCTGTATAGGACTAGATCGAATTCATCCTTTGTTAGGTTTGGGGGATTAAGTCTATCCTCCCAAAAATCAAGCTCGCCTTGTTCATAGACGGTTATGAGTTTTTGCAAAAATTGTAATCCGTCTATTGCTTCTTCTAAGGCGTTCATTTGGCTCCCTATTACTGTATCACAAGTGTGATACTTTTTCAATCCATTTGTACTTCACTATTAAACTACATAATTTCAATAAGATATATAAGAAATGAGGGCCTTACGACCCCCATATTCATCATTTAATCTTAATTACGTTATCAAGTTCCCCAAATTTAGGTGTCACCTTAAAACCGTCTGTAACTCCCCTGAAGCCTCTGTCACGGTAATATCATCATTCCTTTTTTTCATGAAGAGATATTGTTTTATAGGTTTTTATTTAGCAAGGGATTTTCCGGAAATGCGGAAAGGCATTTCCGAACCTTTTCCGTATCTTTCGGAAAAAATGAGGAAATTTTCTTCATTTTCCGGAAATCACACCCCCATTTCCGGAAATGCCCTACACTTTCCGGAAATGAAGAGCCTGTTTCCGGAAATGCTACCCAAAAAGAGCAAAAAAAATTTCGAATGCCCTTCGGGCATTTTAGTTTCCAAGAATCAAGAACAAAGAGTCCAATAGCTACCGAACCGCCCTACGGGCGGTAGACGCAACGAAAGCCGAGGTCCGCATTCGCGTCCGTAGGCGAATTGAGCAAGTGGAGCGCGAACGCTCCAGCGCTCGTATAGTGGCTCCAATGGCCGCCGCGAAGCGCCGCACCGCCAGAACCTCCATAAAGCCTGCCAACCCCCTCGGTTGCAGTGTATGCACCGTTATTAGAATTATAATCAGCGTCAGCTAAAGCTCCACAGGCAACTGCTGGAAGCTCTAACCATCCAGTTGCACAACTAGTTGGTCCTAGTTGAAACCCAACAGTGTCACCATCCCAGTCGGTCCACTCATAAATGTTTCCTGCAATGTCATAAATTTCTTCTGCGTTTGATAGAACGTGTTTTGCTCGTGCGTTTCTGCCTGTTCCTGAATCAGGGTCAGTTGCTGAATTATACCCGCAGGTCGTCTCTGCAGAGTTTCCTCGAAACAGACAGCCAGAACCTTCGGTTCCGCCAGTCCAGTTAGCATCCTGCATTTCTACTTCTCTAGCTATCGCCATCCATTCAGGATTTGATATTAAATGATAATTTGCCCCAAGAGATTCGCATTCCGCTGCTGAATCATTGGCATCAATATTTCGCCATGGCTGATTATCTGCTGTACTGACTGGGACGTGAGTTCCTGTTGCTACACCAGTTCCGACAGCATCAACCTCACCGCCATCGATAGTTGAATTGGTATTGGCATCATTAAAAGCCTTCGCTTCGTATTTCATAACAGCAAAAGCATCTAATCCCATGCCTCCGGCATTGGCGGGTACGACTATCCATTCTTCGTCAGCTGGGGCGGCGCCGAGAGTGCTCGCATCTAGTGTCGATGGGGAGGCGCCTCCACTTGTAGCGGGCGTTCCCTGATTTCGATTTTCTAAAACTAGGGTTTCGACATTACACGAACTGGTTAAGAGAATTGTTATCAGTATTATAAAAGTACGCATAAAAACCTTCTCTATAGTTTGCTTAAAACGCTCTCATAGTATTATATCGGTTTTTAGGTTTTTCTTGAGTTATACCAAGCGACTGGAGTAAAATCAGTGTGTTAGATGCTTCTTGCCGGAGACAAGCCTCCTTCACATAAAGTACTATTGCCCATAATAAATGCTACTGCTCTTTAAGGTTTTTTTAAGTAGAATAAATAATGTGAATAAATTAAAAAACTTAGAAGCAATAATTCTTTTGATAGTCTTAGGTATTTCTTTAAATGCCAGTGCTCTTGATTTTTATACTCTTAATTATAAAATTAAAAGTGGTGATGACTTTGCCAGTATTATTAAAAAATTTGTAAAGCCTGATTCCATTATTAATTCTAAATCTCCTATGATTCATAAAACTAGAGGTGATAACCCTCAAATTACTGACTGGAAAAACTTGAAAGCTGGTCAAAAAATAGTCATGTCTGTCACATCAGATGTTATTGATATGAAAAAAGTTGAAGCTTATTTAAGTGAAGAGAAAAAACTAAAAGCAAAATTAGCACTAGAAAAACAAGCTACTAAAGTAAAAAAAAGAATCTACTATTCTCTTGGTTCAACCCTTGGGCAGGTTAAAACGGTGCGCGGATCAAAAAAACTCACCATGAATCTAGTAAAATTAAGTACAGGCATCAAGTATCAAACAAAATCAAAATACTGGCTTACGGGTTCAATATCTCTTGCAAAATTCTTAAGCATTAATCACTCCGACTCTGATAAATCTGCTTCCTCGGGCATCGTCCCCGAATTTGGTTTTGGCGCTGGAAGAGTTTTTGGAAATACTCACCTGAGTCTTGCGTACGACATGATAAATTATTACTTTGCAGCTAGCTCATCAACCACCACAAGCTTAGCGCCTGTAAAAGTTCATAGGCTTGCCTTAAAGCCGTTCTATAAGGTTAATGAAAGTGTCGCTATGTTTGGTGGTGCTGGATTTCTTAAAAGCTTTGGTTCTGAGAGTATCAGCGGGTTTGATCTCACTCTAGGGAGTAGTTATTTTTTTGGGAAAACAAAGCAGTTCGGAATTTCACCTCTTTTATACATGAGTAATTTAAGCACAAGTGCTTCGAGTGAGAGTGACTCTTCTACTGCATGGCTTATGTCGTTTTCAGCATCATTTTAGCTTAGCGATGACAAAGAAAGTAATAACGAACTCGTTATAGTCGCGAATTTGGGATATTAAAGACTCCCCAGAAGGTTTTTAACAATGTCTAGCTTGCTATCATCAAGCCCTGTTATTTTCTCTAGGCACGAATCGACTATTTCATCTCGAAGTTCAACCTTAGACATATTTTCTTCAAAGTCTTTCAATAAATATCCATAGGAGATCACAATATGTTCTATACGGTCCTTTGATAATTCAATGCGACCATTCTCAATATGACCGATTGTGGCCCTAGAATATGAACAAAGCTTTGATGCTTGATCTTGAGTAAGACCCTTGATTCTTCTCATGGACTTGATGACTTTACATTCTCTAGTAACTAATTTTTGATAGCTTCTTCGATCTGAGTTTTTAAGAACCTTTTTAATCGTTTGTCTCTTTCCTTTCTTATTTTTTCTCAGGGCCTTCTCAATTATTCTTTTAGCTCTTACAAAATCGAGGTAATCAAGACCATAAGAAGTAATGATCTCTGTAATCCTTTTTCTAGCTAGTGATACTCTGCCATTCTCAATGGCCCCTATGCCTTTTGCGGATAGTCCAAGCTTTTTACCAGCCTCTTCTAAGGTTAAATCCAACTCCAAGCGAAGCTCTCTTAGAGCAAGTTGATCTGATAAAATAATCTTCTTGTCGCATCTTTTTAATCTCTTTGTTTTCATTTTCAAGTTCTCCTTTGCTTGGGAGCAAACTTGGATTAGCTATCCAAGCCAGCGTACCGCCATTAAAAAATCTCTGAAAATTTAGGTAGTTGAAGTCCAAAGGCTAATCCGAGTGAGAACTGAAAAGGAGGGCTAATCCGCGTAGCCAGATTTTTGGCTACAGATAGCCAACTCCGGTCACGTCCAGTCACAATGGTTAGTTTTGGCAACAGCAGAAGCGTGAATCAAACCCTAGACATCAACTTTTTTAAGTTATTGATTTTCTAAGTATTTGTAATGATGTTAACGATGTCTTTTTTGAATTCAGGGCGAAAAAAAAGGCCTTGAAAAAGACCTAACGAAAAATGGTGGACCGAACAGGGATCGAACCTGCGACCTCAACGCTGCCAGCGTCGCGCTCTCCCAACTGAGCTACCGGCCCTCAATAGGAGTCAATAATTTAAGCCCCCCTACTTAAAAGATCAAGTTCTTTATTCTCAAAGGCAGATTATGCCTTTAAATTTAGTTATACAAGAAGCTCTTATGACCCCTGACAATGGGACGATAGATAATTTACAATAATTATCCCGGAGGATTTATGTCAAACTGGATGGCCCAGGTACAAGTTAAATGGAATAAGGAAGCACCTATTGCTAGTGATGATTGGTCATGGCTCAAGGAATGGAGTGAAGTTAAGTGGGCAGGATCAACGATGGGAGATTGGGACATGACGCTATGGGTCGACGCTAAAGACCCCGAAGAGCTGGAGCAATTTGTTTACAGTAAACTGCGTAGTAAAAATTGGGTGGCAGACACCAAATCCGTTTGGACTAAAAAAGTCTGGGCAGCCTAGTAAAGATCCCGGACAATCTCTGCTAGAGATTGTCCGGGCTTTTTAAAAAAAATTAATCTCTTAAATTTTTCAAATCATTATTTATTACCTATGATTAACATGTGGATAAACACTTAGAAAAACAGCAACATTTTATTTCGCTCATAACCAACTCGCAATCCTATCTCAAGGGTGAATACTTTAATCTATCCAAGATAATTACCAAAGAACTATCTAAGATTTTTAATTATAAAAGAGTTAGCGTTTGGCTTTTTAATGAAGATGGTTCTGAACTTCAATGCATAAGTTTGTTTCTAAATAATAAATTTATGCCATTACTAAATTTTAAGTCAGATCTTTATCCCCAGTACTTTTCGTTACTAAAATTAAATAAAAACCTCGCAATTAATGATGTGTCTCAGTCACAAGAGCTCCGATCTTTATATGATAATTATTTCAGTCCAAATGAGATTACAGACGTACTCGATACATCAATTCAAGACGGTAGACAAATAGTAGGTGTTCTAAGAATTGAGATGCTAAATAATCAAAATAAGAAGAAATGGAAAGTTGAAGACATCAGTATTTCAACTCTCACTTCAACAATCATTGGATCTGCTTATACTTTGAATAAAAGAATCGATTTAGAAGAAGAACTATTCATTACCAAGAAACATTTAAAAGAATCAAATATTACTTTAAAAAATGTGCTCGACAAATTTGAAATACAAAAAAATTCATACAATGAAAACATTGCTATAAATATAGAAAGAAATATCACTCCCTTACTTTCTAACTTAAAAGCTAATGGCATAGTTGATAAGGATGTCATCAAGCGTTTGGAGATTGGAATTTCCAACCTTTCATCTCCTTTTTATAAAAACCTCGTTAAGGTGAATCATAACCTTACACCAACCCAGTTTAAAATTTGTCAAATGATAAAAGGTGGTTATCAAGGAAAAGAAATTGCCAACGTCCTCAATCTGTCGTTTTCGACAGTAGAAACCCATAAGAAAAATATAAGAAAGAAATTAAAGATTACCGGTAAATCTATTAACCTTCGAGTCTATTTGAATGAACTTGAATCGTAACAAAATAGGCCATTAAATCACAGAAGCCGATTCAGGATTTGGTGCATTTTTAGCAACTGTTTTATCGTCTGCTAAATAATTTTCCAATGTTTCATTCATATCTGCTAACAAAGCTACTTTTAATTTTGCAGGCTCAATATTTAATGTTTGAGTTAATAATGAAAGTGATTTAACAGGGACAGAGCAGAGACCTCTTTCGATATTAGAAATAAATTGGCCATTCTTATAACCCAGTCTTGTTGACAATTCAGTCTGTGAGTACTTTTTAGGATGGGTTAATCTAGCGTCCTTAATAAGTTTTGCGATATGTCCAAAATATCTCATAATCTGAACCTCCAGAAAGTTCGGTTAAATTAAACCTATTGTTATTATAACTATTATACAAGCTTAAGGAGCTTAATAAGCAGGTATATTTCGGGTACCTTACGGGTACCCAATATACCTGAAACCACAGTCCTATATAATAATATCTATTTAGAAAATAAGGTCTATTGTATGCACTTGTTATTACAATAGGGTTCCAACCATTATTTAAAGAATAGGCGGCGTAGCTTTCCAAGTAAAGAAGTCATGATATCAACACAGTAATGATGAATATCTGAAACAAACATCCCAACAAAGAACCAAGATACAATCTTATAAGAAAGCAAAGAGAGGTCCCAGTTTTGAATAAAGGACTTAATAAAGAATAAGTAATCTTGACCAGAATAGGAAATTAACTTCATTCTATAAAGAACAAATAAAATTATTCCAAATAAAATAACACTATAGAGTATCCTTATAGCGGTGCCCAATAGAAAGGAATGTGATATCCCCCTATGCTTAAAGAGTATTGAGTAGGGATAGAGTAAAAATTGAAAAGGTCCTGTTCTTTTTTTAGGCATAATATCTGTATCTGGTGAAAAAATGAAAGTCGCAATTAGCCAACCCATCACAAATGATAATACAATTTCTGCTGATCTTTCAAATCCAATGAGGGCGCCAGTCAATATGGCACCGGTTAAAAGATTTATTTTATCGTGGAATTTTCCTGAACTCATAATATTACTTTAACATGGTCTACTTAAAAGAACCGAGTGAGGTGAAAATATGCATATCCATCTTCGTCAAAAGCTTCAAGTCCTTCTTTATAAAGGGAGATTTTCTGTGGTGCTGAAATGTAACGAATCCCACTGTTAAGCTTTATATTATCAGTAACTCTTTGATTGTAGCTAAAATTTATAATAGTCTCATTCTTACGTTCTAAGTCTTTTACCAAATTAAATGAAAACTCTCTTCCCATCACATCATTGATAGCTAACCTTGCTCCTACCATAACATCTCGTTGAAAAAGTGAAAGTTCGGCCCTTGCTTCTTCATCTGTGTTTAAAATACTAGCTGCTTCTGCAAATACATTTAATTCACATTTTTTAAAAATATGAAATAGATAGTCAATTCCAATTGCAACTTCACTGTGATCAGCTGGACGTTGCAGCTTGGCAGAACCTGCTAAAATAGACTTTATGGACAAAACTTCGACATCTGAAACATCAAAAGAACGATTCACATATTCAAATTTTAATATCCAATCTGAAAGCACCTGCTGATATGTTCCTCCGACCTGTTGAACTTTATAATAAAAAGGAACTACTTCTGATGTGGTGGCAATATAACCGGCTCCAGAATTAATGTAATCATTTGTTCCTATAATGGGAAAATTTCGATCTATATGATTAAGGTAATGCAATGAGAGGTCTGCATCTGCTACTGTTTGTGTTACTCTTGCTCCGTATTGTGGAGTTAAGTACTGACTAGAAGTCGTATCTTCACCATTTATTGTAACTGCCCTTTCAATTTGATACCCTCCACCAATTCTTGAATTTGGACCAGGATAATTCGGTTCTTCAAATTTAGGGAAGTAGAAAACATTAATTACTCCGTCAAAGAATGAAATTTCAAATTCTAAGGTTAATTCTCCTTTCTTTTCTTGATTATCTAAATCAGAATCAAAGTTTTTACTATTTATGACATCAACGGGATGGAAAAATTCTGTCGTCGACCAATTAAAAGTCTTATATCCTCCCAGTAAGACATACTCTCCATCCTCATCTAAGGAGTAAGAGAAATATGCATCCTCAAGAGCAATGATTGAACGATCATCATCATGGCCATCAACTCTCCCAAATCCCCTTAAAACATGTTTAAAAGGTCCAACATCATAAGTAGTCTCAAATCTAGTAAAAACCGATAGGTTCCTATCGATGGTATCGTCAAGTTGATCTTCAAGAAAGTTTCTAATTTCAACTCTTACTTCCCCTTGGCCAGAAAGATCATCAGCTATCAGGAGGTTTGGGAATAAATTGAGAATAATACAATAAAGAAAAAAAAAATCTTTCTTCACGTTATTTTAAAGACTTTTTATTAAAGTCTCGACTTCTATGTTTAACACCTAGCTTTCTAGACTTCCAAGTAAAAACTGAAGCCTTCTTTGTTTGAATATTTTTCATTTCAATCAAGCTCGCTCGATATATTTTTTTATCACCAACTTTATACTGTTTAAAGTTTCCAAATACTCCAGTCTTGAGTAAGTCACCTTTTCGATCGTAATAATCAATTTTAATAGCAGACATCATTTTTTTAGAAATAGTCATAAGCATTTTAGAATAACCTGATTTCTGTTTGGGCCTTCTTTCTAAGATGTAATGGGTGTCACCTTTTTTGCTTTTAATATTTTTTATCCATTTAAAGTGATATTTATCAATCTCTTGAGATCCTAAATCTTCATAAGAAAACTCACTTCCCATAAAAGACGAGGTTTTACTTCTCGAAGAGATTCTTTTTACTCTTCTAAGAGATGGTAAAAAGAGCCATTGATCATCATCACCTTTTTTATGGGTGTGAGTCAGCATTTTAGTTCCTTTAACATCCTTAGGATTTTGAAAAACCATTAAAGACTTATCACCATCTGACTTAGTTTCCATTGTTTTGCCTGTCATCTGACGAACAGTTTTAGATTTATAGGCATCGATAAGAATCATTTCCATTTCTGAGGATTCTCCAACAAAACCTCTATTGGCAACTTCTAATTCTTTGGCGAGTCTTAGACCTTTTGCAGCAGGTGATTCTTTGGCACTGAGTATCGTTCCAAATGACAGCATAAGAGCAAGTACGAGTAGATATTTTCTAATAATCATTTTGTTCTCCTAGGGAATTTATCTAGATAATCATACTCGTAATTAAACTCCATGACTAGATTTGTTGACGAGCGTTGTTGCGTCTTGCTAGTATGTTTGCTCTCTTAGTTTTGCTTAGAGTTAAAATCGAAGGAATATGTATGGGAACATGTATGGGAATCTATATCAACAGAATTCTTAACTTAAAGAAGATTAAGGCAATCGGCTTCGATATGGACTACACCCTTGTAAGATACAATACAGAGGCCTTTGAGGGTTTTACACATGGTGTTCTTCTTAAGAAATTGATCGATGTTAAGGGTTATCCAAAAAGTATTTTATCTGTTGAATTTGACTTTAATCGCGCCATCCAAGGATTAGTGATTGAGAAAAACAAAGGGAATATCCTTAAATTATCTAGATATGGAAAAGTCAAGACTTCCTACCATGGGACCAAGCAATTAAGTTACAAAGAGCAGCAAAGAATATACGCAAATAAGGTGATTGATTTAAATGACAAAAATATTCAGTCTTTAGATACTTCTTTCTCAATTTCTAATGGCGTTCTTTTTTCTCGATTAGTTGACTTGAGAGATCAGGGATTAGACCTTCCTCACTATGAAACATTGGCCACTGATATTCGCTGGATTTTAGACTTAGCTCATTCCGATGGAACTTTGAAAACAGAGGTTAGAAATAATTTACCAAAATATATCATTAAAGATCCTGGGGTCCCCCATTTACTTGAAAGATATAAATCATTTGGTAAGAAACTTTTAGTCATTACAAACTCAGACTTTGCTTATACAAAATTATTATTGGATTATACTATTAATCCTTTTCTTGAAGATAGCCAAACGTGGCAAGATTTGTTTGATATCACCATTACATTATCTGGTAAGCCAGGCTTCTTTACTTCAAAGAATAATTACCTTTCTGTTAATGTTGATAACGGGTTTATGTCAAACCATGAAGGAAAGATAGAAAATGGTATCTATCAAGGTGGTCATGCAGGAAAACTTCAAGAAGATTTAGGGCTTGAAGGTGATGAGATTCTTTACTTAGGTGATCATATTTATGGGGACGTCGTTTCCATCAAGAAGACCTTCAATTGGAGAACTGGAATGGTTCTTGGACCATTAGCTGAAGAAGTTGAAATTTTTAAGAAAACCAAACCTGTTCAAGATAAAATTGATGACCTGATGGAACAAAAGCAAGTTCTTGAGTTAAAACTTAATGAGTTAGACCTTAAGAAAAAAGAAAAGAAAGAGGCCATTGATCGTAAAGATATAGATAAACTATTTTCAGAAATTGACCAGATCAATACTCAAATCTCAGAACAACTAGATAAGTTTAAATCTTTTCATAATCCTTATTGGGGAGAAATGATGAGGGCCGGCCAAGAAGAAAGTCGATTTGCTGATCAAATGGAAAAGTATGCTTGTATTTATATGGCGAAAGTCTCTGATCTTTTAAAATATAGTCCTAAGACTTATTTTAGACCTCATAAGAGAATTCTTCCCCACGAGATAAATGAATAGTCTTATAGATTAAGAACCCAATCTAAAAACTGAACATAGATTTCATGGGAGCGTTGTCCATAGCCCCCACTCATCACCCAGGCTTGAGGTATCCTTCTCTCTTTTGCAAAGTTAAATATTATTTGATCACGTTCGAGCAAAACTTCTTTTGAAAGTTTTAACAAAGAAGTACTAGGAAGTTCATCAAACTCATAAGGATCAGCACCATCATTCACAATTATAAGGTCAGGCATAGAACCTTGAACTTTTAATAAATTCTCAAGTCCCTCTTTTAATAATAAATTATAGTTTTGACTATTACGTGAGTTTAACTCTATATCTATTGTACTAGGTGACTTCGAGGGATGATCAGGGTCAGGGTGATCCAGCGGCCAGCCTTTTTCCATATGAAGACTTAATGTTAGGATTGAAGGATCATTAACAGTCATATGAGCGGTTCCATCACCCTTATGGGCATCTACATCAATTACCCAGCAAGTTTCAATTTTCTTTTCAGACTGAGCTTTTTTAATTCCTAAGATCATGTCATTTAAAATACAGAATCCTGCTCCTTTGTCTTTACGAGCATGATGCATACCTCCTCCAAGAAAGTAGCAAAATTCATTTTGAAGGGCCAAATCTATAGCGTAGCTTGTACCAGCTAAGTGGCATAATATCTCATCCATAAATTCAGTTAATTCTTTTTTCGCAGATTGGGGATCATATCTATTATAGTTGCCGTTCTCATCAATTAATTCAAAACAATCAGTAAACTCTTTAAAAAGACCCTGTGAAAAAAGCCTTTCAATAAATTCTGTATCATGGGCTAATTTAAGGTCTTCTTTAGATAATTTAGGAAGATTTTTTAAATCACTTTCTTCTAATTTATGTCCAAGTTTTTTGAGAGATGTGAAGACCTTCTTAGATCTCTGTCCTGATAATGGTATGAGAATTCCAAAATCTTTCCAGGTTGGGCTTAGTCTAGGATGGTAGATAATAGGATAGTTCATATTATGGACAGATCATGCAAGTATAAAAAGTTTCATATCTATATATTCTCATTGTACATTTCTTTCCACAGCCTACAGTATAACTAGACTGTCTATAGCCTGTTCTATAAGCTGTTTCTCCTGCACCGCAATTTTGAGCAGGTGGTGATAAGAATGGGTTGTCTCCATTTCCTCCAAAAGAAGTATTACATGAATATCCTGCGGGAGAGCAAGATATAGTTGCATAACTTCCTTTTACAAGACAGGATGTTGCTCCAGGATCAGGTTCGCATGATTCTGTTGCAGGGACATAAATTAGGCTTAAAGTGTCGCAAATTTGGGCCTGTGTGAGATTAATATTACAAGATTCAATTTGATCAGCTTCATTAGTTAATACAGGAACTTCATAAAACTTTTCGTTTATTCGATGATTACCATCGTCTAGAGTTTTTTCTTTCTGAGAGATTCTTACTCGAAGTCGAATTTGTAAGACTTGTTGTCTCTTCATATCTCCATCAATTATTTTTGAAACCATGACAGCATCATCTTTGAATCTATATTCAAATGATTCAACCTCAACATGATTTCTTTTTAAAATATATCCAGCTCTTATAGGGTTTAGAGGGTTGATACTGCTTCCAAAACCTTTGTACGCATTAATCTCTTTAATTTGATAGGCAGTTGTTGGAGTGTCGTTTATAAACTGACTACATCCTTCTTGAGAGAGAAGGTATTGACCAAACGAAGATAAGAACAAAATACTATCAGATTTTTTATCAAAATGTTTATCTGCATTTTGACTATTTTGAAGCATGGACAAAGAGGCAATTGAAACAAGTCCCATTAAACTAGCACCCACTAATATTTCGACTAGTGTAAAACCCTTATTGTTCATGTAATCTTTTATTTTTAATTCCATTAAATCATATATCCTTCAAGTTACTTACTAAGGCGCGGGTTGTTCTACACATAATAACCTATAGGGAGTCGAACAATTAGCAACACCCCCATCTTCAAGAAAATTTTCTGGTGTTAACTCATCTGTTTTAAGTAAGGCCCCTTGGACAGTCGGCCCTAAGACTCCAGCGGAGTCTACAGTAAAACCACCTGTAAAATAACCATTACCATCGAATCCGGTCGGCCTT
>JABGXW010000143.1 GCA_018675575.1 Bacteriovoracaceae bacterium | reverse complement strand
GTGATAAAAATTTGTTAATCTGAGACTCAAGCATGGGCATTCTCCTTTGATAATTTTGATTTTATCAAATTTGAATGTCTATGCTTTCTTGATTAATTTAGTCTTGATTCAGAGCGATCCACTGCCTACCGACAAGAGCCCATCATCAACACTTAATTAATTATTCTTTCTCTTTAAAGCTATTCCTCAATCGCCCTATATCATTAGCCTTCACGCCTTCTAAGCTAAAGCGTTTCTCCCAGTTTTTTACCTTTTTAGAGATTTTATTGACTATTTCTTGAGCATCATCTTTTTCCAAAGAAAAATCACCACATCTACTTCGTGCATTTTGAATAGATGCTTTTTTCCCCTCATCTCCAAATGTCATGGCAAGAGCATATGTACTAGTGCTGATAATACCTGGAACAACATCATATAAAGGAGATAAGCTCCATTGATTATTATCTGCATATAAAAACCCGTGATTCCTCATATGATCATCATTATTATAAACACAGATATTAAAAACCAACCTTGAAAATAATTCTTTCAAATCTTCCTTCGGTGTAGGTGATAACTTTTTAATAGCATCACATATTTTAAAATAACTCCAATCTTGATAATCGTTTTCAGCTAAACCTGTCGCTGATAACGCTGAAATAAATGGTATTGGGTTTCCTTTTTTATCTCTATCAAATCTTTCAATTAAATAAACAGACTTATTTAACACCGTAACATAGTCTAACTTAGGAACATTTAACCCACAGCTTTTGGCTAGCTTCATGGTTGCATACTCTATCAATGGCTCATCTTTTTCATCCAAAGAAATAGAAAATTTTGCAAGGTAAGAGCTATTTTTCCAATCAACTGTTGCTTTGGGTCTAGCTCCTCCTAAGGATGGACCATAATCCAAATATGTTTTTAATTTCTCTGTACTCTCATTTTTAATTGCATCTTCAACACCATCAACACAGATCTCTAAGCTTAATCTTCTTCCGACATATGGTTCCCAACCATTTGTTCCACTCTTTCGTGGCCCATCAGTAGCATTGGGGCCAAAAGCAATTGCACCAACACGATCAGGCCCTA
This sequence comes from Bacteriovoracaceae bacterium, assembly GCA_018675575.1. GTDB lineage: Bacteria > Bdellovibrionota > Bacteriovoracia > Bacteriovoracales > Bacteriovoracaceae > M0603. The sequence continues at coordinate 29,758 of JABGXW010000143.1, read as the reverse complement.
CTGATGCAATATATTCTAATTCTGAAATTCCTCTATCAAATTTTTTATCAAGTAAATACCTTCCCCATTTGTCAGGTCCAGCATCTCTTACTCCATTAAAAATATACATTCCCTCTTCTGTCTGAAATGTTTTATCAAGAAGTGGTAAATGTGCAGGGTCAATTGAAAGCTTATCCTCCCTCTCCAAATACTTCTTACCGTATCTAAACTCAGAATATGCAAACCTGCCTTCTTCGTGAAATTGTACAAACCCACATGGCACCCAATCTCCTGCTAAAAAAATGTATACGAATGCTTCATCAATCATTAAAAATCAACCACGCTATCTGGAATTTCATTTATCCTTCTCTTTAATCTTCTTTGTCGTTTTACCTCTTCCTCTAATGAAGCAATATCTAAATCAGGCTCAAACAATACTTTCCATCCCTTAAACAAGCCTAATATATTTAGATACTGAAAATAGATTCCAACTGAAACTTCAGGAGAACCTTTCTCAATCTTTGCAACAACACGTGGATCTACACCCAATAATGCTGAGACTACTTTCTGAGTACGGCCTTGTCTTTTTCTCGAAATTTTTAAAAGGCTGCCCAACTCTTCCATCTCCACATTTAGTCCGGTGCTTAGAAAGCTTTTCCAGCTTTCTTTTCTTTCAGTGCTCATAGATCCTCCAAAAACAAACAACATTATAATGTATATTTATCGGTTTTATATACATTATATTGAGTATTATATCATGAAAGCTAAAGAAACAAAAATAAACACATTGTAATGTACTTTTATGGCAAAAAACATCATTTTAATGTATTAATCACACGGTTGCCAATCCTAGCTGACTGATATTACATTGTCCAATATTCGAATTATCGTTTCTGGATGCCACTTCTTCCCCTGATTCTTTGTTGGAACTTTTAACTCATTCAAAGTCTTTGCTATGGCTCTCAAGCTCAGACCTTGATCCCTCAAATGCTTAACCATTTTTATAACTCGTTGCTCCCTTTGATGGTCCTCAAGTTTTCCAAGTTTCCTCTTTTGGCCAAATTTAACTTGGGCAGGATTTCCGTGATGCTGAGACTTTGATCTCAACTCAATCCTAAAGTGCAATAACCACTTCCTCACCGTCGAAGTGGAGGACATTATTTCACTAGCAATTTGCTTCACTGAAAGGTCTTCAACCACGTATTTCTGGTGGAGGAAACTCTGATCTTTATAGAGCTTAGGTTCAAAAAGTCTAATGGTATCAATGATTTGGAGTGGAGGACAAAGTTGTTTGGAATCAAAATGGGATAGTCCGCCATTTTCGAACTAAAAAAGCCCTATAGGTACTTGATCTTATTAAGTCTCTAAAGGGCTTTTTTAGTTTGGTGATTTAAAAGTTCAAAAGTTAATTATAGTTATTTTATTTTTTTAGATCTCTATAAAAATTTTCATGAACTCTAATCATCAATAGAGTTCGAGATTCTTCACCCCAATCATAGGCAAGCAGAAGGAGTTGTGCTGAAGATTTAAACTTATGAACAATGGACTCCCAACAAGTCTCCTCTTTTCTCTTGACCGATTTGTGGGCTATCAACTATTTCTTTTACGGCATTATCAAGATCTGCTTTTTGATTTTTTTATTAAAAAGATTAGTTTGAAATATTTTAATTTTTCTTTTACTCATTAAAAATTATCCAAACTGATACTCAGATACAAGACTGAATAAGGAAGCCACCAAACAGGCTTAAAGCATAAGGCAGACGGCATAATCTGCCGTGATATCAGACAGTTACAAGAATTATTACAACCAAATTATTCATTGGGGGCCCCCCACTGCTTACCGAAAAGAGCCAATTTTTAATAACTTTTGAGTAGCTATGTCCAACATTTCTTATTTTATTCTTGGTGATTTAATTAATACTCTAAGTATTTGGCTTTTAAGATTTTTTATTTTATGTTGCCTTATATTAAACACCACTCAAGAGGTAAACTATGAATACTGATCAAGACAAAATAAGTTATATTATCGGAAGACAAATCGGTGCAGATTTTAAGGCACAAGCTATTGAGATTAATTTTGAGACTTTCTCTCAAGGTGTTCGATCAAGTTACCTCGGTGAAGACAGTGAACTTGCTGAAGACGAATCTGCTACTATCATGGCGACATTTCAAGCTGATATGCAAGCCGCTGCTGCTAAGATTCAAGGCGAAATGGGGGCCACTAATTTAGAAGAAGGGCTTCTATTTTTAGAAGAAAACAAAAAAAGAGAAGGGATTGAAGTTACTGCATCTGGCCTTCAATATTTAAAACTTGAAAATGGAGAGGGAAAAACTCCTGGCCCTGAAGATAAAGTTGAAGTTCATTATGAAGGTACATTAATTGATGGAACAGTATTTGATTCTTCAATTAAAAGAAATGAAACAATAACTTTTCCAGTTAATGGAGTTATTCCAGGTTGGACTGAAGCTCTGCAATTAATGAAAGAGGGAGATACTTGGGAGCTTACAATACCAAGTGATATTGCTTATGGTGCTCAAGGTGCTGGTGGAGCAATTGGTCCTAATGCCGTTCTTAATTTTCAGGTTCAATTAATTAAAGTTCTATAAACATTAGGTAGATGGTACTCGCGTCGACTCAACCCTTCGACGAGAGTACTGACTACTTAATGGAATTTTGATTTCCAAATAAAACCATCTAAAACGTAATGTGCGGCCTGGGGAACACTTAACAGTGGAATCAACCAAGCAAAGACGTTTTTACTCTCCATTTTTGGAATATCTTTTAAGAAAGGAAATAATACTGAGTGGTCTTTCCAAACAAGGCTATCCCAAAGACCTTCTTCTATATATGCAATAGTCAAAATAAGACAAATAAAGATTGCTAACCTTTTTATATTATTTTTATTCCAAATAAATTTTAAGGCCATTGATTCTGTTTGAATGGTTTGTTTATCTAATGAATTAGACCAGATTAATGCTATATAAGGTATTCCATGTGAGACAATATTGATCATGGTAAACGCCCAATCACCGTTAAAAATAACAATTCCTAGAAACCAAGAAAGGGCAGTTCCTAGTAAAAATAAATTTTTAGGCAGATTAAACTGACCATTATTTTTCTCTTTAACAAGATATAAAATAATCGTTATGCCATATATTATCCAGGAGAGATTTTCAATGATTGGAAAGTCTAGTTTAAAAAAATCATTACTAATAAACCATTTAAAGTTTTTGGGATAATGAACATGCCAATGAATCATTGGAACAATTGTCGTTTGATAGATTATGAGCTTATCAATTTTCTGATGCCATTTTTCTTTATAAATTGTATCTTTAGTATAAATCATGAAGAAACCATATTGCTGTCTAATAAAATGAAAGACTGCGAGATAGGCTAAAAGCTTCCAGAAAAAAAGTGCTTTTATACTATACACCATTGCTCCAAGAACCCAGCAGATGAGTGGAACATAAAAAAATAAGTCTTGATTTCTTTTAAGAGTCCCTGGATTTAAGTAGGTCTTATAAAGTGTTGACCACACATGAGCGACATCAATAAAAACGACAAGGAGGAGCCAATCGATTAAATTTGTTTCATCCGGTAATAGAGAAAATGAATGCAAAAAAATAACAATAATAACAGGAACAAAGCTAGGTCCAATAATAAATGATAAATCAAAGTATTTTGATTTTATCCATGGTTGCTTATCCATTATTAAGCTCTTTTAAGACTTTTTCCGAAGCTTTGACTCCTCTGTAATGGGCCTCTTCAAAAATTGAAAAACCACTCATATCGGAATGGGCAAAATAAATATTATTAAAATGTTTATTCATGTTTTCTCTTTCATTTCCCCAGATGAATCCAACATTGGGTTTAATCATGGCATGACCCCAAAGACAAACATCTATATTTGTAATCAATGATTCTATTTCAGGGTGCATAGCATCGAGTTCTTTTATAATTTCTGAAGTCCATTGCTGATGACTTTTTCCTAGGGCCTTAGTTCGTGCTTGTCTAGAGTCTCTATCAGTTAAGGGCCAATATAATGTTAGAACTGATTTCTCTTGCTTCGACTTAAGATTTTGATGGGTGGCCACTACATAACCTAAAGACCTTCCATCAAAGTTCACATTATCCCAAGATAATGGTATCTCTGAACTTACAGGTTTATTACTAAGACTTATATTTGCAACCATCCATGGTGAGTATTCAAGTTTATTCGCCCAACTTGGCCTATTCACTCTCCATGATTTTATAGTTCTAAAAGCGGTAAAGCGAGGAGCTGCATAGATTATTTTTCTGGTTTTTATTCTTGTAACTGCCTTACTTTTAACATCATAATAATCCACATAAGTAAAGTCCTTTCCATCTTCATTCATATTTTCGATATTAAAAACAATTTTTCCATTTAAACAATTTTTTTTAATTTTTGAATAAAGCTTATTAACTATCCAACCATTTCCCTCAGGCCAAGTAATAATATCTGTTGTTGAGATCTCACTTCCTTTTCCATTCCTTGCAGCGAAATAATGTATTCCCGCCCAAGCAGAGATGTTCTCAATAGTCATTCCAAAATCATCTCGACAGCAGTAGTTTATATACCACTCTAAATATTTTGAATTAAAGTCATTTTGCTTAAGATATGTCTTCATTGAAATGTCATCAAGCTTTTTAAACTTAGAGTCGGTAGAGCTTTCTTCCATAGGTATTGCAAAAGCTCTTTTATTGTCCTTCCCCTTAAGGTTTTTTAATTCTGAAACTTTGTCTAAGAATTCTTTAATCTCTTTTTTATCGGTCTCAGGTATTCCCTCTTCGGGAATCAGTCCATTTTGCCAGCGTCCATGAATTAATAATCTTTCGTGGGGGTCAGAGCAAACATAATATTCATTATAAATTGGTAAATCATGTTTATCATGGCCTTCAATAATGCCTAATTCTTCAAATAACTTTTTTGCTAACTTAGATTCCTCTGACAAAAGGGGAATATAATGTGCTCCTAAAGGAAAAGGTGTAATTTTATTTTCTGCTGAAGAGGAGTTACCTCCAACCTTATCTTCTAATTCTAATAGAATATAGTCAAAAAAGTTATTTTGAGTAAATGTATATGCGGCAGAGAGGCCAGATATCCCTCCCCCTACAATGACTGTTGAAATCTCAATTTCTCTTGTTGGTTTTTCAAAATTATTCTTAATTAATAAATGCCCTCTGTCAAAGGACGCACCTATCATTCGACCAGGAATTCGTTTAGAACTGAATGTTGTTTTTAAGAACTTGATTCCAGAAATACCTACAACTCCAAGACTGGCCAAGGAGATCATTAAATTCCGTCTTGATAATTTCAGCTTAGATAAATTAATTAACTTTTCCCCATTCTGTTTCAAAGTATCTAACTAAGATTTGGTTGTTGAGTTTATTAACATCTGTTTTTACCATGTCCATATCGGGAGGAAATCGAAACATACGCTGCAAAGTTAAATTGTTCACATATTTTAAATTTGGCTTAATGTTTTCAGGTAGTACATACTCGCTTTTCGAGGCAATAAAATAACCCCATTCTCCAAAGGAAGGAACATATGTGTGATAGGGAAAAATTTTTAATCCAATAGACTCGATGGTGTTCCCCACACACCAGAAAGATTTGCGGGCGAAGTAAGGAGAGGTAGATTGAATGGCAAGTAAAGTTTCCTCCCTCATATTGTCTTTCAATAATTTAAAAAATGTTGTAGTGTAAAGTTTTCCTAGAGAAAAGTTCGATGGATCTGGAAAATCAATAACAATAAAATCATATTTTTTTTTATTATTTCGTAACCAAATAAAAGCATCTTCATTAATAACTTCAACTTTTTTTGAGTTTAACGAATTTTGATTTAAAGAAGTAAGCATATTATTTGTAGTAAATATCTTTGTCATCAATGGATCAAGATCAACTAACGTTATTTTTTCTACAGATTCATACTTTAAAATCTCTCGTACAGCAAGACCATCTCCTCCTCCTAGCACTAATATTTCTTTAGGATTTTCAATTGCTGCAAGTCCTGGATGAACTAGAGCTTCATGATATCGATATTCATCTGATGAACTAAATTGAAGGTTTCCATTTAAAAAAAGTCTAAGATCTTTTCCTTTCGTTATCACTACTTTTTGATAAGGTGATTTTTTGTTATAGATGATTGGATCTTGATACTTTACAGTTTCTGCATAATGCATCATCTGGTTAGAAAAGATAAAACCAAAGACTAATAATACAAGAATACCTATTCCTGATCCTTTCAACATATGAGAGCCGATTAAATCTTTTTTAAATATTTTAATGGTCCATAGTCCTACTGAAACGTTAAAGATTCCAAATAAAAAGCCCGTCCTCATAAGTCCTAGATAAGGAGCAAAGACTAGAGGAAAAAGAATTGAGGCAAAGAGAGCTCCGATATAATCAATTGTAAAAACTTTTGATATTAATTCTTTAAACTCATATTTATCTTTTAGAATTCTCATAAGTAGTGGTATTTCAAGACCAACTAAAGTTCCTATGATAACGACAAAACTATAGAGGAGAATACGAAAGGATGAAACATGCTCAAAAAGTAAAAATAGAACCGTTGCAGAGACTCCACCAATCAAACCCACAAGAAATTCGACTTGGATAAATGTTGCTAAAAGTCTTTTATTAACATATTTAGAAACATAAGAACCAATTCCCATGGAGAACAAATAAACTCCTATAATGATCGAAAACTGAGTAATTGAGTCCCCAAGTAAGTAACTCGCTAAGGCTCCAGCAATAAGCTCATAGACTAATCCACAGGTCGCAATGATAGCAACAGATAAAAGTAATGCCTGAGACATTTTTAGCCCTTTATAGCCGCACTAATGATAATTGACATTCCAATTGCAATAGAGCCTATCAATATTGCTAAAGCATTATTATGCTCTTCTAAAATTTCATGCCAAAGATCATTTGGCGTTACAATATCCAGAATTTTAAATGCGATGGCAAAGCCAATACATCCAATCATTGAGTATAAAATTGCTGAAATAACATTTTGTAAATTTACTAACTCTTCCATATAAAAGGCTCCTTATTTATGATAATAATATGTTCTTGATCCTCTTGGTGTCCATTTTCTTTTTGAAGATGAGTTAAGTACAGATCTTCCTGTAAGCGTGATATAAGTAAAAAATACACAGAGGCCAATGCAAAATATTTTGTACATTAATCTTCCTCATAGTTGTACGGGGAATAATCAGAGTTAGACCAACGTCTAACTTCAAAACTTTTTTTCCTAAAAAGTGATAAAAATGGAACGATGATAATAAGTAAACCAACTACCCATAAGTTACTAGTGATTAGGGTATCTCTTCTTAATACTATAGTATAATCTTTATATCCTCGCCGATGAAAAGGCATTCTAGATCTAATATTTAAATAATAATTCCCAGCAGGTACATTATAGACATGCTTTGCTTTACTAGTCCCCCCCTCACTCCAGTCAGACCCTCTATAATAGGAAACTTCTGTAGCCAGAGGAATTCCTTTCCCCGTTTCTTTATTTACTAATAAAGCATCAATATAAATCCAAGAATTATAAACAGATGATTTGGTAGAGATTTTAAGATTTCCCGCTTTTTTGGGTATATAAAAGGAGTCTGTTAAGACCGTTTTTCTTATCCCAGTTACATTATCTTCATTTCTTTTAAAATTAGAAGATGATCCATAGCTGGTTTTACGATGTTGAAAAGCACCTTCGTAAATGACTTCATTGGCCGCTGTTTTAGAACGAACCAAAAAGATAACAAAGATATAGGCCAAGGCAAAGAGGGCTATTTTAACTTGCTTATTAAACTTTTCTGCAAGATCTGAGGGCTGATTTGCACCGACACCGTGTTGATATAAGAGATCTTTGTCGATCTTGAACACTTTATTAATCGTCTGTGCATCAATATACTTTCCAAAAGTCCAATTAACTTCATTTTTAATAACTTCCGTAGAGAGTATATATGGAGGTTTTATAAAGTCTTTAACATAGGATTTATCTCCTGATTTAACTCTCCAGTAAAATTCACCTTCAACATAAAGAACCTTGGCAGTTCCCTTATTAAATAACTTAAATTCATTAGATTTATAAGTCGCAGTATTATTACCAAGAGAATCTGGTTGTCCATGAAGCTTTTTTAATAAGGTCCAATGCCCATCCATTTCAAAAAGCCAACGGTAGCCGATATATGGACTGAATAAAAGATATTCTCTCCACTCGTAAGGGCCATCTCCTCGCTCCATGTATCCAATACATTCAAAAACTTTTCCGCTAAAGACTCCTTTTGCTCCAATTGGAATATAGGGAGCATGTGACGCTGACGCTTTATGAGATTTTTCTAAAATTTTATAATTTGGATCATTAACGTCAATAATTGCATGACAAGATTTACAAGCAACTGAAAGAGTTTTCCCCACTGCAGTTATTGAAAGAACTGCTCCACAACTAGTACAATTAAATGATTTAGCAATCGGTTTTATTTTTGACTTTGCTCTTTTGGAACGTTTAGGTCTTGAACGATTCATGGCCTTCCCCATCCTTCAAACTCACGCAACCCAATCATCTTTAACTTATTTAAACTTATATACCTACCTAAATAGCAACTCATTCCATCGTCCGCATTATATTCTATTGTTGCAAACTGGCCATCTGATTTTTCTAAATCAATTGATACAGATTCTCGTCCTTCGATTCCATTAAAAGGTAACTCCCCTTCACTTCCTACACAGGTCATCGTCTTAATGTCTGTAGCAACAAAACTTTCAGATCCAAGGTTTATTCTATTGCCAACCACTACATCCTTTGATGCTGGAATTTGAATACTACTAGGGGCGGCCGTAAGAATAGCAAAATCTCCTTGCGCCTCAACTAACCAGCCGTCAGTCCCATTTTTAAAGGTAATATACCATTCATTCCAATAACCATCTTCCCAGCGGACAATGATTCGTCCACAGACAAAGAAAGGAACATTATTAAATTTTCCGAGGCTACCAATAGTTATTGGGCTCATATCTTCTTGTAATTCAGATTGCTTGCCTAGTAATGATAGATCGACATCATGCCTCACAATATTTGAGAGACAGAAGCCGCAAACAGCAAAAACTGAAGTCTTAGACCTAAAGTTGATTTCTCCCCCACAAGAGGGACAGTTTAATTTGATCATTTATTTAAGCTTTTTAAGTAATTCTTCTTTTTTAATATTAAATTCATCTTCTGACAGAATTCCTTTTTCCTTCATTCCAAAAAGCTTTTCGATTGTTGCTAGAATATCTTCATCTTCCTCATCTGATCCTTGAGTAGCCTGGCTCATTGTACCCATCATTTGCTGGCCCATGGCCATACCTGCTCCAAGACCCATTCCCATTCCCGCAGCTCCACCTTCATTTGCAGCAGCAGTTCCAATATTGTCGGCTGCTTCAAAACTTGCATAGGATTTTAAGTCTCCAACCATTTTCATCTTAGATGCTTTGTCTAAATATTGTTGTAACTCTTCAGGTAAAGAAAGGTTTTGTACATTAAAAGTTTGTAATCCGAGACCATACTCTTCAAAAGTTGGTTCAAGGGCCTCTTTCATTTTTTCTGAAAATAATGTTTGATTAGCTGCCATATCAAGAAAAGGAATTTCGGACTGACCAAAGAAACTACTCATTTTAGTTAATATGATAGATCTGATTTGTCCGTCTAACTCTTCTACAGTGTAATGATCCCTAGTTCCTGATACTTTTTTATAAAAAAGCTGCGGCTTAGAAATTTTATACGAAAAAGTTCCATGGGCTCGTAGTCTAATATGCCCATAGTCTTTATCTCTTATTGTAATAGGGTTTGTTGTTCCCCATCTTTGATCAATTTGATCCCTCGTTACAAAGTAATAAACATCAGATTTAAAAGGAGAATTAAATGCTTTATCCCAATTATGAACTGTCGTTAAAATTGGTAGGTTTTGAGTATTAAGGGTGTGTAAGCCCGGTTCAAAAACATCTGCGACCTCTCCTTCATTAATAAAGAGAGCTAACTGACCTTCGCGCACTGTTAATTGTCCACCATTTTGAATTTCTTGATCTTGCATTGGATATTTATAAACTAAAGTATTATCACCCTCCTCAGTCCATTCAATGACATCGATAAATTGTTTTTTTAAAATATCAAAGATACCCATTTCGCGCCCCGTTATTTATAGATTATTTTTAGTAAAATTATAAAAAAGTATAGATCAATATGGGGATAGATGGCAAACTAGATCTCGTAATATGACAAAACATTATTTAACCAAACAGACAAGCTCCAGCATTGCTCCTTTTAAGAAAGCTCGCCTAATTCCGTCAATTTCCTCTGTGCTTCTTATTGGATCTTTTGCGATGATGGCCTTTTCTGGATTTAGCTTTTTACTGCTTTTTATTGCTATTGGATCTTTATTAACTGGCATAAGTAGTTTTATTTATCATCATATAAAAGAAGAGCGTTATTTGCCTAAAAATAATAAACTAACCAATAAACCTCCTGCTCCCCTCAAGAGACAATTAAATAGATGTAAGCTTCATGATAGTCTTAAAATGGATAGAGAAATCGATAACGCTTTAGACCAATTAAGCAATAAACAAAAAAAGTCAATTGAGTTTTCGAAATTATTATCCTCGAAGTTTAATCCGGGGGAGCTGTCTTGGAATCGCTTTGATGGAGTAAGCACCAGCCTTAATGGTTTAATAGAAAAAAATATTCAGGAATTTATTAATCTCATAGAACGAGCTTCTCATATTGAAGACCAAGACTTGAAAAATGAATTACTCAAAAAAGGCTCTCAAGGATTAATCGAGAACACAAAAGCTTTACATGCTTTTGAAAAGCTGTTTGTTTCATTGAGTACATTGAGTAATAAGGAAGAAGGCAATTCTGATATTAACGCACTAATGAAAGAGTTAGAAAGTTTAATAACTCGATCCACAAAATATAAATAAGGAAATATAATGTCTGATCAAAAAATACCTCATCTCATCGTTGCTAAGGGAAATGAACTAAAGGATGATTCCTCATTCTCAAAGAGCAATTCAATTGAGATTAGTACTGAATTTCAACAGCAATTAACTGATAAGGCAGATCATTATGTTGCCAAGCTACTCTCTGTCGACTTAGATAATCATGATTCTACAATTTCTTCCAAAGATGCTGTAGAAACCATTGGCATTGAAGTCCAAAAAGAAGCCTCTCAACAGTTTAGTATGTTGAAAATGCCTATTAAAACGATAATGTCTCAAAATCAAGATGATGGTGATGTGGGTAAACACCTCATAGATTTAAAACTCGAAGTTGAAAACCTAGATCCTAGTCAATTTGATTTTGAAGCGGGTTGGTTGAGTCGTGTATTGGGATTTTTACCGGGCGTGGGAACGCCATTAAAGAGATATTTTTCTAAATTTGAAAGTGCGCAAGACGTTATAGCAGCAGTTGTTAATTCTCTTGAAAAGGGTAAAGATCAATTAGAGAGAGATAATATTTCAATTCAAGAAGATCAAAAACAGATGAGAGAAACTACACATAGACTAGATAAAACAATTGAACTTGGGAAACTGATAGATAAAAAGCTCGTTTATAAATGCGATAGAGAGATTACTGATTCTAGAATGAAATCTTTTGTTCAGGAAGAAATGATTTTCCCTCTAAGGCAAAGAATTGTTGACCTACAACAACAACTTGCGGTTAATCAACAAGGAATTTTATCTCTTGAAATTATTGTCAGAAATAATAAAGAATTAGTGAGGGGAGTTTCTCGAGCATTAAATGTCACAGTAAATGCATTACAAGTTGCTGGCACCGTTGCTATGGCACTCAATAATCAAAAGCTCGTGTTAGAAAAAATAAATGCAATTAATTCTACAACAGACAGCTTAATTGCAGGAACGGCCAATAGATTAAAAACTCAGGGAGTTGAAATACAAAAACAGGCCTCTGGTGCTCAGATTAACTTAGATACTTTAAAAACAGCTTTTTCAGATATCAATACTGCCCTCAATGATTTATCTTCCTTTAAGCAGGAAGCATTACCAGTATTGGCGCAAACAATGCTCGATATGGATAATATAACGACTGAAACCGAAACGAAGTTAAAAGAGATAGAAGAATCACGGAAATCAACTCCTCTGATTGTTCTAGAGCCGTAATAGAAAAAGGGCCTGATATGAAAACTCTGATCATACTTCTCCTACTTATATCCTCTTCTCATGCAGAAGATTCAATCGTTTACATTGGAGACTCACAGTCAGTTGGTCACCTTGGAAAATTTATTTACAATCACCTCAAACGATCAAGTCCCAATAAAGAAATTCATGTTTACGGTATTGGCTCCAGCTCCCCACGTCACTGGAGCGCCCCTATCAATTCAAAAAATGGTTCATGGCTCTGTGAACGTAGCGGACGCTATAATGATCAAAGAAATATACCGCTGAGATCAAAAGTATGCCAAGGGGATAATTCAAAATCGGCTCTTAGCTACTTAGTACAAGACAAACCAGAATGGGTGATTTTTCAATTTTTAGGAAATTCTGTTGGGTTTAATGAGTTTTATATATCAAAAAAAGTAAAACAAATGTTGGCACAAATTGGAGATCAAAAATGTCTCTTTATCACTTCTCCTCCTTATTTTCATGCGCTAGTAGAAAGAAATAAGTTACGCTTCAAAACAGAACAGTACTTTCTTAAGGCGATTGCAAAGAGATGTGAGGTTGCACAAGGGATGACAGAGCAAAATTTTAACATTTTTTCTAAGGACTCTGGCCATTATCTAAAGGATAAAATTCATCTAAGTTTTAAAGGTGCTGAGATCTTTTTTAAGCAATTTCAGCATAAAATCCCTCAATAAAGTAATTAAATCGAGAGAAATTATTTAACGATCGTCTCTGATAAATTTGTATAATTCAAGTAATTAGGGAAAAACCTGACCATCTAGAATGTTTATGTGGTTTTTGAAAGTCAATGAATTAAAATGAGGGTAAGATTTATTTTTCAGTAATATCTGTTTTCTTACTGGTCCGAAGTTAAACGGACCCAATGATCTAGAAGGTAAGATTTCAGGAGCCTGATAAAATGTGACGTATCCTTTTCCAAAGGATTTCATTTTAAAATCAATAGTCAACTCCAAAGAAGTTTGTTCATCTATTCCCACACCATACAATATTTCCTCTTGAAATTTGACTTGAGTATTAAACATAAATCCTAAAAGTCTTCCTTCTCTTTTTCTCTCGGTGAAATGAGTATCTGTAATAAGATTTTTTAAAAGAGGACTAAAGAAAAAATCATGTACCAAAGCTATATATTCTGAATTAGGGTTTTTTAGAACATAGCGACTACTTAAGCCACCCTTCTTAGCTGAAAAAATATATTCTCCCATGATCGCAAGACCAGCACTCGTCCCAGCAATAGATATCCCAGATCTAACTTTATTCAAGATTTCCCTATGGGCAGATGTATTTTTAATTCTAATAATGTATTTCGATTGATCACCACCAGTAAAAAATATGGCCTCTGCTTTTCTAATTTTATCTAGCACAAATTTATCTTCACCAGCATCTCTACCTAAGAAAGAAATAACTTCCACTGAATCAAGTGGGATCTTTTCTTGTTCAGACATATTCCAAAACTCATGTGTGTATCGATGATTCAGATTTTTTTTACCTGAAATAATAAGTAGATCACCACCATGAGCTGCTGTTAAAAAAGATTTCATACCCTCTATTTCATTACGTCCCCCTCCAAACATCACAAATTGAGAATCTGAATCTGTCTGCACATCATTTATATTTCCTATTTTTCCATATAAAAAATGTTTGTTTTCTTCACCTTTTAAACCAAAAATAATAGTCGCAGCCTCTTGAGATTCATAAACTTTAATATGATCGTGGCCCACTTCAGGTATACTTAGAAAATGATGGCCATCGTAGGTTATTTTTTTCTTTACGTAATAGAAAAAGTTCTTAGCCCTTTCAAAGCGATTTTTCCCCTGCGACATGGCACCACAAGAGCGATCCAAACTATCTATACCTTTATCTTCTTCTGACATTAAATAAATCACATTATTTTTTTTGAAATTATTTCTTAGTTCTTCAACAGTGAATTTTTTCAAATAAGCGGCGCGGTTTTTTGGTCCATAGATATAATGGTTGTAATCTGTACAATTTGTAGGAGTCGCTGCCAACTCAAAATTTCCGGTTTTAAAGTGGTAACGACTTTCATCCAAATACATATAAGACGAAGGGTTTGATGGAACAAATTGAATATCTTGAGTGATTTTTGATCGAATCTCAGTTCCAACTGCATATCTCTGGGTAAATTGTCCCCCCGCAGAATGGCCTGTCACAACTATTGTCTTCAAATTAGGAAAATAACCAGATAGCGAAATGTTCTTAATGAGGAGATCTATAACTTCAAACGAGCTAATTTTATCAGAGTCTTCAGAGATATATCCATACTTCCATTTCGTGTACCATCTTCTTCCCCAATAAAGCTCCCCTTCTTTTCTAGCATCAGTTACCTTTCGAAATGAAGGGGCCAACACCATCGTGTTTCTAAGTACTGAGAGTTTTTTAGCTGCTTGAACGGTATCGTTGAAATACTCATGACCATTACGTAAGGCCCCGTGGATTATTATAACTAACCTTTCAATATCTGGATGAGTAATTGAAGTTTTATGAGAAGAGTAATAGGTAAGAAAATTCTCTCTTGCTTTAAATCTATATTCACAATCTTTATAATCATCGCAAACAATCGCAAAACTTGTCGCTGAAAAACATGAAATAAAAATAATCGACAGGCAATAGCGCAGCGCAAACATTTGATCTCCAATATGGATTCCTAAAAAACAATATTTCTCTCATATTTAAGATTTTTAATAAAGAATTTTTCCAGGATGTAAGATATTATTATCTACTTTTAAGAAGACAGTGGAGATTATACCGAAGACGTAAAAGAATTTCTTGAAATGTTGAATTTGAGCTCGCAAATTGTAGTGGAATCTTCAAGTCACTTTCCATAGAAAATTATAAGAATAATCACAGATGCCCCGAATTCAAAGTCCTCCCAATACTCCTTTACTATAGTCAATTGAACGTGCATTATTGATTTATGAACGAAGTAAAAATTTCTCAATCAGTTGCAGTTTTAATAGATGGTAATAATATAGAAAGAAGCATTCTTTCGGAATCAAATCAAAAAGCTTCTATGCTTAATTTTGATACTCTTATTCCTCGAATTTTAGAGTCAAGAAGTCTCAATCGATTAGTTTATTTTAGAGAAGGAAAAGTTATTTCTTCTAAACTTGGCGAAAGACTACATACCTTGTTCTATGGATCTATTAGACCTTGCCATAAATCTGCCGACATTCCCCTCACCATTAAAGCAACGCAACTATCTTCTAAAGTAGATACGATTGTGATTATGAGTGGTGATAGTGATTATGTAGAATTAGTCTCTCATTTAAAATCTGAAGGAGTGAGAGTAGAAATAGCTGCTGTCAAGACAACAACTAGTCAATTATTAATTGATGAGGCTGATTACTTTCATCCGATTCTCAAGGAAGACTGGCTCATTCTACACACGAGTAAAAATACAAGAACAACAAAGAAGAAACCTACCAAAAAGAACGTTTCTAAAAAGTCTTAACTTCTTTATCTCTAAAGACTAAAAAAACTTTAACAGATTTCTTATCTGCCGCCATATATTTTTCGTCATAATTGTTTGATTAATTGTAAGTCTTAAAATTCAATTTCTGGAAGAAGAACCTCTACTGAGATTATAAAGTTGCCACAATTTCACATCATGATTAAAATAAGACCAATGTTTCAAAAGTATAAATTCCATTTACTCAGTATTTTACCATTTATCATAACTGCGATATTTAGTGAAGGCTTTCTTCACCCCGATGAGCATTTTGTCACTTTAGAATTCTTGCAAACAAAAATTTCAACATTTTCTAGACCCGAAATATTTAATTGGGATTTTCACGAAAGAATTCGACCTTGGTTTCAAACTTTACTTTATTTTTGTCTTTATAAAATCACTCCGTTTAGTTCACCTTTTACTCTAGCATTATTTTATAGATTATTGGCCGGTATTCTTGGTTGGCTTAGTCTCTATTTATTATCGAAAAAAAATGTAACATCTATGCTTTGGATCTCATGGACCTGGTTTGTTCCCTTTCTTCTGGCCAGAACAAGTTCCGAATCGTTATCGACTTCCTTTTTTTTTATTGGAACTTATTTTTTTTCAAAGGAATGTTCACGAAAGAACTCATTACTTTCAGGACTATTTTGGGGCATTAGTTTTCTCACACGTTTTCAAATGGGAATTGTTATCGCTGTTGCAAATCTATGGTATTTAAAACAACGAAAACCGTTTAAAAACTTTTGTCTTCATTCAATAATCATTTTATTAATTATTGGAGTAGGAGTTATTATTGATTATTGGGGATATGGTGAATGGACCTTCTCTCCCTATAATTATCTCTATACAAATCTGGTTGAATCAAGGGCATCGGACTTTGGAATAAATCCATTTTGGTACTACCTTTCAAAACCAATTGTTAAAGGAGGTATTTTTCTTCCACTTGTTCTAATTATTGGAACATTTGAATATTTTAAAAATAATAAGAAATCCTTCTGGCTACCTGTCCTTTTTACCTTTTTTATTATCCACTCCATCATTCCACATAAAGAAGTTCGATTTCTCTCTCTGATTTACATTTCTATGGTTCTTTTAACTTTCTCACAGGAGCTTATCTCATTTTTCAAAAAGAAAATCATCATGATTCCTATCATTGTTCTCAACTTTCTCATTATGACAAAATCTTCGCTCACTCCTGCCGAAGGATTGCTATCACTTTATAAAGAAATTGGTCATTCGAAAGTCCAACTTTTCTACACTCCAAAAAATCAACATGGACAATTTTTTAAATTTCAAATGCCTTTTTACGAAAAAATAAGAAGAAATACTCAAGGTTTTTCGCTAAATCAGTATCGGGATGTTCCCAAAGGTGCGTCGATACTCACCACAAATTTTAAACAATATCAATTCCTGTTGAAAAAATGCTCTTTAAATTGGTTAAGTTATCCCAAATGGATCTTCCAGTTCAATTATTCAAACTGGCTCAACCGTTCGGCGGTAACAGCATTATGGAAGTGTAACTGATTAGGACTTTTTAGGATCTAATTTATATGTTTTGCACCAACCGCAGCTAGAAACGTATTTATTACCGGCCATAGAACACGGGGCATGGGCTTGATCTTCCTTCTTGATATTATAAAATTTACATTTTCCACACAGTGAGCCTGTAACATATTTTTTATGATCCTTTGAATCTTCTGCGTTTCCAGAATAGGCTAATCTTTTACCCGTTTTACTGCTGGCATCTAATAACTTAGCAAGCACCTTTTCAGAATCAATTTTTAGAGCTTGAGGACATTTTGTTGCCAAGACTTTTTTGATATTAAGAAGAGGAAGGAGACCTAGTAATGCCAGTGATTTTGTTAAAAAGCTTCTTCTCGTATTTTTCATAGATTCCTCATTTTAATGTTAAGCAATTTATAATTTGTTAAATTATAACAATCAAACAAGTCTAATTGTTTTTTCTGTCACTTATTGCCTCATTTTACCAAAGTTGTATTCTTTTCCTTGTGAATAGGCTAGGGATTCAGTCTAGTTTTAAAAATCCTGTTAGAGATGATGACCTTCGATTAGTATTGTTAATTTACTCATTTATGATTCAAATTCTCGCACCCTCAGGACTGGGGAGAAAGGCCTAAGAGTGCGAGAAAAAGCATAAGTTTATCTCTGACCGTGAATACCCAGATCCTTCTAAGAGTTCACTGACAGTTGATAATTCGACAATTTTTGAACTAGGGATGTCTAATTGATTATTCGTTTCTACATTGGCACAGAGAATCTTTTTGTCTTCAATTTCCTGATCAATGTTTACCCCTACGCCTATAAGAAATTCTTTCTGATAAAACTCAATTTTATTACAAATAGATAGAAATGAGATCGTTAGTAATATAAGCAATATTTTTATATATGCTATCATCAAAACCATAACTGACTCCATGTAGTCACAAAAAATCGCCTCTTTAAGGTTAACTCTTAAAAAAAGCAATCACTCTTCTTGGTATATACTTGAATTGGCTTACTTATGGAGCTTACGTTCAGCGACAAAATCAATTTGAAAAAGTTCTCATGGTCAGTGTATCAAACGGGAGAATTATCTCAATCAATGATAAAAAACCTTGCATAAATAAAAACAAAATCCTTAAAATACAACTATTTAAATTGTCACTTTCGTTAATTTTCTATTCTTTCTTGATTTTTTATTTTTTCACAAATCGCCTTAAATACTTGCTATACAAGTGGCAGCTCGCTAATAATACATTTATTTCTTTGGGAGAATATTATGAAGATCAAAAATAAAGTTGTTTGGATAACTGGAGCCTCTTCTGGAATTGGAAAAGCTCTGGTGAAAAGTTTTTACAATCAAGGTGCGAAAATAATTTTGTCATCAAGAAATGAAAAGACTCTTAAAGATGTGGCTGAAGAATATCATTTAGATCAAGAAAGATATTATATTCTCCCTCTAGATCTTGAAAGTACTTCAGAACTAAACAATAAAACTCATGCAGCACTCAATTGCTTTGGGAGCATCGATATTGTTATTCATAATGGAGGTATTTCGCAACGATCCCTTGTGGAAGAAACAGATTTTTCAGTTGATGAAAAGCTCATTTATATTAATTATCTAAGTTATGTTGCCATTACGAAATCAATACTTCCTGCAATGATAAAAAATGGATCTGGCCATTTTATAATTATCTCCTCTTTAGTAGGAAAATTTGGAACACCGATGAGATCGGGATATTCTGCTTCCAAACACGCGCTTCACGGCTTTTTCGATTCATTGAGAGCTGAGCTCTATTCAAAGAATATTAAAGTAATGATTGTTTGCCCGGGCTTTATTAAAACAAATGTTTCTATCAATGCCTTTACCGGGAATGGATCAGCCCAAGGGAAAATGGACCAAGCTCAAGAAAATGGAATGTGTTCAAACAAGTTTTCAACTATCCTACTCAAAGCTTTAAAAAATAACAAAGAAGAAGTCATAATTGGTGGAAAAGAAAAATATGGGGTTATAATAAAAAGGTTTTTTCCAAAGCTCTTTTCAAAAATGATTAGAACGGCAAAAGTTACTTAGAAACTTGGATCTTCATCTATAAAAGCATCTTCAATAATAGAAAAGTCACTCTCGAATTGAGCATCAAACATTTGAGCAAAAATATTGAGACAAACGATTGCGTTCAACCCAGCATCGCCTTTAGTTATATTATTTATTCTTTTGCTTATACCTTTATTTACTTTCTCAATTTCAGCATATCGTGCGCGTAGGCCATCTAACGCATAATCAAATTCCTCCCCTTTCAGATCATTCAAATGTTGCTCTAAAAGATAGGCTCCAGAAGTTCTGAAAATCGTCTCCTCAATACTTGAAAAAGGTAAATGATATTTTGCCAGAGGTCGTAAGAATTTAAAATGAGGGCATTCCGAACTTGCCATAATATAACCCATCAGTGAAAACAATCCTGACTGAAGGTCGGTTTCCTTATAGTAGGCACGGTGTTTAGTTTGGACAGTCACCTTTGCATACTCGAAGCTTAAACTATTACTCACTTTTTCAACAAGTTGATAAAGTCCGACTGAAACAGGACATTTAGGATTTTCTTCTTTCATAAGTGGACAGTTTTCACATTGGCAGTATTCTAAATTAGTCCATGCAGGGTTTTCGAGAGAGTTCACTTCTTTAGCTTTTTGTTTTTCTACTTTAAAGCTAAAGCCAGTATCATTCTCAAATTTGAAGTGATATTCAACATCCATATTCATTTTCCTGTGAGGAATAATTTCCTTACACAATTTTTAAAGTATAACATGAATATTTGATTTATTTGGAATTAGATAAATCCTTGCATAATAGTAGATGGAAGTGATGTTCACCCTTCTCAAGCCCTGGAGCATAGCGACCAGCAATATAGGCACCGGACTGTAGACCCTTCTGAACAGATTCACAGATTTCAATGTCTTCAACCTGTGTAATATCGGCCTGCTTGATGGACTTCCCAATAAGTGACTTTTGCTCTTCTCCATCAAGATCATGAAAATAAAATTCATAATAAACCTGGCATTGGTCTTCATTTATTGGAATGACATAGTTAATATCTAAACAGTTTCCATAAAGATTAATCATAAAGTTTGGGTAGATCCATGCATAGATTGAACCTGCTCCAATTCTAGCTGAAGCTCCACCAGACGTTTGAATTGAATATTTTGGAAAACAATCCGTTTGGTATGAGTCCATTTTCAATTGAGCATCTAATGTAGGATGCATATGAGGAATGTGGTAACCACCATCTAGATAATTATCTATATAAGCTTTCCAATTACAATTAATGGTCCAATATTTATGGGAGTGGTATTGTAAGCGTTCCCAGTTTCTATTAATCAATTGCTTATTTAAATCAGATAAATCTTCAGAGATAGGTGTTGCATCTACGTCACCGTTAACAAAGATCCAATGTCCCCATTCACATATTGCCATTGGAACAAGACCTGTATTTTCTTTTTTGAAGTTTTTAATTCCACCGATCTGTGGAGCTGATTTTAATTGTCCATCAATTCCAAAGCTCCAGCCATGATAACCACAGACTAACTCTCCAGATTTGGAAGTGCCATCTTTACAAACAACTTCACGACCTTTATGTCTGCAAATATTATAAAAGGCACGTAGTTTATGGTCAGGACCTCTTGTTACAACCCAAGGTATTTTACCAACTGTTCCTGACTTATAAGTATTAACTCCGTTGATCTGATCTCGGCGCATAATTGGCTGCCAGGTGTTTCTAAAAACTAAATCAAGTTCGGCCTTTAAAAAATCAGTATCAGTATACCAAGTAGCTGGAGGCATGGTGGCCTCATCAACAGGTAAAGTTACGTTAAACTCTTGTAATTGTGACGCGACATGCTCGCTTAATTTTTTCATAAAATTAAGCTATCGAGTTTTGATTATTTGGTCAATAAAATTTACTAACTAAAATGGGCGCTTCCATTTCTTAGAACCTGATAGAACATCAATGAAATATTTTTTAAGCATGGCCTTCTCATCATCTTCCAATTCATTTTCTTCTGCCGGAGGCATACGTTTTTTGGAATCATGGGGACTAAAAACAGATTGGGCCATATTATTTATATCTGCCATTGATGGATTGTCGAAATCAATAAATGGTCTGTCCGGTCTGGAAGATTCATGACAACCAACGCACCTTGCCTCTAAAACTTCTGCACCATTTTTTGGTTTTACTGTTACTAATGTTCCAACTCTTTTTGTTGCGGTATCCGTAAGATTTGTAGGAGAAGGACAAGCTTCGAGTAAATCTTTTTTTGTAAGGTTATTTAATTGATCTTGTTTCTTATAAGTTCCGATTGCCTTGCCGGAGATTTTTGTTTTCGCTAACTTCTTGGCCTTCTTTTTATTATTAGAGTTCCACATTTTATTTACTAATTTCTTACAAGCATAATGATCCAGTCCTATCGGTATAAAAAGTAAGTCCTTTGCTCGTAAATCATCTGAGTAATCAGAACATATCTCTGCCCATAAAGCACCTAAAGCTAAAGCCGCATAGACCTGGGTTCCATCTTGTTGAGTACATCTTCTAATAAAAGCATCATCCATAAGGTCATTTTTATATGATTTAAAATTCATATTTTCGGCCGGCACAGTATCTAAGGAATACTCGGCCATACCTGACTTATGTTGAACAACTGTCACGATTGAACCATCTGGCCTAAATCTTGGATAATAAGTTCCTGTTCCCTGGTCAGTTTTCCCTTTTGTTAAATTTATTTTGGCCATTGCAGTAGGTTTCCATGTTTCTTTACCTGAAGAGTCTTTTTGTATGTCAATTTTCATCACAGCTGCATCTTTACGAATTGCCGATGATATTCCAGAAAAGTAATTAGCTTGTGTTTTACTAGAATCAACATGGAAAGCTATTTGATTATTTCCATAATCAAAACTTACCTTCCCTGTAGGAAAACCTAAATCCAAAACGAGCTTACATGGCTTATTTTTATTTTTTATATTATCTTCTACATTATAAATCTGAGTCGATAATGTTTCTTTATTATAAATGGATAAGTACTTTCCATCTTTAGAAAGCATGGGAGTATCAGAACTAAACTCCGGGCATAGTGTTCTAGAAGAAGACATCTTTTTGGTTAATTTTATGCTTGAGCCATTTCTTTCATAATCTTGAAAAGAAACTCCATCTGTATCATCAATCATTCTATAAGTTCTTTTATTTCCGTCCTGAATAACTCCTAATGATTGATAGACTCCCTCCATTCCGCCATCATAAACTTTTTTTGGAGACTCTGTGCTCTCTCCATTATTTGCGGCTTCTCTAATTTCTTGACCATTATAAAATACTCCTCCAGGCCTCGTTAGGTAGGCACCATCAGGTGAATAAACAGGATCGACTCCACCTGGCAAATCAGTCATCCCTCCAGTCTCTAAATCTACCAATTTATTTCCATTTGCAATAATCCCAACATATTTTCCTGCAGGATCTGGTGATATAAAATAACTTGGACTTACTGGTAGTGCTGTCGATGTCTTTGGCACAGTAATAGCGACTGAGCACATATCTTCATTTCCAGCAAATATTTGGTTTGGGCCAAGAAGTAGAAAAAATAGAATATTAAATTTTATCATGTGATTCCCTTTTTAAAATCAATATCTCGATAAATTAGAATTGTTTTTTTAAGTAATTTAAAGTTTGCTTATCGTCTTCATAACCAAGCTTTGGTGCTCTCGATAATTTACCATTTTCATAGGAAAAAAAAGCTGGAAAATGGATCAGTCCACCACGTTGAATCAAATCATATGACTCTAAAGGTCTTAAAGCTTCTTTATCTATTTTGCCACTAGTAACTAAAGCATCAATATCACTTTTCGGTGAATTAGGATCAACGACAGCTGTTACATGAACTCCCATTTTCTTGGCATGTTTCTTTAAATATTTCAAGCCAGTAACGGAAAGAGGCATATTAGGTGACCAAATATAAATAATTCCTTTCTTATTTTGTGATAAGGAATTAATTAGTTCCGCATCAGTAAACGATTGAGATAAGTATTTTTCATCATATTTCAAAGAACGAACTGCCATCTCCCCCGAACAAGAATTACCATCATAGGCAAACTCTTTGCTTATGATCATTTTAGATGTCATCTTCTGAAGAACAATCGCTTTATTATTTTGAATATCCATTCTAATCCAAGAACCAATTTTATGACTAGGTGTTTTATAAACACTACGACTCAGATCAATATTAGCTATTTTTTGCCAAGAATCATTTGATTTCCAATTGCTTAAAAGCTTTATGATTTGTTTCTTGCACTTATGACCAGAAAGTAAATCTTTCATTTGTCCTTTATTGACTAAAGCATAAGAGTTTAAAGAAATTAAAAATGATAAAAGTATTAAGTATTTCATTATTGTTCACTTCCCTGTGGAGTTGGATTATCTACTCCAAAGATTCTATCTATGAAACCACGAACTCCAGATCTTCTCTGACTTGAATCCACCTGAAGTTCATCATCAGCACCAGAAACTAAATTATCCTCTTTGCAATTTTCAAAGTAATAATCTTTTGATGATTGGGCATAATTAGAATCTAGTGCCGATGCCATTTGAGTGTACTTTTTATCAATTCCCATAAAACAATCTGGTTGACCTAAACAATTAGGGTAATCCGGGTGACCTTTTAAAATAAGGTGATAACGGCTTTTCTCCTTTTCTGAAATCTTTCCTAATTTAAATAATTCATCAACTGCAAATTGAAATTTATCATTTTGATCTTCCTTTCTCATTTTTTTATGGAAGGCCAATCGTTCTGATTCTGTCAAAAGATAAGGAATTTTGTCCATCAGTTCAAAAATTTCTCTTTCTGAATTAAGACTTGAAACAGGCATGGAAAAGTCTTGAGTCATTTTATGTTTCACATGCATGCTTGAAGTTCTGGAATTTATCGCTCCCCTAGACTGCAAATGTTTGCCTTGATAATTATTATGGCATTTAACACAACCTTGCTCGGAACCTTTAGGTGCTCCCCAGGCTTCTCTATGTAATGCACCATTAAATTCTTGTTCTCCATAACTACTCATCATCTTTTTGATTTCTAGCAATGATTTCGCGTCTTCCTTATTGTATGACCCCGGCTCTGGACTTAGTTCTCTAACTCCATTAGGGTGGCAAGAATAGCAACTATCATAACCGTCCCCTCCATGAATTTTATCAACTGGTTTTTTCCCAGAAGAATTTCTCCAAAACTGAGTGAAATGCACTTGTGCTTTCTTATTGGGATTATTTTTATTATGTTCTACAGATATAAAATCGATTAACCGCTCCGGGCGATTTGGTTTTGATAGGTCATCTGAAATAGTAAATTGAATATACTTATCATCTTCAGGTCCAGGAACAACTAATAGTACTCTATTATAGGAAGATCTCGGAGGATTAGGAACTGTTCTTGATCGATACTTAAATACTTTCCAACCTTTATTCTTTGCAATTTCTCTATAATTTTCAGGTAGACCATCAGATAATTCTTGTGGAAGAGTTCTTAATTTTTTAGGAATCCCGTTGACATAATCTTTATCGCTCATTTCCCAGCCCATAGATCCACCTTTAGTCTTCGTTTTATAACGAGCTTCAGAGGCAATAGCTATCCTTTTAGAGCATTGACCAAGTCCCAAAATGTTCCAAGTAGGGATACATTTTTTTGCGTAACTGGCAATTTCCTTATTGTAATAATTTGTGCTTGCGCCTAATTTATCGGCCTCTTCTTTGAAAAAGGATAGCCATTCAGTTTTAGATTTTGAAGGGCAGCCAGCAGCAATAGAAACTTGTGTCATAAGAATTAATAAACAGGCCCCCAAAACAAGAGGTAGTTTTATAGATAAACGTTTCAATTTTATTTCCTTTTTTAAACTCACTCACTAAGTTAGTTAAAATTGTAAACAAAATATAGGGTTTATATAAGGGTGATAAAATTACCTACTCTAGAACAGAGCTTGCGACGCGGCGCAAGCTCTGTGTTATTAATTACTTGGCTGACTTTTCTTTTTCTAAAAGCATTTGTCTTTGAACATCTGAATCAAGCATATTATATGCTTCAATTAATTCTACTCTAGCTTCATCTAACTTCTTGACTGACTCACTAAGCTTTTCCTCCACTTCTTGCTTTTGAGCTGGAGTTATATTTCTAAGAATAATTTGATGTGAATAAAACTTCACCTCTTCTGCCTTAATATTGATCTGCTTTAAGGACTGCTTCACTGTAGAACTGTCTTTAGAGATGGCCAATGGTGAAACTGCTAATAAAAGTACTATAAGAGTAAATTTCATAATAATGCTCCTGTTTTACATTTTAACATATTGATTCATATTTATAACATGCAAAATATGCTCCAAACCATTACAAGTTTTTTCAACTAGTTACAATAGAAATTCAGCCAGGATTGTTTCAATTTTAGGGCAGTTGTCAGCCATATAGACAGTTTACGGACCTAAAGACCAAATTTGGTTTCATCAGGAATAATCGTTTTAGGCAAAGCTACTGAACCTGGGGCCATGGTTACCTTTTCACCAATGATCACTCCACCCATAATAATAGCGTTCAGCCCAATTGTACTTCCTCTTCCAATTTTAAGTCTATCTATAATGAGGTAACCTTTCATACCATAATGGGCCATAAGCGAAGCCGAGCCCCCTATTACAGCATAATCTTCAAGCTCAATTAAACAGGCATCAGAAATATTTGATGTATTAATCATCACCCCTTTACCTATTTTCATTCCCATCATTCGATAAAACAGTATATTGAGTGGAGAAGGTGTTATCAAATCCAAAATGGTATAGCGAACTAGATAAATGAGAGCATTATGAATATACCAGGGAATAGACTCCAAAGAAAACCAAGGTCCTCGATAAGACCTTACAAAAGGAATGAATGGATAATTGACTAAAGGAACAACGAAGATAATTGTGAAGGAAAAAAGAAAAAGACCAAGGCCTATGGACATGGCCATTCCCAACGCCCTAATAAATTCTGAAGAGTTTGACGTTAACGATTGTACCTTTAAAAAAACAAGTATTCCAGGGGTGAGAGCCACTCCCATGCAAAAGACATATAATGCTAATATAAAAATACTAACAAAAAGCATTCCACCATTTGGAACTTTTCTCATTATATTTTCGATAATTTTAAATAGACCTTTTTTCTTAGAGGCAGCATCATTGATATTAATTTCTTCATTGTTTTTATTTTTCATAGACTCTAAGTTTACTTGTTGAATTCATTAGAGTAAATAAATGTTTTTAGTTATGGTATTTGAAATTAAAATAAGGAATATTTATTTACCGAACTTTCAAGATTTACGTTCATTTTTAGAATTTTCTTCAAAAAAACTTTCAAAAGACGCTAAAAAATGGGGCTCATCCTTCAATTTAGAGAGTTACTTTTGTCTTAGGAATAAATATTAAAAGGACATTATGTCCTAGGTGTCCATCTCTCTGTTGCCAATAATACCGTTGAATATTTTCTTCCAGAGTTATTAGCAAAATACAAAGATCTTAAATTGGAATCAGGACATGATTTTTCTCGAAGGTCAATTTGATCTTACTTTAAGGGCAATCGTTTAATAAAATCATGATGAAGATATTCTGAAATTGTATTTCTTACTTCACGATATATTGCTAATATCTTTTCTTCATCTTTTATTCCTCTTGCTAGGAATGGCGGATCTTCAAAACTATGGTGAATAATTTCAGCAGAACCTTGGAAAACGGGGCAGGACTCGTGAGCATTTTTACAAACAGTTAAAACATAATCAAATTCAATTTCAGACTTAAATTCATCTAAGGTTTTCGAGCTTAACACATTAATGTCTAAATCTATTTCCTCAATGACTTTCATGGCCCAAGGATTTAATCCATGTTTTTCGATACCTGCAGAATAAATACTAACATCAGAAAAATCCATTCCCCTCAGTATGGCCTCTGCCATTTGAGAACGGCAAGAATTCCCTGTACATAAAACAAGAATTGAAATCATAGATGAGTCCTTAAAACAAGATTACTATTGAAATTATGATGATTTAGCTTCTATTAGGCAATACAGCTCCAAGGAATCTCCGAAGAAGTAGTCCCTAACTGGCCTTATGAGAAAAAGTCAGTAATTCTGGCTGTTCATTTAGGCCGTCATTGGGTAAAAATAAGCTTGCAAAGGATTATTTAATGCCAAGCATAACAATGCTTCTTATTTTTATTTCAATGGCCTTCAATGCCCATGCAGAGTGGATTGACACTAATGAGACATTGCAACACAGATCCATTAAACCTACTTTATGCTCAGAGTTTTCAGTCGCAAATGAAACAGATGTCGCGATAGATTCTGAAACTTGTATCGCTGAAGCAAATTTTCATGTCTTTAAAAAGTACCTCACCACCCATGAGGGAAAAGTCGTAGTTACTTTATTGAAACTTAAAATACGAGTTCGAAATGTGGAATGTGACGGAAAAATCAAAAAAACCTTTGGGCGATACTATGTAAATCATCGAGGACAGGTCATTTATAGAAAACCTCGATTTGAAGTTACCTACGTCGATAATTGTGACTTGGTTAATCATATCATTATTCAAAATAGTCAAATAATTCATGATCATGTCGTGATCATTAACCAAAATCAATATTTGAATGCTCCCTACCAAACCAGAAGAAATATCGAATCAATTGACCTCTCTATGAGTTTAGACTTAGAACTCGATCTTATTTCTACAAAGAAATTTATTATCACTAATTTTGAGACTTATGAAGGAGAGCGATTAGGATATCTTTTAAGTTATTTAGTGAGAGATACTGACTCAGAAGAAGAGTTTGAGATCATTGCAAGATTCAATCTATTGGGAAGATTAATAGGTCTTTTAGAATATTAAATAAAGAGAAGTGTATGTTAAATAGATTAAATAAAGAAATTAAAGAAGCGATGAAGGCCAAAGAAAAAGAAAAACTTCAGGCTTTGCGCTATATGAAATCCATGCTTATGGAAAATTCAACTTCAAAAAAGCCGGTACCAGAAATGGATGTCATCGTAAGACATCATAAAAATACAAAAGAGGCCATTGAATCCTATCCAGATGGACATGATATGAAAGTGATAGCTCAGTTAGAAATCACAATCATCGAAACCTATCTCCCAAAACAGCTTTGCAAAGACGAGGTTCAGGCAATTATCAATACAATTAAAGCAGACCTAGAAAATCCAAATATGGGTGCTATCATGAAAGAACTTCAACCAAAGATAAAGGGGCAATTTGATGGTAAAAAGGCCGCTGACTTAGTTAAAAACTCCCTATAAGGTCCAGCCTTATTTATTACTTACTTTCATAAAAGACTTTATGAATTGGAAATTTTATCAAGATTACAAGTACCTATCTATTCATCATCATCTGAGAGTTTGTTTCTGCAAGACATTGATATAGGCATGTGGTCACTTAGTAACTCCAGGTACATCCTATAGAAATACTGATCTGTTAATTGATCAGTAAAAACTCGTTGCTTAAACAATGAAACTCGTTCTTCTAAACGATATTCATCGGGCACTATTGTATTACTTGATATTTTCTTTAACTTCTGAAGTTTTTTTCTATAAGCTAATTGTGCTTTTTTAATTTTATTTTCTGCATTTGGTAAAAGTACATACTCATTTTTATCTTCAATCTCATGGCCTTTTAAATCTGAGAAGAACTCATTCATGTCAAAGAACTTATCATCTCTGACTTTGTAATTTTTATTTATAAAAGAATCAACCATACCTGAATAATATGGATAAACTTTTGTCGTATTTTTATTATCAGAGGTTAGGCATTCATGTGAAATCTCTTTATCAAAAATGAAGTGATCAAAGTTCCGAGAAAGTCCTTTCGTTGGAACTCCTTGGTTATGATACCTTGGCTGACTAATAGTCGTTTCCTTATGGATAAATAATTCTTGTCCAGGGAACTCTCTTAATAATGTTTTGAAGTATTTATTTTTTGCTTCGAGATTCATATCACCACCATAGATGATATCTTGTTCGTAATACTGATCTCGCAAGTTTTCAATTAACTTTAGAATTATTTTTGCTTCAGCCCATCTGGCATAGGTCTGTTTAGTGACACCTATTCCGATGTCTTCATATCCACTCACTCCAAATGAGGGCATTAGAATTTTTTTCATCGTCTCAAGATTATCTGGAGATCCATAAACCACATGGCTAGTTACCATACTAAAATCAAAGTTTCCTGATTTAAAACTTGCAAGGAAAGGTCTTCTTGAAAATACTTCTGTGGTATCTATTCCCATAAAAGATTTTCTTAAATTTGGAATACAAGCTATTTCAGAACCACCTTTTTTGCCCTTATATTCACTACAATGTTCATTCGCTATTGGCCTAACTCTAGATCCTCTAAAGAAAAATCCTACAAATTCGTGGACATGGTTAACCTCGGCAGCCTCACCTTTCGGTGCAAGCAATAATGACCATGAAGGATCAAGTTTTCGAAGTGCTTTAAGAATTTTGATATACCCTGGTGCTCGATAAAGATTTTCAGTTGATTTAAAAAGTGAATTTAAT